>CALMAY010000056.1 GCA_937861125.1 uncultured bacterium | reverse complement strand
CCATTTTACTGCGATCCCAGAGATACTCTCCACCTTCTTTGCCCATCGTATAGGCGAGAAAATACCAACTCGACCCTGCCCAGTTTGGCATCGTATCAGTCTCGCGACGAGCTGGTCCGCCACACTGTGGACACTTCGTTTGTACCCAGTCAGTCATGGCAGCGAGTGGTGATTCACCTGTATCGGTAGGTTGATATTTTTCTACTTTTGGTAGTTCCAGTGGAAGCTGATCCTCTGGCAGTGGAATCCACCCTGGATTTAACAACTCACCCTGACTCATTTGTTCTTTGTTCTTTGTTCCGTGTTCTTTACAGTGTTCGCAGAACACGAGTGGAATCGGCTCACCCCAATATCGCTGACGAGAAAATACCCAATCACGAAGTTTGAATTGTACTTTTCGTTTTCCAATATTTTTTTCTTCAAGATGTTGGATCATTTTTTCTTTGGCTTCTGTAGTAGAGAGACCATCGAGAAAATCTGAATGAACTATTTTTCCATCGCCAGAAAAACACCTACTACTCACAAACATTTCCCAACCAGCTTTGTGATGTGGCCATGCCATTGTAATTTTTGAAATCACATCTTCTTTTTTCACCCATTCAATCTCATGTTTTCCTTCTTCTACTTCTGAAGGAACCTTTTCTTCATCAGTTAATTTAATATGAAAGAATGTGCTATATCCTTCTTGATTTTTATTTTTTGTATGACGAAAACCAATTGCTCCAACAGTATTCACCAGCTGCTCTACCACCTCAAAGTGAGTATATCCTGTTTCTTCAATCACCTCTCTTTTAGCTGATTCCAAAGGATCTTCACCAGCATCAATACCACCACCCACAAAGTGAACATGTTCAGCACCTTCTTTTTGTAATAAGAACTGTTTTCCATCTGGATGTTCGATAATCATATCCACCGCATGACGACCCCACAGCGTCTCAACATCACTATGTGGATCATTCACAAAGTATGGTGCAACCACTTGTTTTATTGGTAAATTATATTTCTGTGCAAACTCAAAATCCCGCTCATCGTGAGCAGGTACCGCCATGATCGCACCGGTTCCATATCCACCGAGCACATAGTCAGCAATAAATACTGGAATTTGCTCACCATTGACTGGATTGATTGCTTTGATCCCTTTGAGCTCTACACCAGTTTTCTCACGTCCTT
>CALMAY010000055.1 GCA_937861125.1 uncultured bacterium | reverse complement strand
TGCCAAAAATGCTGTCCAGCTCGGTGTGCTTGGTGTGCCTGCTCGATATTCCAGTGCACTCAGTGCGGTCACTTGTGGCTGTCGCAAAAAAAGATACTTACCACCTGATACAGACGTTCCGTACACCTCATTGGTGTATGTCGTCTGCTTGAACCGCCTCTCGCAGTATTGCTCGATCTGGTCTGTGGCTGCGTTTATGAGACGCAGAAAAACAGTATCAAAACCAGAGGAGTCGATACCGAGACGCTCTTTGACACGACTGACTGTCGTGAGTGCGTGGGTGTATATTGTTTCTGCCATATAGATATATGATTATTCCCCTTGCCCTGCGTCTTGGTAGGCGCAGGAAAGAAAAACAATGAATTGTACCACTACTAGTTTGTAGGGTTTTGGAATGCACCACCGAGCAAGATTGCTGCGCCGCCTGCAACTGATGGTGTAGTACCACCAAGTGTTGCAACAACACGCAAATATCGTTCTCGGTCTGTTCCAACGCCTGGGATTTCAATGTACTTGACATCGTTGTCTGCTGTGACAGTTGCTGTCAAACCAGATACAGCAGTGAATGTTGAGTTGTCAGCACTCTCCTCTACTGAAAAGACGTATGTTTCGTTTCCACTTGCTGTGTCGATATCACCAACTGTGATAAGAGCACATGCTTGTGTGTAGCCTTGTGTGTCAACACCTGTACCGTTTGTGGTAGATGTGCGAGTTGCAGGGACAAGGGATTGCACCGCCTCGATGTATTCTTTGATGGTTTTCATATGTGTATGAGAAAAAGATTATTTTTTATTGTTTCGAGCTCGTTTTGGCTTTTTCGCTACTGGCTCACTTTCTGGCTCTGGTTGTGTGTCTGGTGGTGTGTCAGTGTCATCAGCGTCTGCCTCTGGTGCAGTTTCTGGTACTACTGGCTCACTTTCTGGCTCTGGTTGTGTAGGGATTTTCTCTACATAGTCAGCTCCAAATGCAGCGGCGGTGTCCTCAGACATCTCCACAACATCACCATTTTTGTATACAGAGCCACCATATGCGATCGTCTGTTTTGCTTTATATGCTGGCATAAATATATGATGATAAGGAGTGGGGCGAATAAACACCCCACTACCTTATGGATAAAACTAACTAGCGGCTGTTTTGACGTTGACGAATGCTGCTGGCAATCCGTTGACAAGGGCGTGGCGTTTAAGACCGACCAAACCTTGCTGGTCTGCAAGTGCAATTTCTTTTCCACCAAATGAACCACTTGTGTGACGTGTGATGCGCATTGCTTCGCGATCACCGTATGCAAATGATTTGAAGTTTCCAAATGTCATGAATTTGGTACTTACAGCAGTTGATGTTAAAGCTGGCAAGTGGCGAGTTGTGAACACTGGGTGTCCGAGGATCTCACCTGCTGGCTGTGGTGCTACTGCTTTTGGATAGTTTGCAAGTACTGAGTTACTTGCAGCACCTGCCATTGGCAAGATGAAGTCACCTGTACTTGATTTTTGTGTGCGGAGTGAACCCCAGACAGTGCGGTGCATATAGAATGCAGCACCATCAAGGAGAGTTTCCTCAAGCTGAGCAATGATGTTACTACTGTCAGTGAGCACATCGTATTCTGCAAATGTGTCTTTTCCAGTTGCCAATGTCACTGTTGCGACGTTTGAGTCGTTGAGGACACCTACGAATGGTGCACCTGTACCTGCAAAAGCTTGCTTGTCAACCATGTTTGCGTGTGCCTCAGCAAGGAGAGCGATCAACCAGTTTGCAAGATCTACGTTTGCATCTGCGAGCAAGTCGTTACCAAGAACGAATGCAAGTTGCCATTTCTTTGTCAAAAGGCGAGCCATTGAGAAAGACATTGCAGATACATCACCTGCTGTGTCTACTCCCAAATATCCACCCTCGAGGAATGAACCACGGTATGATGGGATATCAAGCTCATCACTATTCATTGGGAATACTGATGCCTGTGAGAGAACCAAACCGACACTCTGTGCTACGCGCAAGATACCGTTTGATACTTCCACTGGTGTCAAGTAGCCACCACGTGAGTCAATCTCTCCGATGATCCCCTCGTTTGCTTTTGTGCGTCCGAAAGCAACACTTTTTACTTCCTCTGCAAATGATTTTTTGTCAGCGTCGTCAAGACCTGTGAGATCTTGTCCATAGAGCTGTTTGTCCATTCGCATTTTTTGCACCGTCGCTTTTACTGATGATGCAACTTCGTCACCTACAATTTTTTGTAGGTTTTTTTCCACTGCGGCGTCTACTGCTTTTTCGATGCCGTCCATGATCATTTTGTCGTCCATAGAATTAAATATACATTGAATAAGTTATTTTGTTTTTTTGTATTTGTGTTTTGCGAGTGTCTCAGATGTGAGAGTCGCTATGTTTTGCAACGCTTTTTTGAGTTCTCGGTATTCGTCTACCGTATACTCTTTGGCGATCGTTGCGTCGCCTGTGCTTTCGACCTTTTCATCTCCGCCCTCAGGAGGTGTTTGCACCTCTTCCAAGACGGGTGTTTGCTCAGTTTGTGGTGGCGTTTCTTCCGTAGCTTTCTGTTCTTCCGATGTTTCTGTCGCATCTTTTATGATCGACAGGCTCATTTTTGTGAGTTTCTTTGTTTCAATAACTGATGACACCATCTTTGTCTGCACCTCTGGCTCAGCAACAATTTCGGAGAGCAATGAGACTGTCTCTGACAGAAGTCTGTCAAAATCCTCTACTGGTGTTTCATCATTGAAGTACACTGACCAAAAGGCACTGACAATTTCGTCCACTTTTTCGAAGTTTTCCCATTTCATCTCTCGCGCCTCGCGCTGATCCACTACCTCCTGCACTGTTTCTGCTGACTTTGTTTCTGGTGCTGGTGTAGCATCGTCTGTGGCTGTTTCTGGGGCTACGACAGGCGTCTCAACTGTCTCTGTTGGTGTTTCTCCTGTTTGTGCCTCGCCACCCTCCTCTTTTGCCTCTACAATGAGTCCGAGCGTTTTCATTCTCTCGATGTTCATCCCCTTTTCTGTTGCAATCGAGAGAGCGTTTGGGTTTGCTGGTACAGTCACAAATGAAAACTCGAGCAACTCTGCCTGCGTGATAATGTTCCCCTCCTCGATTGTTACTGGGATGAACCCGACAGATGTCGCGCGCATCATTCCTAGATCATAGAGTTTGCGAACCATCTGTGCCTTTGGGTTGGCGTCTGCTGGCGCAAATTTACCCTTTGCGATGAGTTTGTTTCCCTCTGTTCGCAACTCTGTGCACATGCCTACTGGCAGATCCCACCACTCGTGGTTGCACAATACAACTGGGTTGTTCATGTAGTTGGTAGTGTCCCACCCGTCTACACGCACCACGTCACCGTGGCGATCGACGTCCTCTGTTGAGATGATCACCTCAAAAGTACCAGACTCATCTGTTGCGCTTGCTGTGGCATCGCTGAGAGCTTTGACCACGGCACTCGCAAGATATTTTTTTGCGTCCTCTACGTCGTCCGTATAACGGAGCATTGTGTTGTTCTTGTCGTGCATATGATTATTTTTTTGCAAGTTTCGAGATAAGCTCTCGCACTTTTTTGAAAGTAAAACGATTATCTATTCGCTCGATGTTTTCAAAGATTGACATTCCCTCCACCCAGATGACCGATGCTGCGACGAGGTAGAGGAGTGCTTCGCGTACATCTGGTGTAAAGATGCCTAGTACGTTTGCGGTAACAAATGCGGAGAATATCGCAATGATTTTTTCAATAAGTCTCCACGCCCTATTGCTTTCAACCTTATTCGTTCCTTTGCGTTGTTCTACACCTGCCGCGATCCTACCAGTGATCGTGTCTATAACGAGGAGTGTCAGTGCGAGAATGAGAGGTGTCATATCGTCACCAAACAACAGGAATATGATTGTGGTACACCCAGACAAAAGTATCTTGAGTGTATTCATAGAGCATATTTCAAAGAAATACGGCACGGGATTGAGATGTTGTGTTGATGACATATGTTTACTAGTACCAATATCCAAAAATAAGAACAGCCGTTGTGATTGTGCCACCAGAGATCGCTGTGTTTTTGTGCATTTTTATTACTGTCCCGTTTGTGTATACCTGTGTGTTTAGTGAGCCAATAGAGTATGAAAGCGATCCACCAACACCTGTTGGCACATCTTTCCCACCCATAATATCGTCATAACTCGTGCCAGATGACGCACCGATGTTGACGTTTGGGATAACTGTGATACTACCAGTTTTATCTATACAGATAATAAATACGTTTGTTGGGACAAAATATGTTTTTCCAGCTGGGGCAGTCAGAGTTCCGATAGTATGGTCAGTCGCTGTATAATCAGATACGCTGTCATTGGATAACACCTTGTAAATGCCATTTTGTGTTACGCTCTCTGGAATAAAATCTTCATGCAATTTGTCTGTACTTGTGTTTGTAAGTGGTGG
Source organism: uncultured bacterium (assembly GCA_937861125.1). Taxonomy (GTDB): domain Bacteria; phylum Patescibacteriota; class Patescibacteriia; order Magasanikbacterales; family UBA922; genus CALMAY01. Next base: position 673 of record CALMAY010000055.1, on the reverse strand, counting down.
TTGTCCGTATTGTGCTGACATAGCATTAAAGGTTATTTTCTTTCTTGAAGTTTTGAAGCGTCTCTTCGTCTCTCAGATTATTTTCAACACAATAATCATATTGTTCTTGTTTTGTAAGTTGTCCAAAAGCAAGTGTTTTTTCAACTTCCTTCTCACCAACAAGACACTTCTTTTTGATAGTAACAAATGGTTTGAGTAACTGTATTGGTTTTTTGTGTTCAAATACATTTTGCATATATGTTATGTTAAGGTTTAACTATCCAAGAACCACCTATTCGGAAAAGCTCTAAATATCTAGCTGCGGAAAGAGTGTAGTCTCCGCCAAAAGGACATTGCATACCTGAGCCATGTGTGAATGTAACATTAGCACCTGTGTCGTTATAGATACGAAGCAATGAACCATCTGGGGCATTACCACCATTAAAAGTAATGTCAACAACAGTAGATTGACCAGTAATCGAGTAATATGCACCGTCTGTCATGATGTCAATAGTACTAGTACTTTCATCAATTGCTGTACATGCTCGAAGTACAGGTGTCTGGTTGACACCAATAGTCCAGTCCGCAAGGTCACCAGCATTAAGCCCACCAAGGGAGATAGTTTTATTCCCGTCTACGTTTGTTGAGAACATCGAGCCACCAAAAGTTCCAGTACCATCATGATAGAGATAGT
>CALMAY010000054.1 GCA_937861125.1 uncultured bacterium | reverse complement strand
GTATCGTCACTAATACACCAAAAAAAATAGCTGACTATACACCACGTACTGCTGTACAGACAATCAAAGATACACTCCAAAAGCGTGGCTACGCTGTCAGTGTCTTGGACGTCACTGATACACAAAAAGGAATTCAGCGTCTGCTTCAAAGCAACATCAACCTTGCGTTTAATCTCTGCGATGCACAGTACAAAGATGCAATCCAAAAAAGTCACACTGCTGCACTGCTCGACATGCTACACATCCCCTACATCGGGGCAGACCATGTCAATCTTGACCTTGCTCGGGACAAAATCAGGTTCAAAAAATTTCTAGAATACCACACCATCCCAACACCAAAATGGGATTATGCGTATTCTGAGTCAGACACTATCCGCACAGATTTGACCTACCCACTCATCGTCAAACCAGGCAATACAGATAATTCGCTAGGTATCACCAATGCGTCTGTTGTGCAAAACAAAAAAGAATTAAACGTACAGCTCAAACACATATTTGCACTAGGTCAGGCCGCACTTGTAGAGGAGTATATTGAAGGCGATGAACTCGCTATCACCATTTTGGGCAACACAGAAAATGACATGAGTATCCTCCCTATTACTAAGACAGACTTCTCTCGTCTCAAAAAAGGACACTGGCACATCTATACCCAAGAAAGTAAGGAACAACAAAAAAATGGTACTGTCATATTGACGCAAAAACCGATCACTAAAATGGGTGATAAATTAAAGTCTCTATTGACTGAAATTTCTCTGGACACCTACCGTATTGCTCGATGCAAAGACTATGGACGAGTGGAAATCCGCGTCGACAAAGATGATAACCCTTATATCCTAGAGATCAATCCAAATCCTGCTCTCCACCCAGATTCACCTATTATCAAAGCGGCCAAGGCGGATGGACTCCAATTTGGCGATGTTTTGGAAAAAATAATCTCTATCGCCATTACACGATACAAAAAATAATTTTATGGATATCACGTACCGCATTATTACGGATTTGACTGAAACAAAACAGTATTGGCACGCACTTTCTCCTAATGAATCAATCTACGATCTGTGGGATTTTCGATTTGCTTTTTACAAATACCATAATTTTCCTCTTGCATCTGTAGTCTCATTTTACAATGAGGAGCCTGTGGCATTCCTCGGGATTGAGTATAACCCTACTATAGAGAAATATGAAAGTTTCGGCACCTACTTTATGGAGACCAACCGAGTATTTACCAAACCAGGTTTTGAATGGCTAGTGCCGGAAGTATACCGACGCATACCTTGTCCTATGTCTGTAGAGGGTATTTCGCTTCAAGATGGTATGCCCGCTATGCCTGTACAGGATTATACATACAACCTACCGCTTCAAGCCTACGATGGATCATTTGATACATACTGGCATACCTGTTTTAGCACCAAAACACGAAATACTCTCAAACGAAAATTCCGCGACATAGAAGAAGGAAAGACAATTCAAATTGAACCAGGCACACCGGCAGATATAGATACTCTTTTTGCGCTCAATATAAAAAACTTCGAGAAGAAATTTGAAGCGGGCGGTGAGAAAACATCCACCTTTTTATATCCACATCGCATGGACACTTACCGAGATCTTCTTACAATACCTGATGTTGTTCCTTATTTTCAAAAATTTATCATTGATGGAGAAACTAAGGCAGTGTCGCTGATCTTACTCTACAGACATTGGTACATATTTCTGAATACTGGCGCTAATGCGTACGAGATACCCAATCTGGGCACCTACGTCTATTACAAAAGCATTGAGCATGCATTCTCTCTGTACCCGATGGTCACCACATATGATGCGGGCATGGGGGCATACCATTGGAAAGAACGTTTCCATCTTAATGCCATTCCACAATACATCTATGAACGGCCATGTTAAGTGCATCACTGACCTAACTGCAATCCAAACATTATGGAAACAATTTGCCACGCAGGGTACCTTGTGGGACTGCTGGGACTTTCGTTACCTAGGTCACACCCATTCTCAGAAGCAACCACGAGCGTATGTTGCATATACTGATATGCAACAGCCTATCGCCATGATACCGATAGCGTGGAATCAACACAAACAAATGTGGGAATATTTTGGCGAAGCAATGATGGAAAACAATCGATTGTTTTGCATTCCAGGACATGAAGATGCTCTTAACGCACTTCTCGAACAATTACCAGCTCCACTTTTACTTGAATTTTTACATGTTTCAAACTCGAAAAAGATAAACGGACTGACGCATGTAGAAGAAGACAAGTTTATTACTAACCTCTCAACCTACCACTCTATAGACGCATACCTTATAGATAGATTTACTGCGGAAAGCCGAGGAAAGCTGAAAAGAAAGATACGTGATATTGAACACCTTCCTTTACACATTACTGAAGGAGAAGATCTGCATAT
>CALMAY010000053.1 GCA_937861125.1 uncultured bacterium | reverse complement strand
CAGTAGTATTCCAGATTAATGTACGTCGATTCCAACCATCTGTAACATATATATGATCATTATATACCCATACAGATGACGGATGACGCAATGATGACGTAGTACTCATGCCACCACCTTTATTTTCATTCCTTGACATAAAATCGTCCTGACCTAACACAACATCTGCAGCCTGACCGCTTGATGGTGTGGCAGTGTTCCAGATCAGCACACGGTTATTTTCTTGATCAACCACAAATAACTGAGATCCATTAGAAAAAACTCCACTCGGATTATACAACGTGTCAGCATCAGCTGAACCCCCAGCATTGGCTTGATTTTCTTCAAAATTAGTTTGCCCCAAAACAATATCAGCACCTGCTCCAGTCGCTGGTGTTGATGTGTTCCAAATTAACACACGATTATTAGACGTATCTGCCACATACAGACGCTCTCCATCCGTCATAACTCCTTGTGGATTATAAAGACGTGACTCACTCACACCATAGGATCTTCCTATAAAGTTATTTTGCCCCAACACAATATCAGCCTCTTTTCCTGAAACTAATGTATCTACAGCATATATCAACACACGATTATTATAGCTATCAGCAACATACACATGAGTATCAGTAGAAAATACACCATACGGACCATACGCTGTTGTACTAGCTGGATGAGCCGAGTCTGCATACGTAAAATCACCTTGCCCTAACACACTATCTGCATTTTGACCATCACTAGGTGTGGACGTATTCCAAATTAATACGCGATGATTATCGGTATCTGCCACACAGATGCGACTACTGCTAATAGAAACACCTAGTGGAGAATATACTGTATCCGCAGCAGAACCACCGCCACGATTTGATTGAGATGATTCAAAATCCGCTTGCCCCAAGACAATATCCGCACCTTGTCCATTTGTTGGTGTAACGGTATTCCAAATCAATATACGTGCATTTGTTTGATCAGACACATAAATACGTGAACCATCAGAGAAAACACCAAACGGACTATAAAGCGTCGAAGAATTTACTGAACCCCCTTGATTAGGATCTACAGAGGTAAAATCAATCTGCCCGAGAACCACATCAGCTGCCTGACCATCTGTTGGTGATGTGGTATTCCAGATCAATACACGATGATTATCCTGATCAGATACAAAAATACGCACACCATCAGAAAAAACATTAACAGGACCATTCAATGTACCAGCACTCGCTACATCACCCTGATTAGAATTAATAGAAGAGAAATCTACTTGTCCCAATACCACATCAGCACCCTGTCCAATATCAGGAGTTTCTGTATTCCATATCAATACACGATTATTCATCGTATCAGCAACATAGGTCTTACCATTACCCACAAATACAGAATTAGGATTATACAACCAAGCAGACGTAACAGGGCCATTTACATTATTCGTGATAAAATTCTGCTGACCCAAAACAACATCTGCAGCAACGCCAGGATTTGGATCTGGATTTGATGGTCCCCCCCTTTTGAAAGTGAAGTATACCCATATATCCCAACACCAAACAACCCGATAAACAGGATGAAAATACTTATATATTGCCAATTTTTCATACACAGAA
>CALMAY010000052.1 GCA_937861125.1 uncultured bacterium | reverse complement strand
GTCCCATTCACCGCAAAACAATTTCCTGATGCCAAATCAATACTGCCAGCAAAGGTGGAAGTACCAGTGCCATGACTAACTATTTCCCCGTCAGTAAAGATGGTACTGAGCACCCCTAATGTGCCATCAATATATACATCATCACCATCCATATCAAAACCCACTAATGACAACGGTGCCTGGTATGCATTACCTAACAATATATTACCCTGAAAATACGAATCAAACGTAGACGTGGCGCTCAAAAAATGTGTAACTGTATTTGCATCATTCATGAGACGAAGTACACCGTGATGATTGGTATTACCTATATCAAGAAACACACCATTAGGATCATCAAAAGTCCCTCCATCATTAATTTTTACCACCTGAATATTATCAGATATATTTCGTATAGAAAACATACCATCAACTTGTAGTTGACCATAATCACCCGTTGCATAATTACCTACACGCAGTAAACTTAAATTACTTGATGGTTTTTGAGTTGAAAAACTAATTGCATCATCAAAAAAAGATACATCACCCCCAAACGTCGTCGTATTAAATGCAAAACTCCCATCAATATCAGACATTGGGATATAGGTGGTTGATTGTGGGGTTGATGTAGCTTCTACTCCATTGAGATATGATGAGTTGACAGCATAGGGAGTGGCAGTGAGTCTCTTTCTTGGGGAGAGTGTGGTGCCATCTATGATAATTTCAAGATAGAGTTCACTGTTGTCTGAGAAGATGGTTGGGTCAAGTGTATTGGTGTCAGTATCTCCGAGATTGATAGAGAAAATACCTGCTGTAGGAGTAATCATGATAGTACCAATAGTTGGGAGTGTCCCTGCAGCAGTATAGAGTGCTGTGCCACCAGAGTCAGCGTCATAGATGGTAAAGGACATGGCTTTGGTGGTGGTGACAGAGGCACCATCTTCAAGGAGTTTTCCTTGGTAGGTAATAATACTTGGTGGTGTCGCAGAGTCTACTGAACGAGAAAACCAAACAACAGAGAAAAGAAGACTAAACAAAAAAAGAAAAACAAAAAACCACGAAGAAAGAGTGTTCTTGTGTGTAAGAATGTGTGGTGATATATTGTTACAATATCTTCGATCCATGTGTGTATATACAAAAATACTAACCAGAGTTGTTGGCAGAATTCTCCTTCATAAGTATAGCACAAAAAAACACGCGAGGGTATGCGTGTTTTTGTGAATAACTTTTGCCTGTTACTCAAAAGGTGTAGGTTCTGGTGTAGGTTCTGGTGTAGGTTCTGGTGTAGGTTCTGGTGTAGGTTC
>CALMAY010000051.1 GCA_937861125.1 uncultured bacterium | reverse complement strand
AAAATTTACATTTATGAAATATTTTATCCGCGCAGCAGTGTTTCTCGTTGCAATCATGACTGTCCAGGTGGGAGCTGCTCATGCTGCACAGTATTATGTTGACTCGACGTATACTGGCTCAACCTCAAACGGTGCACTCGCGACCCCATGGAAAACCCTTTCTCAGGTACAAGGAGCAGCTCTCGTGGCTGGTGATATCGTTAGTTTTAAACGAGGCACTATGTATAGTGGTACGTTCACCGTCAACCGTTCAGGTGCTGCGGGCAACCCTATCACGTTCAATGCGTATGGTACGGGAGCAAACCCAAAGTTTGTTGGTGACTATAACGCAACAACAAATACCTCAAACAGTATCACAAAACTTGTCTATACCTACAACCGTAGCTACCTTGTTTTTGATGGTATTGATATTACTGATCCTGCAATGGATCCAAACAATAGAACTCTTCAATCTAAAATCGAACGAGCGTTTTATCTAGATGGTTCGTCAAGTAACATCATCATCAAAAATTGTAATATTAGCCTTGTTGGTATCGGTGCATACTTTGTTGGACCAAATAACACAATGCAAAACTGTACCATTGAAAATATGCGTATGGTTAAAAATACCAATGATGGACCACCACCAGGTAACGATGACGATTATGGTGCAAATCCTTTGGTTATTTCTAGTTCAGGAAACAAAATCCTCAACAATAAATTTATCGGCTGTTGGGCGAATAGTTATGACTATGTGTACGACGGTGGAGGGATTGATTTTTACGGAGACGGCGCTTCAAATAACTATGTGGCATACAACTTGATCACAGATTGTAACGGAGCACTTGAGCTTGGTAGTGGTAATGCGGGGACCATGACCAATAATGTGATCGCATACAACCTGATGATTAACAATGGAAGTACGATCTATGTAAGTAACTCTGGTACATACAATGTTAATGTTACAGGTCTCTCATTCCTCAACAATATAATCCTTGAAACACAACCATTTCGCTTGTCAGAAAGTGCAATGTTTGGATTCCGCTCTACGCCAACAGCGGCAAATAGTCTGATACTCAAAAATAACATCATCCAACTGTATGGCACAATCGATGTTGCCCGCAACCAGTGGTCAACTCCAGGTGCGCTTGTGCATGAAAATAACGTATACAAGCTCGGTTCAGGAAGTGTTTTGAACTTTACCCAAAACCCAAGTGAACTGATTACTACGACAAACTATTGGACAAGCACAACATCGAGCGATCCAACAACCTGGAACTTTCGTCCAATCGCGGGTAGTGTGATAGTGGATCGAGGTACTAACGTCGGACTTACTACAGACTTTGCTGGGACATCTGTTCCTCAAGGAGCATCTCCTGACGCAGGTATATACGAATACGTCACTACTGTAACTCCTGACACCACTGCACCAACAGTCTCTCTGACTGCTCCAACCGCAGGTGCAACTGTCTCAGGCACTGCAGCTACCGTCTCTGCAAACGCATCAGACAACGTCGGTGTTGTCGGTGTTCAGTTTAAACTCGATGGTGCGAACCTTGGTACAGAAGACACCGCTGCTCCATACAGCATCACCTGGAATACCACCACTGCAACCAATGGCGCCCACACCCTCACTGCAGTTGCGCGTGATGCCACAGGCAACACGAGTACTGCAACAAACGTGAGTGTGACAGTATCAAACACAGTTCCTGATACCACTGCACCGACAGTTGCATTCTCTAGTCCTGCCGCTGGCTCAACCATCTCAGGTACCGTAACTGTCTCAGCAGACGCAACTGACAACGTTGGTGTTGCAAGTGTTGCCTTTAACCTCGATGGACTCCTCCATACCACTGACACCACCGCACCATACAGTGCAACATGGATCAGTACCGGTATTGCTGATGGCTCCCACACCTGGACCGCTGTTGCACGGGATGCTGCAGGCAACACAAGTACAACTGCAACGAGAAGCTTTACAGTATCAAATACCACGACAGGATACCCTTCTGTTCCGACAGGTTTGACCGCACTTGCAACATCCCCAACACAGGTTGAGCTTTCATGGGCACCCTCAGCAACAGGAAGTGCTGGTGGATATGAAATCTATCGAAATGGTGTCAATATCACACACACTATTGGTGCAGGTGCGACTACATATGTAGATACTGGGCTTACTCCAAGTACAACTTATACCTATGCAGTATCTGCGTACCATTCAACAAGTACATGGGAGTCAGCGCAAACAGCACCTGTTACAGTAACTACTCCTGCTGTTGTTGTTATGTACAAAACCACTGCAAAGGTGAATGTTCGTGCAAACCCAAGTGTTGGTGTCACTGGTACCATCCTCGGTACTCAAGCAAAAGGTGCAATTGGTACTGTAATCGGTGGCCCGGTCAGTAACAATGGGTACGTATGGTACAATCTTGATTTCCCATTTGCTCCTGACGGATGGGTTGCTAGCAGAAACCTTGTTGCGTATAATTCTGCTCGTACTGGTACCACTACAAGCAAGACCACATCGGTGGATTCATCGCTCACCACTTCATCATCACTCGAAGCACTCCAGCTTCTCCAGCAGGCATCACGAGCAACGACGACCGCGGAAGCCCTTCGCTTGATTGAACAAGCAAAACTCTTGACACAATAACATAAGTACAACACAAAAACCGCCCGAAATGGGCGGTTTTTGTGTTAGAACAATTCATGAAATGAAGGGATCGGTACTTCGATTGCAGATGCTTGGAGATCCTCGATATGTTTTACAGGTGTTACCACCGAAACAGGAGGAGTTTGATATTCGTCAGGGAGTGGTCGGTGTGTATACCAAAACAGCCAAGCTAGTATAAGTGCGATGCCGATACAAATGAGTGCCCAAGGACTCCGTGAATGCATGACTATTGAGTAGGTTCGTTGGTATTTCCGACTGCGGTTTTGAGTGCGACAAGGCTTTCGATTA
>CALMAY010000050.1 GCA_937861125.1 uncultured bacterium | reverse complement strand
ACCCCCGAGTTCATCAGTTCAAGCTACTGCCACATCAACAACCTCAGCACCACGTACGCACCAGGAGCAAACTTCACCTACTACGAGTTTCGCAGCGACCACTTCAGTGAAGTAGGACTCGTCCTCAGCCTCAGCAACCAAAGCCAAGCATTCGATGATTGGTACAACACCCTCCTCAGCATGAATGGGTGCAGCGCAGGCAGCCTCCCTTGCTGGGCAGTACGACGCAACGACACCAAAATCGAATTCCCAGTGAACGACACCGCAACCGACGGCAGCATCAGAGCAGGACTCGCCCTCTACTACGCAAGCAACAACAGCATGTTCTCTGACGGCAACAGAACAAAATACCGCACCCTCGCAAACCAAATTGCAGCAGACAGCTACCGGTACGAAACTGCAACCATCCCTGCAAAAAACACGCGTAGTGGCGTATCAATCACCAGACTCCCCTTCACCGGAAGAAACTGCGCGAGCAGCGGACTGATCGGCTGCACCCCTGACTTTTACGAAGGCTATTTCAGCGACACTATAAAATTCTTTCAATACGCCTTCGCACAAACAGGCAACCTCACCTACTTCAGCGCAGCACAAAACTTCACGTACGCAGCACTCAGCCTGAACCTCCAAAACGACACCGACGCCGATGGGTGGGGCGTCGCGCCATATAACTTCGACTACGACAACACCAGCACGTACCTCGGACACACGTGCGGCGCAGGATGCGACACATGGAAGTACCAAAACCAACCATGGGACGACAGCGACGCACCACGATACAAGATCTGCGACCTTCTACGCATCGCCAACAAAAGCGGCGGCATCGTCGGCGCATACCTCAACCTGAGCACGTACTGCACACAATTCAGCAAAACAAACACGTTCACCAACACCACCAGCTGCCTCCAATACAACTACAACGGCAGCTGCAACGTTGGACTCGCCAGCGGCTTCTACCAAAACGGACTCGGCACGTACGACCACACGTGGTACAACGCCAGCTTCGCAAAACCTAAACTCGACGAAGCACTCAGCCACTACAGCTGGAGCACAAAAACCTTCGACAGCGAAAGCTGCCAAAACCCACTCAGCTTCCGAGGAACCAAAACACTCAAACCACTCGCCAGCCTCATGGGACTCGACGAAGACAGCCTCACATACCAAAACACGACAGGCAACAGCACCAGCAACCCATTCAACGCCACACCACGCATCTCCCCAAGCACCATCTATAGAAACCAAACACTCTACGGGTACTGCAACGGCACAGCAAACACTAGCAGTTTAACCTACAACTACGCCTGGTACAGAAACAACACACTCTTTTACAACGACACTGCAAGAAATTATTGTTATCAAGAAACTGCCAATAGCTCCACTTCTTGCGGAGGTCTTAGCACCGGCAGATATGCGCTATCACCGCCTTTTATTTACATGAACTACACAATCCCATCATTATCAGTATCTGCGAAATGGCAGGTACGTTTTGCTAAAAGAAATACTGAAAACATCACCGTACCCACACAATGTTTTTCAAATAACGTAACTCTACAACTTCGATTTTATGCTGCGTTTACTGACGCCCCAACATTTAGAGCAGTTTCTTACGGTGAGTGTTACAACACTACATCATGGCAATTAGTTACCTCCGTTGTAAATGAAACCATCAACACGGGATCATACACAGTGAACAATTATCAAAATTATCTATATGATGGAGATTACTCCACAGGTACTGCATACAGTTACACCCTCAACAATTATGCAGGTTCTTATTGTGACCAAAACCTCTCGTATTACGACCAATGCAATGCATACTTATTCGACGAAGCAATCTATTGGGCATACTTCATCTCCAACAACACTGAGGCTAATACGAGCACCATCACCACACTCAACAAAAACGATATTTGGACTCTGAGCTGTCAAGCCAACGACACCAACGGCGTCACTACTGACTGGTACAACACCAGCATCACTGTGAGCAACACCGCACCAAACGCCAGCACCGTACTCCCCGTCAACATCACCGGCGGCTTAAACTGCACCTACACATTCTCGGACGAAGATGGCGACTCAGAAAGCAGCAGCACCTACAAATGGTTCGTGAACGGCACCGCAAGCGCCATCACCACAAGAACCATCGGCAGCAGCAACTACAGCATCGGTGCAAGCATCAGATGCGAAGTCACCCCAAACGACGGCACCACACCAGGAACACCACGCAACAGCAGCAACTACATCCCAAGCGACACCACACCACCAACCATCAACAGCGCAACCATACCAACAACAGGACTCACCAGCGACATCCTCACCGTACAACTCAACTGCACCGACGCCAACAGCCTCGCCAACGGCTACCCCAAAGTCAACTGGAACAACCCCAACAGTGTCACCGAAGGAAACTTCACCATGACACTTAACGTCACCAACGGGCTCTACGAAAAAACCTACACGTTCAACACTATCGGCAGCTACACCAACTTCACCTTCTACTGCACCGACGGCAGCAACAACCAAGCAAACTACACCGCACCAACAACACTCACCATCACCACAGGCAGCACCCCACCAACAGGAGGCGGCGGATCAGCAACCACAACACCAAACAGCGCAAGCTGCGCATTCAGAATCACCAAGCCAACAGCAATACTCAACACCGGCTGCACCGCAGGAAGCAAAAGCACACCAACAACAGTCACCATCTTTAACGACCAAGGAACAACACAACAATACAACGCCAGCGTCACCAACGTCGTCTGCAGCATAAGCGAAACAACATTCCAAATAGCACCAAACACAGAAAAAACTATCACCGTCAACAACTGCAACTGCCCAACAAACAGCAGCATACAAGGAACACTCGTCATACAAAACAACGCATGCACCAAAACAGTACCCATAGAACTCTACGAAAACTTCCTCGTCGCAATATTCGAAAGAGACAGCCTCTTCGCCACCGTACTCATCGCCATAGGAATACTTGCCGTCGGAGGAATAGGAATCCTTGTCCTACTCAGCAAAAGATAACCAGGAGGTCGAACACAATGGCAGAAATGGAATGGTACGAAAAAACAATCGTCGGAGTGCTCATCGTAGCAGCAGTGGCATGGGGCATCATGGGAGCAACACACCTCTTCGCAGGACACTCCTTCAGCCTCGTCAACTGGCTCCTCGACAACATCAGTACCAAAGTCAGCGACTTTGCACTCATGGGAATAGGCGCACTAGGACTCATCAGCGCGGCAATCTTCCCATGGAACTAAGCAACAACTCCTCTCTTTCTCTCTCCTTATGAGAAAAACAAGAAAAATCATCGGCTGGACGCTCATCGGCTTCGGACTCGACTGCGCAACACCGCCATACCCAAGCCTCGACATCTTCTACCTGTTCCCACTCTACGCATGGTACAAACACATCACAGAATGGCAACAACTCCTCGACCTACACCTATGGCTCAACTACGTACTCCTCAGCATCATCGTCGGACTCATCATCGCAGGAATAGGAGCAATCCTCATCTGGGGATTCAACTAAAACACACTCACCCCCGAGAAAAAAACAAACGCCGTGGCGGAAAAACAACAGACTTCTAGATCAAAAACCGCCACGGCACCCCTTTACTTCAAAGACCTCATTATTTGTTTATATATCAGTCAAATTGTACCTTTAACAGCTCTTTGCCTTGATCGACAGGAGCTATTTTTAGGTACTCCATTGTCGTCTGAATCTTTGAGTGTCCTAGGACGCAGTGCAGCGTTGTCAAGTCTCCCCCGCATCTAAGCCAATTCACGGCAAAGCTATGCCGCAACTTGTGTGTTTTACCCCCGAGAAGCTTCTGTGCGAGTTGCCACGCGCGCTGTCGTGTCATAGGAAATACTCGATCCTCCGCCTTCATGGTTGCAGTGTAGAGTCTGAGAAGGTCGCGGAGTCGTGGGTGCAGTGGAACAACTCGCTCGTGGTACTTTCGACTCTTGAGCCATCGAACGCGCATTGTATAGTTTTCAAAGTCCAGATCTTGTCTTCTCAGTGTGATCGCCTCGGATATGCGTACACCTGACATCCACAAGAAACGCATAAGCATTTGGTGTTCGTGATTTTTGATGTGGTCAAGCATCGCTGCGACTTCTGCACGTTCCCAATACTGCGGCAAATCACTCTTAACGCTTTCCGCACGAATTGTTAAATCTTGACTGCTCAGATTTGGCAATACCACAACATCCTTTATATCTGCACCCATGCGAACATCACCATATCATTTACTTAATAGCTGTTTTGTAAATAGCCGTTTCGGTTGTTTGCTCCAAATATACACCCTTTGAATTTTCAAGGGTACGTTGTTTGATCGCTCCTCACAAAACTGACCAAACAATATACCCTTTAGTAATATACTAAACAGTAAGTCCATTGTTTACCGTCGCATTCCTTCTTCGTATGCTTCCTTGATCGCTTGGAAGGAGCTCACGCTACCGCCGCTGTCTGGATGCGTCTCTTTCGCAAGCTCAATGTACCGCCGCCTGATCTCCTCTTTGCTTGAGTTCGGTTCAACTCCCAGGATTACATTCCAGGGAGGCCGTCCGATCATTGGCGAACCGTCCGGAGCTGGCAAAGCTTGGAATCCCCGGAATGCTGCATCTACCATCGTCTTAGCTCCCCATCGCTCAAGGCCGCGCAGAGCTTCGATGCTCTTGGCAATCGCCCAGAGGTTATGCTCTATCGTCGTCCATCTATCGCAGGGGAAGCATTGAGAGCGTCCGTTCAGATTGAAGTAGACCGCTACGCCTTGATCTGCTGGTGTCCGTTGTGAAGCTCTCGGAAGGCCGTCATTACGCAGCTCAAGGTTTGAGCTGATGACGATCTGCTG
>CALMAY010000049.1 GCA_937861125.1 uncultured bacterium | reverse complement strand
ATTTGAGTTTGTGGCAACAGATAATGGGACATAGCTGTCTTGATCGTTTGCAAGTGCTCTCAATGTCTCTGGAGGTGTATTTGAGTTTGTGGCAACAGATAATGGGACATAGCTGTCTTGATCGTTTGCAAGTGCTCTCAATGTCTCTGGAGGTGTATTTGAGTTTGTGGCAACAGATAATGGGACATAGCTGTCTTGATCGTTTGCAAGTACTCTCAATGTCTCTGGGGGTGTATTTGAGTTTTCGGCAACAAATAATCGGACATAGCTGTCTTGATCGTTTGCAAGTACTCTCAATGTCTCTGGGGGTGTATTTGAGTTTTCGGCAACAAATAATCGGACATAGCTGTCTTGATCGTTTGCAAGTACTCTCAATGTCTCTGGAGGTGTATTTGAGTTTCTGGCAACAAATGATCGGACATTAGTGTCTTGATCGTTTGCAAAATATCTTAATGTGTTTACAGAAAAAAAATCGTATGCATTAGGTAAAATAACACAAGAAAAATCTACACCACCCACGAAACCACTATAAGAACGAGTATTATTTTGTTCTACGTTTAACGTTCTTTTTTCGCCATATATATACATGTCTTTAAATCCCTCTAATACAGCTTGCGCTGTTGGGCGCGCAGCTTCAATCTGTGCTTCTACTGCGGCAGAAAAAGGACTAAAATGCGTATCTGGTTTTCTATGATGTTTAAATAAATTTTCAATAGTGCCACCATACAAGGTACCGTTAATATTGGCTATAATGGTTTGTCGCACACTACCAAACCAGAGTTCTTTGTCAGCATCAAACATATTCCGCATACTTTCGTAAAATTGTCGATATTCTGGTGCCACCTCGACACGATGCAATGTCTCGTGTTCTAATAATTGTGGCTCTTCCGAATCTACCGAACCATCGTAGTACCCACTACTAAGAAGTTTTTCTGGCACCAAAGATCCGTCGAATTTTTTTAGAGTTGTGGTATTTTTTGGACTAGGTGTGAGTGGGTCAGCATTTATTGGTGTTTTTGGTATGCCAATAAGATTAAGTATAAAATCGGATTGTGTGTAAATAGCTGGATTATGACCACCATCACCGATGTATGGCATAATATCACCGTCCTCTTTTTTTACCCCAAACTCAATATGGCCAGCACCATTTTTATCTTCCCCATATAGTAGTACGTATCCATTGTTTGTATATACTGAATTATATAGCGCAGATATGAGCTGAAAACGTGCTTCACAGTTACCATGTCTATCATACACACCGGGATATTCATCAGAAACAGTGCGGATGAGTATTGATGTAAGTCTAGGCTCCGTGGCTTCGTAGCGACCTATTATTGATTTAATAAATTGGACTATATCGGAATGCATTACATTGCTATTTTCTTGTATCAATTCTCTGTATCTCTTTATATATTCACCAAGTACATCTCTTGATTGTTCGTACTGCTCTTCACTAATGTGACCTTTTAAATGCGATAACAAAAGGTATAGTTCTCCATGCTGTATTTGAGACAAAAATGTGTCTGGGTTGGTGGCATACTCGTTTCTGAGTATAGATAGCATGTACTCAGCATCAATCTTTTGATTTTCGGCCATATCAAACATGCGAGATTCTTGGCCATCAAAAAAAAGTCTTCCCATGTATGTATTAACCTGTTTCTGTTTTTTATCATACTCACTCAGACTCTTTTCGTGAATGTCTTCTACGGAACTAAGCACTGCACTTTCTTGCGGGGCAGAATCTGGCTTGTCTGCAAACAGTGAACCAATACCAAGTACCCCGTGTAATAAAGCACCGCCTATTCCGCTAATAATGGATTTTTTATCTCTTCTCCTGTGTAACCCTACGAAATCAGGTATCCTGTTTGGCGTATTGGCTGTTTCTGTGCCTGTATCAAAAGTAGGTTCTATTCGAGTAGAAGGTATTGCACTTGGAGTATCACCAATTCTATACATACCATCTTCGGTATCGCTAGAGTCGGGTGTAATATCCATTTGTGGTTCTACTCTACTCGTAAAATGAGTATCGCCCAACTTATAGACACCACCTTCATCTGGTGATCCTGCTGTATTGCCCACAGTGTCTTCTGTGGTCAGATTTGTGTCTGTCGCTGGACGTCGTTTTTCACCGAACATATGTATAATAAAACATGCTACCTAACAATACTGTTTATTTGTATATAACAATAGCATGTATGTGCTTTATTAGGCAAATAGACAATACCTACGAAAACATATGTTAATCTGCGCGTACACGAACATATATTTGTGTATATGTACAAAAATAATAAACGGACATTGACGAAACCAAGAACGCTTGATTTTTTCTCTCAAAGATGCTATACTACGCACATCTTATTTACTTTATACAAAAACTATGGGAACCGTTGTCAAACGTCATACCCCTCGCAAGACCGGCCAGCGCCGCTCTCACCACGCAGTCAAACAGACGACAGTGGTACAAACAGGCAAAACAGCACCTCGTTTACCTCACACAGTAAACACTACAACTGGTGAATATCGTGGTCGCATCGTCAAATCAGTGGCCAAAAAAGCTGCTCGAAATACCCGTCGTTTAGCCAAAAAAGCTGCTAAATAGTCTATGTCGAATCGCCATCTGGCTCGATCAGTCGCCATGCAGGCACTCTACCAGTGGGATTTCAAAGGAAGACCCTCAGCGATTCTTCCTATTATTGTTGACCAGACAATTGCAGAATGTGGCGAAGGCACAGACGAAAACAAACTCTTTATCACCTCTCTCGTCAACGGCGTCGTGGATAATCTCGAGGCAATTGATGAGAAAATTCGCGTCTTTGCTCCAAAATGGCCACTCGAAAGTATGGCGATTGTAGAGAGAAACATCCTTCGGATTGCAACATACGAGATGTTTTTCACAGCAGAGACACCAGGCAAAGTAGCCATTAATGAAGCCATTGAGATCGCCAAAACCTTTGGTGGCCCAACATCTGGCAAATTTGTCAACGGCATTCTAGGTGCTATGTTTACCAAAGAAGAAAAAACAAAAGAAGTATCTGCATAATATGTCAAAAGACATCGTCGAAACACTCTACAGCGAAAAAAAGTTCTCTGCCCTCGAAGCCACGACAGGAGTAGTGTTTCGTGACAAATCTCTTTTAGTACAAGCATTTGTTCACCGTTCATATCTCAATGAAAACCGTACCTTCCCTCTCCCTCACAATGAACGTCTTGAATTTCTCGGTGATGCGGTACTTGAACTCGTCATCACAGAATTCCTCTTTGAAAACTATCTCAACCCAGAGGGTGAGCTCACCAACTGGCGCGCAGCACTGGTCAACGCAAAAATGTGTGCGTTTGTCGCCAATGAAATCAACCTCGACCCATATCTCTTTTTGAGTAATGGTGAGAGTAAAGACGCTGGTACCAAGGCACGAGAATATATTTTGGCCAATGCAATTGAGGCGCTCATTGGTGCCATCTATCTTGATCATGGATATACGATCGCAAGCCAGTTTATCATGCGCTTTATCGCAACCAAACTTCCACAAGTGCTCGACGAAGGACTCTGGATGGATCCAAAATCTCGATTCCAAGAATCATCTCAGGAACTCCTCGGTATCACCCCAACCTACAAAGTGCTCAACGAGGAAGGACCTGACCATAACAAAGTGTTTACTGTAGCAGTATACCTCGACAAAGAAAAGGTGGCAGAAGGAACTGGCACGAGTAAACAAGAGGCACAGGTAGATGCGGCAGAGAACGCCTTGAAAGTAAAAAAATGGAAAGGACCAAAAATTGAAATTCTAAAAACGAATTAACGAAATTCGAATATACCATATGGTCAACAACCCAACAAAACCATATGATTTAGAAGAAAGAACATTTAAATTTGCAAGACGATGTCGAGATTATATAAAGACACTACCACGGACGATAACGAACATAGAATATGGAAAACAGTTGGCGCGTTCATCCGGATCCCAGGCAGCAAACTACATCGAAGCAAACGAAGCGCAAAGTACAAAAGATTTTATATATAGAATAAAAATTTGCAAAAAAGAAACAAAAGAAACAATATTATGGTTAAAACTAGCAATCCCACAAAATAACCAAGAAGCAGAACAGCAATACTTACTACAGGAAGCAGGTGAATTGATGAATATATTTGGTGCAATTTTCCGTAACACAAATAATATAGAAAAAGACAATTAGAATTTCGATATTCACTATTTATATTTCAATACACTGGACACATTTAGGATTTCGATATTTAATATTCGTATTTCAACATCATGGATCGGTAGCTCAGCTGGTAGAGCAGGGGCCTCTTAAGCCCAAGGTCCCGGGTTCGATCCCCGGCCGGTCCACAATCCCGCTTTGCGGGAAAACACCAAATACCAAGCTCCAAAAATCAACACCTGTGTATCTGAATTTTGTGTATTGGTGTTTGGTATTTGGTGTTTTATTACAGCCCTTATCGTTTAATGGATAGGACGGCGGTCTTCGGAACCGCAAGTGGGAGTTCGATTCTCTCTGGGGGCACAAAAACAAAAAACACCTCTATATGGTGTTTTTTGTTTTTGTAAACGAGCTATTTTAATTTTACCTCATCTCCTGACAACAACACATCCTGATTTACGACAGTATCTCTTGCAGAGAGCTTTATCTTTGATGTCAAATTGGTCTGTGTTGGATTGGTACTATTGAGTCGTAGCGTAAATGAAAGCGAATTAACATCTACACTTGATGGCATAGTTGGAATCTCCCATCGAACTTTTTTGTTTTTCTCATCATAACTGACAGTGCCAGCACTTTTCTCTACATTTTCTGCTACCCACGCAACATCACCAAACACATCCGCTTCAAGTACAATCGTATTAAGCTCATGTAATGAATTTTCCAAAATCCATGTCACTGTATGTGCATTCCCCTCTACCACATGACGAACCCGAAGTGAGGTATCAGAGAGTACTGTAAGATTTAGTGGTTCAGTAGCAATAGTTTTGCTATTTCCACCCTGTGCAAAGGTAACCGACGGCATCACTACCACAACCCCATTTGGAAATGCAGAAAGATCAGTGTCAGTATTTGTTTTTAGAGGAAGAGAGACATCAATACTTACCTCTTCACCTGGATCGAGACTCGCAAGTACAGGAATCTGCGCCTTGGTCCAGACGATATTACCGCGACGCACATCCACACTACGCTGCTCACCAGTAATCGTACCATCTTTTGGATCGTTAATTGCACTCCACTTAAGCAAACTGGTGTTTTGATATGATGGTGTATCAAATGATAATTTCACTTCGACATTGTCCACTTTTTGTGCACTGGTATTTTTGACACGGATAGTATTATTGAGTGTTTCGCCTGGTCGGACATTCATATTTCCTGTCGCACCATTTACCGCAAACACCAAACTAATATCGGTATTTGTGAGCGCAATTTCTTTTTGCGCCTGTGAAAGTACCACCTCTTCTTGGTTTGTCTTTCCTCCCTGAGAGAGTGCCACCTGTATCATTGCAGACTCACTACCAGCAAATCGCACAGAGACTGGTACTGTGATCTCACCTCGAAATTCTGGCAACATAATACGAGTAGTATTGTTTTGCTCTACTGCAGGTGTACTCGACACAATCATCATATCCGTCCCAGTCACATCAAGTATTACCCCCGTAAACGTTTGCTCCATATCCTTTGGTTTGATCCGCAGTATCATAGGAGACTCAACACCCGAGACAATCTCATCACCCCCCTCAATAGAAAGAGCGAGCACACCATCATCAATTTTGGTTACAAATGTCTCGACTGATTGGAACTCAGAACTAAAGTTGGCGGGAAGGTAGGTAAAGAAAACACGGACAGATTGATTTTCACCAGAATTTCCATAGAGTTTTCCATTGATATCGATATATCCATTGGCATTACGCTCTAGCGTCCCCAAAGACCACTCATTTTTTGCATCATTTTGTGGTTCTACACTTGCACTCTCAAACACAAACCCTTCTGGGTATCTCACCTGTAGTCTCGCCTGAGCAATCGGTAATTTTTGTGCATTGCGGTAACTCACTCGATACGTAATACGTTCACCATTGGTCACTGTCTCTTCACTTTTGATTGACAAAAAAACATCTTGTTTGGAAAATTGATCTCCGCCGTCGAAATAAAAAAGCCCCGCATACAATGCACCACCCAAGAAAGCCAAAGAAAATACCAATGTGATCAACGAACGAACAAAACTCCCACGTTTTCTTTTTTCAAATGTGGTCATATCTGGCAAACTTCCATCAGTATTTTCATAAATTGACGTCAACTCAGTCTGAATTTTTTGTGTGTTTTCAGACATGCCTTTTTTTGCACCACGAAGAGATGGTACGCGCTTCTTACGAAATGATGGCTTAGATTCTTCTGTCATAGAACTATAGTATACCACAAATTATGTTGTTTTATTTCTTTTCAAATACAACTCCAATTGTCTGGTCAGTATTGAGTGCGGTAGAAAATAATGCCCCATTTCGTGCGAGATCAATAGTATCATCTGAGCGCCATAGCGGTGTCCACCCATTTGGATATACGATTGAAATATCAATCGGACTATCAATGCCAGACTGTTTTTGCACAACCAGACTATATCCAGCACTTTGTTTTTGATTACCCCCAAACAACGCCGAGACAGAAAACGCTTTTAGATCTGCACTATTTTCAAATACAGTGAATGGTAATTCATATACCAGTGTTATTTGTTTTTGTTCGCCAGGACTGACAAACATCCAATTACCAAACACAGTTTTTCCAAATTCGTTGGTAATACGCGTACCACTCTCATCATCAAATCCAACCTCTACTTCAGTAGCATCAAGTGCAGCGTCTGTCTGATACCAGCTCTCGGGAGCCACAAACATCTCTTCAGAAGGAAAATCAAATCCATGTGCAGAAACAAGTGTCGCACCGTTTGGAACATAGGTACGAACATAAGCAATGTTTGGCACATACTCATCGCCAGACGTCTCGTCTGTCATGTACGAGCGAGTGATGTTCACCATACCAAAAACTTTTCCTTCATCTGTCACCGCCACATCGTAGGAGACATGCTGGTCAATAAACGCATCACTTTTGCCACCGCCAATATTACTAATATTCACAGAAAGATAATCTTGCGCTGGTGATACCTGCTCTAGTACACCACCCCACCCAAACGAAAGAATTTGTGTTTGAATCGCAGTATCTTTTGCATATATCTGAATATCTTTTTCAGACAATGATCTAGAGAGTGTAAGAAGTAATTGCACCACATCTGTTGCATCAGTATGAGTCAGGGCAGTCTGAAGCTCCGCTACGAGATCGCCAAGCACTGCTTTTGGTTCTAAACTCTGTGCATCTCTTTTTTCTCTAATAGAATCTGACAATGTATCAATCACCGTCTCGCTCCCAACAGACACCCCCTCTAATGAGACAGGGCCCAATACACCAAGTAGTCGTTCAAGTACACGAGCATTGACAGCAATAACTCCATCTACTGTCTCACGACGAGCCTCCTCATACACTGAAATAATTTTTTGTGCTGATGCAGGAAAATCAGGATACCAATTTGCGTCCTGTAGCTCCCATCGTGTATTGATCATTTGCAGCGGCAATGGTGGCTTGACTGAAGTTTGTATTTGCCCCTGAAGGTCATACGTTCCACCTTTTGGTACCTCAAATCGAACAATCTTGCCTCCCTGTACCGAAACCAACGCCATACTTCCCATAAACCCACCTGTTGGGCGAAGTTCATCAGAATTTTGACCTACGATCAAGTAAGAACGAAGCCCTTGAGCGCCCAACACCTCACTGAGACTCTCTACTAAAGACACAGTATCGTGCATATCATTGATAAACGCACCAAAGAGAACGCGCAACTCAACAAACGTATCCTGTGCTTCGAGGGGGAGAGTGCTTACATCTACTTTGGCCAATTCTGTGAGCGCTGCATCATATGATGGCAGGGCACTACGCAGATGATGCACAAATGTAGTGATACGATCTGTCAGTGGCAAATCACCCTCTTGCTGCGCTTCAGAGATACCCTTGATAAGATAGGTGTTCCCCATCGCAATATTATGACCAGCCACAAGAATAGATTCACGAGTTTGTACTTCACTCCCAATACCTGGAAGCAATTTTATCAACGAAACAAGTGCACCATGTTTTTCTTCTACCAATTGACGCGCGCTCGCAAATGACTCAAGCGCAGACATCAAATCCGTACTCGCTTGTGCCACATTTGTATGGAGCGCAGCCACAGTTGATGATTGGAGTGAGAGAAATGCATCAGTACTTTGTGAGACAATCTCCGCACCATCTTGTCGTACTTGTCGATAATACCCAACAGCAGGAAATGGCAAAATAGCACACATAATCAATGCAATCAGTGCACCCCGAAGACGCATCGGTGTAGCAACATATGACACTGACGCTCGGACAGCGTGAGGTGTTTGCAATACCTTTTTCTTTATATTTTCTATCACGTCATCTTGAGCGAAGTGAGGAGTAAAACAACGAACGAAGTCGAAAGATCCCGATGTAATACGAAAGACACCTCTCTTTAGGCCGGGATCCTTCGACTTCGCTACGTTACGCTCAGGCTGACGTACACTTTCTTTCTCAAACAAAGGTGGCACAATGTAGTGTGCAACATTGTTTCTTTTTTCCTTTTCCATTTCCTGCTCACGAATATATTCTTTTTCAAAATGTGCCGCGACCAACCCTGCAAAATCCACCACACGTCGCTCTTTTGTAGGTACTGCCGCTTCAGTAAATGAAGGCATACTATGCTTCATATCACCTTTTTTGGTCAAAGCCAACACGTGTGGAGAGGTGACACTACGAGTCTGCTGTGTACGTACAACTACCGGCGCGCTTCCGCGTCGGACTTTGTGCATACTACACTGTGATTTGGTATGTCGTGTGCTTTTGCACAGCGAGCATCGTCGTACTTTTTTTGTCTTCATGTACATCAAAATACAGTCTATAGTATACCACACTACAGACAAAAAACCGAGTGGATAACACGCGGTTTATATCTGACTCTCTTTTGTGTACAATGAGATCGTTTGTCGAGCAAATGTCTCAAAAGAATATCGTTTCAACTCCTCTCTCCCCTGCTGTTTGAGCGCATATCGCATCTCCTCATCGGTGCATACCAAATATAATCCATCCGCTATCGCCTGTGGGCTTTTGGGATCGACATAATAGGCACCTTCACCAAGCACTTCTGGCAGACATGATGTGTTGGACGCGACAACTGGAACGCCGCACTGTATCGCCTCAAGTGGTGGAATCCCAAAACCTTCGTAGAGGGACGGAAAGACAAATGTTCGAGCACTTTTGTACAACACAGCAAGTTCTTCATCGGTGACAAAGTTGGTAAACACAACAGATGAGCGGATGATCAAATGATCAAACTGTTCAAGCAACTTCTGATAAAACACGGAATCCTTACCCGCTAATACTAGCTGATACTCATCTCCATATTTTTCACAAAACAACTCCCATGCGTTGAGTAGCCCATCAATATTTTTGTGTGGGTATGCTGCCCCTACATAGAGTACGTACGATTTTGTTATTCCAAAACGAGATTTGATATCAACCTCATTATTTCCTGATTTCTGGTCATTGATTCCTACCCCCTGGTACACTGTCGTCATCTTCTCCAGTGGCACTCCCAGTGTCTGATGAATATCTTGCTTTGTAAACTCCGACGTCGTAATAATATGCCGTGCTTTTTCTACCGAATGTTTCACTACGAGTCGATGCGCCATATCCTTGACCCAGTACACCACTGGTCCATGCGTCGTCGCCTCGAGCCGTAGATAGTGATACATCGTCAAATCATGAATCGTGACAATGTAGGGATCATTATACAACAGTGGAATATTCCAATGTGGGAAATGCATCAAGTCAACCTTTTGTTGTTTAATGATGGAAGAAAACTTCATCTGCTCTTCTACTGAATACCAAGGTATATTTGTCTCCACGACTTCACATGTTGTGAGTAATTCTGCATTTTGCATTCTACATTTTTTGCCGTCAGGCATTATCCTGTCTCGCGACAGGGCTGCGCCCAACACAAACACCACATACTGATGCTCTCCACCGTACTGATTAATCCCTCTCAACAATTGTTCTACATACCTCCCAAGCCCATACCCCTTACCGAGCATGCGAGCATCAATACCAATTCGTGCCATATATTATTTCAAATACTCTTGCCATCGCAAATACACATCCTTGGTTGCAATCACATCTCGCATATTATACGATGCAATAGTTGTATAGTCCTGATTTACAAACAATCTCCCCACATCGTCACCCGACACCCCCTCTGCTTTTGGACTCTCAATCCCAAACGCACGACACACGAGATGAAGACTTGGTTTTTTTCTCATCGCACCATAGTACGACAGCTGATCTGCCAGATCAATATGTTTGACCTGTTTTTGTGAACTAAGATAACGATTGGTCATCAAATTTCTTGTCGGACGAATACGATGCACCGCAGAACGAATGAGAAGAAATGGCACATCAAACTGGTACCCACTAAACGTCACAAATGTATCGTAATTTTTTACCTTTTGCCAAAACAACTGCACCATCTCTTTTTCTGAAAGCACTTTATATTTCACATCATCAATCACTGCTTCTGCACTCTCCCTACCTGGATGCTGATAATAGACCGCACCCTTTTGTTTCTCTAGGTCGTACATACCGATAGACACAATAGACCCAGTAAACGGTGAAAATCCAAGACGACTTTTGATCACATTGAGATCGTGTGTGTATTCGGCGTCATTCTGCGAGGTTTCTTTGATCCACTTGGTCAGGACGTGTTGAGTGGTCTCGTCCATCGAATCAAAGTCTTCGCCGACGGTTTCAATGTCGAAAATAAGGGTGGACATACATTACTGTGGAGAATATGTTTTATACCACAAACCAGCACGCTTTTGTGTATATGCAGCTTGATGTAATATAGGCTCAAACACACTATTCCACTGCTGCGCAGTCATGCCATATGATGCAATATAGCGCACCTCATGCTCAAACGATTGACCAATAGTATTGGCCAGAGATTGTAATTCCTGTAATAGCTGTACATACATCTGCTTCCCCAACCCACGCAATGCTGTTTGTGTTTCTTCATCCACATCTTTTTGAGTTCTTTTTTCAATAACCGTTTGCACAAATGGTCGATCAAAATCAATTGCTCCAAAACCAGGTAATTCACCCAAGGAACGATAAAAATGAAAAGACATTTCTAAAATAACCTGCTCACGAAGAGAAATACAATACACTCGATCGGATATACTCTGATCCATTATATCTTCAAAACAGACCGACTCCTGAGATACGAAAAGATGTAACGGCACACCACGATACACAAACTCACGCCCTTCTCCCGGCCGCAAAGACGCTAAATCAGGTAGAACAGTGCGCTGTTCAGTATCTCGTGATATCACTTCTTGTGGAGAAAATCTTGCTTCTGACATATACAAGTATAGACACTATGCCACAAAACCACATCTTCTGCAACCAAAAACCTCGCCCTAAAAAAGCGAGGTTTTTAATACAATCTATCTAAATCTTAATCTAAATCTGTTTCAATCAATGTTTACATCATCCCCATTCCCCCACCCATACCACCCATGCCTTGGTTTCCGGCTGGTTCATCTTTCTTTGGGATCTCCGAGACGACCGCTTCGGTAGTGAGAATCATACCAGCGATAGAGACAGCATTTTCGAGTGCACTGCGAGTGACTTTGGCAGGGTCGATAATACCTGCTTTGACCATATCCTCGTATTCACCAGTCGCTGCGTTAAAGCCTTCGTTTCCACTACTCTTGCGAATTGTGTCGACGACCACTGCACCTTCAAATCCAGCATTTTTGGCAATCTGACGAACTGGCTCCTCGAGTGCTGCACGCAGAATATCAATCGCAACTGATTCCTCAGTATTGAGAGTTAGACCATCGAGTGCTTTCATCGCACGAATCAGTGCTACTCCACCACCAGGGACAACACCCTCTTCGACTGCGGCCTTGGTTGCACCGACTGCATCTTCAATACGATGTTTGACTTCTTTCATCTCTGTCTCAGTCGCTGCACCCACGCGGATAACTGCAACACCACCAGCAAGTTTAGCAAGGCGTTCCTGAAGTTTCTCGCGATCAAAATCAGAATCAGTCATATTAATCAATTTCTTAATCTGAGAGACACGATCTTTGACCGCACTTTCCTCTCCCGCACCCTCGACGATGGTAGTGTTTTCTTTTGTCGCGACAAATTTACGTGCACGACCGAGATCTTCAAGTTTTGTGTTTGCGAGTTTGAGACCGACATCCTCAGTAATCACACGTCCGCCAGTAAGCACTGCAATATCTTGCAGCATCTCTTTGCGACGATCACCAAATCCAGGTGCTTTGACAGCTACAACAGTAAAGGCACCACGAAGTTTGTTGACTACAAGTGTAGCAAGTGCCTGACCGTCCACCTCTTCAGCAATTACTGCAAGCTCTTTGCGACCAGTCTGCGCGACTGCTTCGAGAATCGGGAGAATATCCTCGACACTTGAGATCTTGCGATCAGTAATGAGGATATAGGGATCGTTGAGTGACGCTTCCATTCCCTCGGCATTGGTCACCATGTATGGTGAGATATACCCTTTGTCAAAACGCATTCCTTTGACTGTCTCAATCTCCATGCCAAATGACTGTGACTCCTCAACGGTAATTACACCATCTTTACCCACCTCACGCATCGCAGCAGCAATCTTCTCTCCAATCTCACGATCATTGGCAGAAATTGCAGCCACATTGGCAATCTCATCATCTTTCACCGGCTTTGCTACGTTTGTTTTGATATATTCAACAATCGCTTCTGCACCCTTGTGAAGTCCACGATTGAGTGCCACAGGGTTCACACCGTTGGCCACAAAGCGCATACCAGCGCGAACGATTGCTTGTGCGAGCACGGTTGCGGTGGTAGTTCCATCTCCCACATCATCATTAGTTTTACTTGCTACTTCTTTGACCAGTGATGCACCGATCTCTTCGTTTTTATCTTCGAGTTCAATTTCTTTGGCCACAGAGACACCATCTTTGGTAATCGTTGGACTGCCATAGCCTTTGTCGAGTACCACATTGCGACCCTTTGGTCCAAGTGTCACTTTGACTGCATTAGCAAGTTTGTCCACACCTGCGACGAGTGACTGTCGCGCATCATCTCCAAATAAAATTTGTTTAGGCATACAATATACAATTTCGTTAAAGAATATTTAGATTAAAGATTGGTAAGCACAGATACCATTGCACAGATTTCACAGAGACGAGAAACGCAAATCTGTGTCAATCTGCGATAAAAAATCTGTGGTCAATATTACGATAATACTACCGCTCCACAACAGCGAGAATATCATCAGCAGAAATAATCTTGTATTCCTCTCCGTCGATCTCCACTTCATCTCCGCCCCATTTTTTGAACAATACGTTTTGTCCGACTTTGACTAAGATTACACTGAGTGTGCCATTATCCAGTGTCTTGCCTGGACCGACAGCGATCACTTCGCCCTCCATCTTTTTTTCCTTGTCCGCAGTTTCAGGTAAAAAAATACCTGACTTAGTAACCTCTTCCTCCTTGAGTGGTTTGACCAGCACGTGGTCACCCATTGGTATGACTTTCATACAGATATATAAAAAAGAATAAACAAAGATATATGTTATCACTCCTCACATTCGAGTGATAACACTCATATTCTACCTCATCCACACAGCCTGTCAAGTCTCTCAACTGAGCCAAAAAATGCACTCTGTGAATAAACTGTGTATCCACAGTCTACCCTTGACGTCTCTCTCTCTTTCGTGCTAGGCTGAGCACAGTTCGTTACAAAAGGAGGATTTTAGGGAAGGAATTGTGATACCAAATACCTAGCGGTTTGGGGAAGAAAAGTGATGTAACAAGCAGTACGTCGCCTCTCTCCCCTAAACCCGCAGAAATGCAAAATGTGCAAACCTACACACCTCGGGGGGAAGGATTGGCGGGTGTTCCGTCAAGTGTAGTTAGGTGCATGGAGGATAGTGCCGTGCTGAGCCAACTCGTGGAAGATTTCAAGGCGCTGTGTGAGAAGTGGGGCATCGAGTACGTCTCTGGAGGACTCGACGCGGAGAGCAAGACCTGGTGGGTTCGCCCCCAGATCACCTCCAAGCCGTCGACTCCCCAGACGAACGTGACGCCGACGGACGACCCGACGCCGACGGACGACCCGACGCCGACGGACGACCCGACGCCGAC
>CALMAY010000048.1 GCA_937861125.1 uncultured bacterium | reverse complement strand
TCGACGCACAGACAAAAGAAATCAAGATGATGCAAGAGTGGCAGACAACATGGTTTACCACAACAACAAACTAAGTCAAAAAACTCCCGCCACATGGTGGGAGTTTTTTGATTCAGACACTACCCTAAAATCTCATCCGACAGATCCCCCACGCCAATCTTTTCTAGCGCAGAAAATGGAATCACTTTATGATCTCCTACACGCGCCTGAATCGTAGACAGCTGCTTTTCATAGTCTTGTTTTTTTATCTTATCAATTTTGTTTGCCAAAATAACCACTGGTTTATTGTGCTGCTCGAGTGCAAACAACATTTCTTTGTCAATACTCGTCAACCCCACATCTGCATCAATAATAAGTATCACTTTACGCTGAACACAAGGGGATTCAAAAAAATACCAATTAAGCATACCCTCGATTTGTTCGCGCTTGGTTCCTGCAATCTTGGCATACCCATACCCAGGCAAATCAACCAAATAAACCGAATGATTAATCAAAAATAAATTGATCTGTTGAGTACGACCAGGAAACGCACTCGTCTTGGCAAGGTCTTTTTGGCCTGTCAGGGTGTTGATCACACTTGACTTACCGACGTTTGAACGACCGATAAAGGCAATCTGAGGAATACCGTTTTCAAGCAATGTATCGGTTCCTTTGAGCCCTTTGACAAATTGTGCAGAGGTAACTGGCATAATACTAGATAGAGTGCCTGAAATAGTAACAAAAGTCAATCAAGAGACAAAAAAATCCATCATATTGGAGATGGATTTTTATTACATTACACTACAGACCCAACACCACCCTTTTTCTTTTTTCCAGTTCCTTTTGGTTTCTTTGTCTCTTTTTTACGCGCATTATTTCCTTTTGCCATATACAAAATATATTAAAAATGAATATATATAGTATACCACAAACACATACAGTACACTATACAGAACTATATGTTCAGGATCTGTGTCTGTATATATTGTGTAAAATTATCTAGTATCGCCTGCCACCCGCCTTGTTGCAATTGATGACTATTGATTTGTTCTGGTTCAAACACTACTGTCACACAAACATTCTCTCCTTCTTGTGCAAATGTAACAAATACTTTTCTCCCATCATCATCAATGGTGTATGCAATTCGTTCTTGTGGAATAATTTCTGTAAACGTCCCACCAAAATCAAACGAAGCACTTCCATCCTTGGCCGCCATCGTATAGCTAAAATGCCCCCCAACAACAAAATCACTCGTTGCCGTCGGACAGTACCAGTCGTCCGAAGCATAGTTCCACTGCGTCACATGTTCTGAAGCAGTGTAATATTCCCACACGCGCGCAAGTGGTGCATGCACGTATGCAGATACTACAATTGGTGTGGTGTCCATATATACTATATATTATTTCTTTGAAAAAAAGCCAACCGTATTACCCTCAGTATCAGAAAACATACAAA
>CALMAY010000047.1 GCA_937861125.1 uncultured bacterium | reverse complement strand
GTGCGATCGGTGTTTTTTCTAGTGGATCAAAAATCTATGTAGCTGATCAAGCAAATGCGCGTGTCTTGATCTGGAATACTGTAACACCAACCAATGGTCAAGGTGCTGATGTGGTATTGGGTCAAGCTGATTTTGATAGTGCTCAGTCCAATCGCGGTGGTAGTGCAAGTTCATCTACATTGAGTAATCCTGCGGGTGTCGTGGCTGATGGGTCTCGTATTTTTGTTACCGATCAGGGTAATCATCGTGTCTTGATTTGGAATACTGTAACACCAACCAATGGTCAAGGTGCTGATGTGGTGCTCGGTCAAGCTGATTTTGATAGTGCTCAGTCCAATCGCGGTGGTGGTGCGACGATGGGGACACTTTCAACGCCAATCGGCATTTCTGTGGATAGTTCTCGTATTTTTGTGGCAGAAGCTGGAAATCATCGCGCGTTAATTTGGAACACTTTGACCCCAACGAATGGTCAGGATGCCGATGTTGTGCTCGGTCAAGCATCGGCTGTTTCTGCTGGAGCGAATCGTGGTGGTAATGCAAGTTCGTCTACTTTGAGTGGTCCGTGGGGTGTGTTTTCTGATAATTCAAATATCTATATCGCTGATACGAGTAATAATCGTGTGTTGTCATGGAATACTGTTACTCCGACTGATGGTCAGGGGGCAGATGGGGTATTAGGACAAGGTGATTTTTTTACTACAGTTGTAGCACATCCTGGTGCTGCGACACAGTATGATCCGCGTGGTATATTTGTGGATGATTCGTACGTGTATGTAGCAGATTCATCTAATAATCGTGTTTTGTTGTATGATAATTCTGGTGGTTTAACGACTGGTCAGGATGCTGTGTTTGTTTTGGGTCAAGTCGCTTTTTCGGGTAATACTAGTGGTACAGGTGCATCTCGTCTAAATACTCCAAAAGGGGTTATGAAAGAAGGGGGTAACGTATATGTGGCAGATACATATAATCATCGTGTGTTAATTTGGACATCACCAATTGTGTCAAATGCACAAGAGGCTGATATTGTATTGGGTCAAGACGACTTTGACTCAGTTGCTGCAAATAAAGGGGGTGGTATTAGCACATCTTCGTTGTATGAACCTACAGGGGTTTATTCAGATGGCTCAAAGTTGTATGTGGCTGACTCAGCAAATCATCGTGTGTTGATTTGGAATACTACTACTCCAGCAACTGGATCTGATGCAGATATTGTGCTTGGTCAAGCTAATTTTTTGGTAGGTTCTGCAAACAGAGGTGGTAGTGCTGGTACATCTACGCTGTATAACCCAGCGTATGTGTATTCAGATGGGTCAAAGATTTATGTGGCAGATCGTTCGAATCGGCGTGCATTGATCTGGAATACGACATCTCCAGAAAATGGTGCGGATGCAGATGTTGTGCTGGGGCAAGCTGATTTTGTTAGCGGTGAAACGGGGCCTAATGTAACCACTACGGCGTACACAGAAGGTATCGTTGCGTATGGTGGATTTATTTTTGTGACTGATTATTCAAATAATCGTGTCATGATCTGGAACACGACCAATCCTGTGAGTGGTCAAGCGGCTGATTCTATTATTGGGTCTGGTAATTTTACTAGTGCAGGTGGATATGATACATCAAGTACGACGTTGGGTGCTCCGTCAGGTCTCGCGGTTGTAGATGGGTATATATTTGTGGCAGATGGAAATCGCCATCGCACACTTCGGTTTCCATTTGAGGTCAGTGGTGCAACTGCACCTGATGCTCCTACTTCACTCTCGGTAACGAGTATTAATACGAGTAGTATCGGTAGTATCACATGGACTGATAATGCCACTGACGAGACAGGGTATATTGTTGATGTAGCTGCAGGTAGTGATGGAAGTGTTTTTCCGAGTGTCAATGAGTCTGTAGGGAACACAGCCAATGCTACTTCGTCCAATTGGGTCGGACTTGAACCTAATACGCAGTATATTTTGCGTGTCGCTGCATACAATGGTACTGGTACTTCCACATACGCAACTTCTAGTGCTTTTTACACACTCTCTACTGTTCCTACCTCACTCAGTGCGACTGTTGCATCAGCTACTGGTATTAATCTCACTTGGAGTGGTGATGGTACAAGTTATATTCTCTCCAACGACACACTTGCTACTACATCATCTGTAGCGGGCACATCAAGTAGCGTGACTGGTTTGACGTGTAATACTAGTTATACGTTTTCTGTCAAAGCCGTCAATGGGGATGGTGTGGAAACATCATACTCATCATCTACGTCGGCTACAACTTCTGCATGTCCTAGCTCGGGTGGTGGCGGTGGCGGGTTTTTGTTTGCTAAGAAACAGTCAGACAAACCAGCTGTAGATCCAGTAT
>CALMAY010000046.1 GCA_937861125.1 uncultured bacterium | reverse complement strand
GATGGTAAGATATTATTGGGTGATATAGATGGAAATTATACAGGTGCAGGTCTCGAGATTAGTGTTGATGGGAATTATACAAAATTAGGAGACATAAATGGTTCATCAACATATTTAGAAATCGATTTAAGTGGGGGGCAAACTATTACATCTAAAGGACATATTTTGCCTCTTTCTGATATCACATACGATCTCGGATCTCCTACACAACGTTGGCGCGATCTGTATCTTTCATCATCGACGATTCATTTGGGAGTGCCTGGTGATGAAGCTCAAATTTCCTACTCGGATGGTTCGGTGCGTATTACTGCCGGTGGTGTTACAACATTGCTTGGGTCTACTGTTAGCTATGGTGCTAGTGGTACGACCAATTTTTCTGGAGATATAAATGTGCCAGACGGGAGTTGTTTTTCAGTAAATGGTGTTTGTCTGACAAGTGGTGGTGGCGGAGGGGGAAGTGGAACAGTGAATACCGGTGCGGCTGGATATTTGGCATATTATCCTACCTCGGGTACAGGAGTGGATGACAGCGCTCTGTATTGGGATGCTACCAACGCTCGTTTAGGAATTGGTACTACTACACCAGGTGGTGTATTGCATATCTCGTCTACTAGTTCTGTGTTGATCGGTGACACCGCAGGAAGTGGTACATATAATACGTTTGTGATTAATACTGATCCAGGTGAGTTTGGTGGGTCAAATATTGCTGGTATAGGTGATGTATATGGGAGAAATAATGGGTTGGTTGTAGTTACTGATGATACAAATGGTGTGGTAACTATTGGTGACGCGTATGCAGATACTGCTAGAATGGTACTAAATAAAGATGGTACGATTCAGCTCGATGCTAGCGATACTATACTGGTAGATGGACAGAACAATGTCTCGCTGAGGGTGGCTGGTAATGAGCTTTTGGCTGTTTCTGGTGGTGGTACATTGGCAAATACTTGCTTTGGTGTGAATAAGGAATGTGCTGCTGGTGGGGGTACGATTTCAGAAATCGGTGTAGAGACTTCATACTATGTGGCAAACCATGTTGTGGTTAGTGGTAATTATTTGTATGCAGCATTTTCTGGAGATCAGGCACTGCGTATAGCTGATGTTTCAGACCCAACTACACCTACGTGGGTTGGCGAGTTTGTTGATGTGTCTAATGGTGGTGTGGGGAGTAAGGTGGGGGGTATCGTGGATGTCGCCGTTTCTGGGAATGTGGCATATATTGTTAATGTAAATGGCTATCTGACAGCAGTAGATATTACTGATAAAGCCAATCCAACCGAAATAGCATGGATTGAAGGTTTGGGTAGTCACGTCGTACGTATGCGTATCAAAGGAAATTATGCGTATATTTTGGGCCAAGGAGACCCTTTAATTACTGTTGATATTAGTGATCCAGCAAATATGTTTATTGCTGATTCAGAATCTGCTGGGAAAGTTTCAGATTTTGTTATATCAGGTAATTATGTGTTTGTAAGTGGTTATCAAAGTAGTAGTGGTATATCTGTATATGATGTGTCTGATCCTACAGCTATATCTTCTGTTGGTACCGTGTTGGATGATGATTATGATGCTATGAGTGCAATTCATAATTTACAAACAGAAGATTCCTCACGTCTCGCTCTCAATGGTTCGTATCTATATGTACTTACTGCAGATGAATTTTCAAATAATCGTGTTGTGGTAATTGATATATCTAGCCCTAGTGCTCCTTTTGAGCGTGGGTATCTCGATACTACAACTCTTACAAATTTGACTGCCGGATTTTCTATTGACGCGGTGGGCAGTGTAGCGTATGTCGGTTTTGATCGCGGTTTATACTCTATTGATATGTCAAATCCAGACGCACCTGCACTCCTGGGTGAATTAACAGACAATACGTGGAGTGGTGCTGCAACAAATCTATATCGTGTCGATGCACTAGATATGGCAAATGGGTACGCCTATGTATCAACTCACGAAGGGTTGGGTGTCTACACAGGTATATCTCAAAATCAGTTTATGGTAGGGTATGATAGTTCCAACTATGTTGGTCTCGCTGTAGCGTCTGATG
Source organism: uncultured bacterium (assembly GCA_937861125.1). GTDB lineage: Bacteria > Patescibacteriota > Patescibacteriia > Magasanikbacterales > UBA922 > CALMAY01. Next base: position 115 of record CALMAY010000046.1, on the reverse strand, counting down.
GGTCACTCACTATTGATCCGACAGGGACATATATTACTATGAATGCAGACGTCGCTATCAATGGCACGTTGGATGTTACTGCATCTGGTTCTGGTATCGTAGCATCATTTAATAA
>CALMAY010000045.1 GCA_937861125.1 uncultured bacterium | reverse complement strand
GGTTCTCATATTGATGTACCAGCACCAGATGTCTATACGACACCTGAAATCATGGGGTGGATGCGTGATGAGTATGAAAAACTAGTGGGACATCCTGATCCAGGAGTCATTACCGGTAAATCGATTGCAGATGGTGGGAGTGAGGGGCGAAGTTTTGCGACTGCACAGGGTGGTGTGTACTGCACCATTGAGTTGGCGAAAAAAATGGGTCTCAAACCAGAAGAAACAACGGTGGCGATTCAAGGATTTGGTAATGCAGGTGCACACATGGCACGGATTCTCTCTGATTTGGGGTATAAAATTGTGGCAGTGAGCGACAGTAAAGGTGGAGTAAGAGCTGATAGTTTGTCAGTTGAACAGCTTGAAAAATATAAAGAAGAAAACGGTTCAGTGGTTGGTTTTGATGGAACTGAGACGATCGCCAATGAACAGCTACTTGAATTACCGGTTGATATATTGATTCCAGCAGCACTTGAAAATCAGATTACCGCGGAGAATGCATCTCGTGTGCAAGCGAAAGCGATTGTAGAGCTAGCAAATGGTCCGACCACTCCTGAAGCGGATGTTGTTTTGCATCAAAAGGGAATTGTTGTCGTGCCAGATGTGCTCGCCAATGCGGGTGGTGTGACAGTGAGTTGTTTTGAGTGGCAGCAAAATGTGGCTGGAGAGCACTGGAGTGAAGCGGATGTGTTGCAAAAACTTGAGACCATTATGGTGCGATCATTTGGGGAGGTGTGGGATATGGCGCAGCAGCACAGTGTTGATCTCCGTACTGGTGCGTTTGTCAAGGCAATTGATGTGGTGGCAAAAACGATGAAATAGATATTTTGTAAAAAATTTGCTATAATAGACAAAGATTTTTTCTTTGTCTATTTTTTATGAAACTGTGGCAGTACAAAAGTATTTGTTTGTTGTTTATGGGATGTATTGGCGCAGGTGTGTATACCTATGTGTCATTTGCTGGTGGTGCACCTGTAGCTAATCCAGATCCGACACCAGGGATTTCTGCTGATGTGGTTTTAGGTCAACAAAATTTTGTGAGTAGCACACATGAAGCTTCAGTATCCGGTGCGTGGTTGAGCAATCCTACCGCAGTGTATGTGGGTGGGGGTAAGACGTATGTAGCTGATTCTACATATAATCGCATATTGATTTGGGATACAGAAACACCCATAGATGGGCAGGTTGCAGATAGAGTGTTGGGTCAGGCTGATTTTGCGTCCACTCAGAGTAATAGAGGTCAAGGCACTCCAGGAGCAGACACACTAAATGCTCCAGCAAGTGTTTTTTCTGACGGGACACGTATTTTTGTTTCGGATCAAAATAATTACCGTGTATTAATTTGGAATACAACTGATGTGGAAAATGGTCAAGAAGCCGATGTGGTGCTGGGTCAACTTGATTTTACTTCTGCGAGTCCAAATCAGGGTGGGTCTGTGAATTCGTCTACGTTGTATAGTGCAATAGGTGTTTTTTCTAGTGGATCAAAAATCTATGTAGCTGATCAGTCAAATGCACGTGTATTGATTTGGAATACTGTAACACCAACCAATGGTCAGGGTGCTGATGTAGTGCTCGGTCAAGCTGATTTTGACAGTGCCCAGTCCAATCGTGGTGGCGGTGCAAGTTCATCCACATTGAGTAACCCCACGGGTGTTGTTGTGGATGATTCTCGTATTTATGTGGCTGATTCAAGTAATCATCGTGTATTGATTTGGAATACTGTAACACCAACCAATGGTCAGGGTGCTGATGTAGTGCTCGGTCAAGCTGATTTTGACAGTGCCCAGTCCAATCGTGGTGGCGGTGCGAATATGGGAACATTAAATACGCCGTTAGGTCTATCAACTGATGGTGATCATATTTTTGTGTCAGAAGTAGGGAATCATCGTGTATTGATTTGGAATACCGTTACACCAACCAATGGTCAGGATGCTGATGTGGTATTGGGACAAGCGTCTGCTGTATCTCCTGGTGCCAATAGAGGTTTGTCTGCACCAAATTCAGGAACCATGAATGGACCCTGGGGTGTATTTGCAAATAGCTCATATATCTATGTGGCTGATACATATAATGGTCGTGTTTTGAGATGGGACACGGTAACGCCTACGGACGGTCAAGGCGCTGACGCCGTGTTGGGTCAAGAAGATTTTACTTCAGCAGATACACAACACCCTGATGCTGCAACATTGTATGATTCACGTGGTGTGTTTGTAAGTGATGAGTATGTGTATGTTTCTGACGCAAGTAACAATCGTATTTTAGTATATAGTGTAGATGGATTAGAAACTGGTCAAGAAGCTGTGAGTGTCCTTGGTCAGGTAGGATATATGGGGCGTTCGCATAGCACCGGTGCGTCTCGATTGTACAACCCGTCTGCAGTTATGACAGACGGTGAGCGATTGTATGTGGCTGATACGCACAATCATCGTGTATTGATTTGGAACACATCAACACCTGCGTCTGGGGCAGATGCTGATATTGTTTTGGGACAAGCTAATTTTGATGATAATCAAGCCAATGCTGGTGGTTCGGCCGATGCTGATACGTTGTATAATCCGAGTGGAGTTTTTTCTGATGGATCTCAGTTATTTGTAGTTGATCAGGGAAATAACCGTGTACTGATCTGGAACACATCAACACCTGAATTAGGTACGGCTGCAGATATTGTACTTGGTCAAGATGATTTTATATCAGGCGATGAAAATAAGGGCGGTGGTTTAAGCACTACGTCTTCAATGCGTCATCCAGCTTCTGTTTGGGTGTATAATGACCATATATATGTTACAGATGGTTGGAATCGACGTACATTAATCTGGAATACTACTG
>CALMAY010000044.1 GCA_937861125.1 uncultured bacterium | reverse complement strand
AAAGTATATTGACAGATTTTGGCATTATTCAGAGATTATATAGTTTTTTTTGAGTCGCTTTTTGACATGGAGTCGAGATGCGACATTCTCGATGAAATGGAGTCCGTGGAGAGTGATCATGCTTTGTCACTCAAGTACAATTGGCGTTATTTTTTTGCCATTTACTATCTGAGTCTTTACTCAGATGGATTTTCATACACATTTCATATGATTTTTACAAGGTTAGAAAATATTGGAAAGTTCTCGGATTTTCCGTACATGACTCATGACATACGATACTGGCCATATTCGGTGTAATAGGAAACTTGAAATTTTGTATCAAGTCATTGAAATTGCAGTATATCATTTTCATATATTTCTTTCCCATCTTTATCAATGAGTCATGTAAATTGCATGATGTCTTCATCTTCAAAGTTATCGAGTAGTTCTCATCGAGACTCTGCATACTCCACAAATTCTGCAGGGTATACCATTTCTTTTTCTTGATCATCCCAAGCTCTAAATTTTAGTGATCGCATAGTTGTAAAAGGTTATCGAAATAATGATTGCAAGTCTTCCCCTTCATCCGTCTGAGTATTTATTGAATAAAGCCATTGGTCTATGTAGTCTCTGGCTTTTTTATCGTCTTGTAGGTACTCGACGAATGCCGGTCTCATGTCTTCATCGAAGAGATTTTTTCCTTTGTATTTTTTGACTATGTCGGAATAGAATAGTCTATTTTCGCTCACACTTTGTTCTTTTGTTGCTGTATTTTTTTCCGAATATTCCGCAATTTTCCATTTATCTGTGAGAAAATCTGCAATTCTTCGTACCGCCACCCCCCAGTATCCTCATTTTATTCTATCACCTTCACTGCTTTCCATGTAGTAGAGCAATCCGAATCTTTGGAGTATATAGAAGTTTCCGTAGTCTGTATGTGTCAGATCCTGTATGTCTGATTTATGGATGATGTGTGTTTTGTGATCTACGCACCATCTGAATACTTTCCTGACGATGTTTATATGGAGCGTTGAGAAGTGTACCCGGTAGG
>CALMAY010000043.1 GCA_937861125.1 uncultured bacterium | reverse complement strand
AGAAGTTGTATGACTGCGTCAGATCCTCTTTGTCCTGCTTCATCTATATCAAAACATACATATAATTTTTTGACATGCGTGAAGTGTCCTATCCATTCTTCTTTAAACGTGCCAGCTCCAGCCGTTGATGTCAGTACTGGTATACCGAGTTTGCTCCGCATGAGTATAGCATCAAACTCACCCTCACAGATCATCACCGTGTCGTCATCCTCTGTGAGCGTGTCTACTCCAAAAAGTGATGCTTCGCTGCCAGATGGGTAAAATCGGTATTTACCATCTCCGTGTACTATGTCAGGATCTCTACGAAGTTTAAAGAAGGAGTATATACCGTCCTTGTCTTTGATTGGTATAGTAATCCACCATTGGCCATAAAACTTACCCCAGCCGAGCCTGTATTGCGTTACAAGAGCCTCTGTAAGGCCTCTAGAGCTGAGATAAGACATAATACGCTCAGGTATGGCACGATGGTATTCTTCTACCATTTCAGGACGTAATATTGGCACACTTGTCTCTTTTGGTTTTCTCTGTCTTATGTGGTTTGGTTGATGGTATTCTGTATTATCGCCGAGATGTTTGGCGAGTGTAATGAGATTGCCTTTTACACCGCATTTTTTGCAGTTGTATTGTCCTGTTTCAACGTGAAAGTACAGGTGTGCTTCATTTGGCCTGCTGTCTTTGTCACATTCATTAAACAGACATCTAGTAACGATTTCGCCATTTCGTTCAATAAATGATATGTCTTTTTGTGTGAGATATTGCGTAATGGTAATTGTTTGTAAATCCATATAATTCAAGGATAGGGGATGATGTTATGGCAAATGTATGCCTTTGGATAAAATAAACACAGGAGAGGGCAAAAAAGCCCTCATTTTATATGTTCGTCAGTGCTAGTATTGAGTTTCTCTAGGTGAGCAATGATCTCTCGTTTGTCACTTGTAGAGTAATCATCTTTGTCTACCAGTTTATTAAACCAGTAGAGGATAATAGCGTGAGTAAAATGCTGATTGGTGACTGCTTTGGCAAAGCAGAGGTGTGTACTCCAGTATGGGTGCTGAGTACGGATCTGGTTAAATCTTCTTTCGAGTGATTTCATATTGATAATGTTAATGAATAGGGTGTTGTGGTACT
>CALMAY010000042.1 GCA_937861125.1 uncultured bacterium | reverse complement strand
CTTTCGTGGATTATATTGTGCTGGCTTGAGCTCTCCGCTCTTGATGTATTGTATTGAAAAGTTTTGTGCCGACATATTATCCAATCAAAAACTCAGTCTGCACCTGATACAATATCTTTGTCCATTTTGACTGTGCTGGTATCTGTCCCACACCGTGTATATGCCATCGAGATTTGAGACTACTGTTTGTCTCCGCAATAAATGGATGACCAACTCCATCAGATGACAATATAGTGCTGTCGAGAAAGTTCAAACGATAGCAGTTGAGCAAATGTTCTTTTGAGATCAAGTGTTTTTCTATTGTGGCATCGTCAAGTAGTTTCCCGTATACCTGACAACAAACAACGTCATCCACTAACCTTGATACAAAAATAATAACCGCAACAATACAAAATCCGAGCAAAATCCCGTATAAAATATGCATAAAAATTAAAATTCAATCTCCACAATAGTACCTCTAAATTGGGTACTTTGTGTCACTTTGTAGTCTCTGAGATATTTGAGACTATCGTCAGCGATAACACCTGCAATGCGGATGCCATCGAGCACTGGCTTTGCTGCGGTGTATGCACCGTCTATATCAAACAAATGAGAATGCCCGAGCACTACGGTGATACTTGGCATATGCAGTGGGAGTTTCCCGAATTGGTTTCTGTAAGCAAGCACCTGCACACAAACCTCGGATTTCCACGCATTGTTCCACTTACTCTTTGTCCTCCAAAACATTCTTTTGTTTGCCATATTGTGTGGCACTTCCCGGCACTCGTATTGCCCTTTCTTCACTTCAATGCACACCTTTTTGATCTCAAGTATGATTTTTCTTTTCTGGTTTGACATACTGGTGGACTTTAGTGATGTGAATACTTTGGCAGATCGGACACGTCGCCTCGAGCATATCCACCTTACTCTTGAATGCGTATCTGCAATCCAGACAGACGCACGATAGTTGTTTTTTCTTTTTTGGTACTTCTAGCCCCGCTCTTTTGTATCGAGCCTCTTTCTTACAATCAAAACATTTCTTTTTCATTCTGGTAAAACCTCGGATCACTCGACCGCAGGACAGGCACTTTGGGTCTCGTGTGTTTGCCATATGGTTATGCAAGGATTTTCTTTAGTTCATCCATCGCCTCTTTTGTAACAAACTCTGGCACACGTTTTCGTTCTTTTTTGAGTTCCTTGAGAGCTTTCTTTTCTTGTTCGTCTGTGATCTCAAATTTCTCTGTCACCCAATTATCAGCGACGATTTTCCACCCGTCTTTCTTCATACGCACGATATCCGCTGGGACATTTGACTCAACAATATCATCTTCTTTTTGTAAAACCGCATATACGAATTCTGACATCCGCTCTTTGAGACTTGCTATACCATAAAACAGATCCTCTGGGTATGTTTTACGTGGCACTGGATTTCCCTTTTCGTCGACCATATCGGTGAATCTAACAATATGGTTTATGTATTTGGCTGTTTCTTGTAGCATATGTTTGTGTCAAATTGATAAAAATAGTTGTTGTTCTTTCCCCCTCCGTTTTGTGGGTATCGGTGTCGTTGCGTCTGGCGACTTGAGTATTGCTACTAGCTCCTCCACAAAGTCATAGAAGTTCCACCGATGGAATATCCTTGACTCATAGTACAG
>CALMAY010000041.1 GCA_937861125.1 uncultured bacterium | reverse complement strand
GGTGTAGGTTCTGGTGTAGGTTCTGGTGTAGGTTCTGGTGTAGGTTCTGGTGTAGGTTCATCATCCCCACCACCAGAAACACCTCCGTCATCCGCAACTACGTCTGATCCCACACCACCATCAACCACTGTAATCTCAATATCTTCCACTGTTCCATCACTGACAAACAACTTACCACCCTCAGATCCAAATGCCTGCCAATCGAACATAACATCAACAGACTGAGCTGTATTCAATGCAATAGTAAATCCATCCGTCGTCTTTTCAGAGACAACGTATGATATACCTAGCCCAAGTATTTCAGAACCTACTGGAGTAATAGAGATAATTGGAAGTTGTTCATATGGCTCACTAAATGTAACTGTAGTTGTAACACTTCCTGCTAATATTTTTGCTTGCCCCACAGTATCAACCCCAAATACAATATGTTTTTTCACTTCTAAAGTATCCACAGACATCTGTATATCTCCAATAAGTGCTCCTTGAAGCCCAGCGGCAATAACCAACGATTGAATCTGAGCCTGCTGCTCTTGAATCGCTTTGGTAAGCACTGGCACAAACCCTGCATACCCGACAGCTAGATACCCATTTGGACCCATAGAAACCATCTCTGGTACCACCTCAGCCACTTCTTGGGCGATAAATCCAACATGTGAACTAGTATTGGTTTGATTTGTCCACTGATACGAGACAGGATGAAGTGCCATCACAGTATTGAGACCATACGAGAGATCAATCACATCTTTCTTGAGACGTACATCCGAAGAACATTTGAAATCATTATTTCCTGGTTCAACAAAACAAGTAGCTACGTCATTGTTAAACGAAGCAACTATACCACTTCCTGTGGCACTCACATCAAGCGCACCTGAAATAAGTACATCAGCACTCATCGTCACCAAAGAGCCAGTTGGGTCAATCGTCAAAGAACCATCAGAAGCAACAGACAGTCCAACATAGTTGGAATTATCATACCCAACCATAAATTGGTTATCCGAAACGCCATTGAGTATGGTCAACCCTTCATGACTCGTCACATACGCATATTCATTAGCCAAATCTACGTCATGCGCACGATATAAATTGCTTGCAGCACCACTAGAACTATCATCCAAAATATGTGAACTCTCAATCGGAGTATCTGGATCAGAGACATCTATAGCATATACACCGTTACCACTCTCAAACGCCACATATACCATAGTACCAACTACATCAATTCCTGTGGCACCGTCCAAATATGTCAAGGTACTACTACTAATGGAACCTCTCATAATAGGACTGTTCACATCGGAAACATCTACAACACCCATATACCCAGTATCAGCCGTAACAACATAGACAAAATTACCCGACTTTGCCATATGCGAATATTCTTCGGTTGACAAAACACTATTAGTGAATGTATTTAGAATACTTGGACTGAGCGGATCAGTAATATCAATAATAAGCAAACCAGAATCTCCTTGGTATCCACTTGCATAGATATAATTTCCAGAGATAGAAAAATCTGAATATTTTCCAGTTCCCAAATTTGCCACCACAGACATAGAGGCTGGATCAGTAATATCTACAACATCCAAATTTCCACCGCCCAACAAATATGCATAATGTCCAGAAACTTTTACTTCCATCAGACCAGAAGAAACTCCTATCCAAGACACCTCAGCTGGATTAGCTTTATTCGATATATCAATCGCCGTAAAATACCCATCACTTGATAAGCCAAATGCATAATTTCCAGAAACAGTCACATCATAAGGATTTGCAAAACGAGACCCAGAGCCGCCAGCACCAACATCTGCAAATGTACCTACCAATGTTGGAGTGGTTGGATCAGAAACACTATATATATACATCGCATCTGAACCTCGTGCTAACGTATACGCATATGACCCACTTACTTTTACAGTATCAGCATATGTCCCTTCTCTCCCAATCTGACTCAATGGTGTCCCTGCACCACCACTACACGTTTTATTTACCCCAAAACAGACATTAGCAACGGTACCAGCACTTGTGATTGAAACCAAATCAGCTCCAGCAGATCTCAACGTTACTTCATTCGTACCTTCAATTGTTACTGTGTCTGCTGCATGCACATCTACTGTACCAGCTTTATTTAAAACTAACGATGCATTATTTCCATATGGCTGATCTCCAATAGTTACCACTTGATTTGTATCATCTGCCACCACCACCATACCCTGGTGTCGCCCAAAGATATCACCCATACCAGCAAACATTGCACCACCAAATTGACCAGGATCAGTATTAATGATGAACATATTATATGTCTCTACACCAGCATAATCACCAATCACAACTGTACTCGTTGTCTCTACATGCAAAGCACCAATAGGTGCTGTTGTCCCAACACCAAGCCGGCCACTACTACTATCCCAATACAACCCACTATCATCTACGGTAGTACCGCTCGTCGGATAGTATGTCAAATACCCACTTGAACCAGAGCTCACTATACCACTCCCACCACCACCGCCACCACTTGTCAGACATACACCATCCACTGAAAAACAACTTCCATCTGGCAAATTAACATCTCCAGAAAAATTAGTTGTGCCACTAGAACCATAACTTACAGTAGAACCAAGCAATGTCGTAACACCACCAGCAGTAATTCGTATAGAACCATTCGAGTACGAAATTTGAGCTTCATCACCAGGTACTCCTAGATGAATCGTCGATGACGAAAGATATAGATCACGCCAACGCTGTGTAGGAGATCCGAGATCGTATGTGATATCAGCACTTGGTACAAAATGAGACGAAAGAGTGGTCGTATTTCCTGAAATCATCAAATAAGGATTTCCATTTCCGGCAATATCACCAATTTTAAGATAATGATTTGTAGAATCTATATCTATACCCGCACCATCCCACTCTCCTGAAATATCTCCAATTCGAATTCTCCTATCCGCCTGTTCTTGAAGATAATACATACAAGAACTACCACAAAACGAATCACCAATTCGTATGTCACTTAATCCTGCTTCCACATGGAAAGAACCAGACGGTGCGTTTGTGCCAATCCCCACATTGCCCGAAGAATCTATTACAAACCTATCGTTCGTCCCCAACGCTGTTGTACTAATCTTAAACTTATCACTATCAGAATCATCTACTCCCATAGTAAACGATGGGGTACCATCTGTCAGTTCAAATTTCAAATATGCATCAGTGTCAGTCCCAAGAGATGTGATCGCAAGTCCTGCAGCAGCACTTGCCGAGTGGATATTGAGTAGGTCATCAGGAGATGTATCACCAATACCGATACGATCATTTGTGGCGTCAATAAATAATGTATTGCTATCAAAATTGAGACCACTTGCAGAGAGAGAAGCAGTTGACGCATTAAATGTGAGTGTATCACCTGCAGCATCACCAAGTGTGGTGTTTCCACTATTTGTAATTCCCGTTACAGCAGAGATAGCACCTGATGAGTTTACTTGGAACAGATCGCCGTTACCAACAGTAAAGAGTGCAGCAGGAGAAGCGTCGCCAACACCCAAATTTCCAGAGGAACTCAATCTCATGCGTTCCGTTGGCGTGTAGCTTGTCAAATCTGTCTTGGATGTATCGGTATAAAACACCAAATTACCACCAGTAGAACGAATAATCGTCGGATTTGCATTACTACCACCACCACGAGCACGCCACGTCGTTGCAGCGGTACGGTCAACAAAAAATCCGATATCGGCATCATCAGCTGCCCCGACGTTAAACATTTGGCCAGGAATATACGAAGATGTTGTGCCCTTTAGCAAACGTAATGGTGTGTATGCGTTTGCAAAAAAATTCAAATTATTAGAACTCACCAAGTTAAGATCTTGAGTATCTGTTGGACCATAAATATACCCACCAGCACCACTTTTGAAATTAATATCACCAACAGACGCAATAACACCAGAAGAGTTTACCTGGAATGCATCACTAGTACCGACAGTAAACAACGCTGCCGGAGTAGTATCCCCAACACCGACATTACCACTGCCTAAAATTGTCATTCGTGTATTTGCGTACCCATTTGTAGAAAAATTGATCGGCGCATTTGCTTCGGTATCAATGCGCAAACCACCACTCGAACCGCTTGCAGAAAATAACATTACTGCATCAGTCAATGCTGCCGCACCGCTAAACGACCCTCCATATGCTTTCAAATATCCACCACCTGAATCAGCAACTACCTGAATTTCTGTTGCTGCCGATGTCCCTGTGCTAGGATTTTCTACTGTAAACGCATTTGTACCATCCAATGATTCATAAATATGAAGTTTTGATGTTGGTGCAGCAGTACCAATACCAATACGATTATTGGTTGCATCAATAGAGAGTGTATTACTATCAAAATTAAGTCCATTGACTCCACCTGTTAATGCTACTGTAGTATCATTGGCAAATGTCCATGCCGCGGCATTACTGGTAACAGTGTCAGCTGACGCGTCACCAAAAGTAATATTTCCAGTAGTTGCAAGCGTCCCGGTAAACGAAGTATCAGACCCACTTGGAGCAATAGTAAGATCACCACCGCTAGACATACTAAAATCAGCATAATTTGTCGCAGAGCCATCTGAATCGTTATATGTCAAACGAAGATTGGCTCCAGTTGCTGAGTTGATTTCTAAAGCTCTCCCTGGCCCAGTAGTGCCCATACCCACAGCACCACTTCCCAACCAAGTTGCTAAAACAGTTGATCCGTTTGCTATTTGCAAAACCAACTCATTCGAAGCGAGCGCTTGACGTGATGTACCAGAATCTGTTTTGTAAGAAATTAGTTGAATCGCAGGAGTCGTAGGTGCAGTACCACCATGATACCCTACCATACCAACTGGTGATCCATTATTTACACCATTGGCAGTAAAACCACTCAAAAACGCACCACCAGATGCCGCTGACCCACTACTAAGCCACCCCACTGTTCCAGATGACAACGAAGGACTTGCAGCAACAGTAGAATAATTTGGCATAGTCAAATCCCCATCTGCCAATATCATAGCAGGGTTATTTGAACCTGTTGAATTGACAACCAACGCTGCCGACTGTGCGGTCGCAGTACCAATAGCCAAACGACCATTGACCATCATATCCGACCCACTTGGAGCAACAGTCAAATCACCACTCGAATTTGTCTGAATATCGGTATATACCGAACCATCAGCTTGTGTCAGACGCAATTGTGGATTAGACGCATCAAGTATATCTAATTTCCGATCTGGTGCTTGTGTGGAATAGTTAAAACCAATACCGACGTTACCGCCAGAAATTTGTAAATCAGTAGATGATCCAGCATTACTCAACACCAATTTTCCACTTTCATAATTCCATAAAAATGCATTTCCAGATGTATCAGACCCAACCAACAACCCATCTGAATTAGTAGACCCAATTGTCGCATTGGTAAACGATGCATAACTGCTTCCACTTGTCGCATGTACTTGCAGCGTGCGTTGCGGAGTGACACCTCCAATACTCATTCTATTTCCGCTTGGTGTGAGTACCAAATATCCAGAACTATCTGTTTGAGCATCTGTATATACACTACCATCGGTATACGTCAAACGAAGTTGTGCAGCAGTAGCATCCAATACATCAAGCTTACGATCTGGTCCAGTAGTACCAATACCAACGCTTCCACCACTTTGATTAAGTAACAATGAACCATACGAAGACCCAGCTGAATTTACCGCTTGGATAGATGCAGTACCATTACTTACCGCACTCAAGGTCATACTAAGCGCTGTATATCCACCACTTGTCCCATTAACGCCCAACAATATACCAGCTGGAGTCGAGGCATCAGAGACATGCAGTGTAGTAATCGGTGCAGCGGTTCCTAGACCAATACGATTATTTGTCGCATCAATAGAGAGGGTGTCACTATCAAAATTGAGTCCATTGACTCCACCTGAAAGTGCAACAGTGGTATCATTAGCAAATGTCCAGGCAGCAGCATTACTGGTAACAGTGTCAGCGGACGCATCTCCAATAGTAGTATTTCCAGTACTAGCAAGTGTGGTAAATGTACCTGCTCCTGGTGTTGTACCTCCAATTGTGACTCCATTGAGCGTACCACCAGTGATAGTAACACCGCTTGCTGCTTGAGTAGCAATAGTACCAAGACCAAGATTTGTTCTTGCAGTAGAGACATTATTCAGATCGGAGAGATTGTTTGTTACAGCTAAATAATCACTACTTGCAGCAGTAGAGATAGTACCTAGGCCAAGAGTAGTACGTGCAGCTGCTGCAGTAGTATCGTCTACAAGTGACCGACCAAACGATGTAAATGCTGTTTCTGCCCATGTATTTGCGGCTGTGGTATATGCTAATTTATCCGCAGCAGTACCCAATAGAGCAAAAGAGGTAAGATCACTATCGAGTGGTTGATAGACTGAGCCGAGAGTTGCACCGTAGTTTGCTACAGTCAATACATTGGAGCCACCAACAGTGGCGGAACCTGAGACAGCTAAATTACCTGTGATAGTTGTGTCTGAACCACTTGGAGCGATCGTCAGATCACCACCAGAAGAGACGGTAAATGAGCTATAGTTCAAACTATTATAACGAAGACGCATTTGTTCTGTAGTTCTAGTAACATTCAAAAAATTAGATAATTCCAATCCAGCAGCATCGATGCGCGCTATCTCAGTTACGCCATCATACCAAACCTGTTGAGCTTTTTGCGAAAGAGGTGCGTTATTTACCAAACTAGTTCCATTGATAGTTATATCATTTCCATCTGTATCTATTGTTAAATTTCCGTATGTTTGAAGTGTGGAATCAGCAGAAAACGTAAGAGAAGAACCGTTCAATGTGGCTGTATTTACAGTATCATACACGGCAAGAGAACCAGCGTTTACTTGAGCAATCGCAGAGTTTATATAAAAATCATTACCTGTAACATCAAGAGTTAAATTACTACCAGAGATTAGCGCATTACCACTATTATATACCCCAGACACATCCAAATCCATTTGATACCCATCAACACTATTTACTAATTCTATTTGGCGATCTGTTTGAGAAATGTTAAGATAAAGTCCAGAGGTCCCACCATCTACATCTCCAATTTTATAATCATCTACCACTTTCCACTGCACCACACCACCACTTTTATCCAACTCAGCCAAAGTGGTAGCGGCATAATCATTGGTCCAGTAAAACGAACCCCCCACATTGGACGCATCAAAAGAAAGATCAGAAGGACTACTAACTAAAAACCCACTATTCACACCTTGGTCAGCTTTAAAATCCATAAACCCGATACTGTTATTTCCAATACCAACACCTACACCATTTAGGTAAGTATAGTTATCGTCACGCCCCATAAAGAGACCTGCTGATTCTGGCACAATAGAGACATAACCTGGTAATGTCTGGTTATATTCAATTCGCAAATTACGTGTACCATCACTAAACACGACATCCCCATCCACAGGATTAGTGATCGTCAAATCACCAGCTTCATTTACCGCAAAACGAGATGATGTAACAGTACTATAACCCAAACGAAGTTGTTCAGTAGTGGAAATAATATGAGCTGTTGATGATGGCGACATCGTACCAACCCCTAAACCTGTACCACTCCAATATACACCACTATCATCCACTGTCGTACCAGTAGATGGATAATATGCGAGATATCCAGAAGTACCGTTATTGACCGTACCACTTCCTCCACCTCCACCAATACATGTCCCATCTACAGCGAAACAGTACCCACTTGGAAGATTAATACTTCCTTCAAAGGTGGATGTACTGACTCCGGTCACCGCAAGTACTGTCGTAGTCACAGTACCAAACAAAGCATTGGTAGATGATACTGTCGTCCCAACCAGAGTCCCTGTTAGGGTACCACCACTGATAGAGAGATAATCACCTGTATTTGCTGTCGCAATACTCCCCAATCCCAAATTGGTGCGAGCAGTAGCAGCATTACCCAAATCAGAAAAATTATTTGCAACTTGCAAAAATACACTACTATTTTGAAGAGCTGCACTACCCAACCCAAGGTTTGT
>CALMAY010000040.1 GCA_937861125.1 uncultured bacterium | reverse complement strand
AGCAGAGCGTATACATCAAAATATGTTTTGAGTGGATTGACTGGCGTGCCTGTGTTTGTTCCAGCCGCACCAAATGTACCTCCACCATTGTTGGCGCCACCAGCCTTCCCGTTAGTAGTATTAATAGCCTTAGTCGTGCTTGAGCCAGCACCTGCATCTGACGGGCTGAACCCACCTGTATTTTCTTGTCCTTGTGCTCCTACACCACTCGTCCCACTTGCAGGAAGTGTCCCTGCGGTGTTTGCGCGCGTGCCAGCCGTTCCTGCTGTCCCAGCACCTGATCCATTTTGTGCTGCCCCATTTCCACCATTTCCACCATTTCCACCATATGCTGACACTTTTCCTGTGCCGACAAACGTGAGTGTACCACGCACAAATATCCTGTATCCATTTGGAAACAGCTCGAACCCACTATTGATAGTGAGGTCGTTATAGTACATGTCCCGCGTGAGCGTTGTGTTGCTCGAAATGGTCACGTTGCCATCCGACCCGTCGCCAAAAAATGGGTAGGTTGTTTTTTTGAAGTTTGAGTTGACGTCCGAAGCGAGTAGCTGATCGCCAGCGGCGTAGTCTGTTTTCAATGACATATGTTTACGTCAAAGTATAAACGCAAGAAATAAACAAGCTCTGACTCGATGATTTTGTCCACCCGCCTGTCGCAATGTAGCTGAACAGTCGACCACTGTTTGCTGTGCCTGATCCGTCAATAAATGACCCGAATTCTGTGTATGTCCCATTGGTATCGCTTGCAGTGTAGAAAAAATCTACATAAGCAATATTGTTGTCGTAGCTCGCACTTGCTTTTACCTTGCGAAATACCTCTGTCCCGAGCTGGGTTGAGTTATTTGCTGGCACTGGTGACACTGCTGTGCCTAGTGCGCCATAGTTCACTTCACCTGTGTATGTTGTATTGCCTGCAAGTCTTCGAGCCAAAACATTGCGCCCAACAGTTGTGACAAGGTTGTGCACTGCTTTATATTCTTGGATCACTCCCTTTTGTACTAATCTGTTATATATGTTCTGGTTGCCTGTTTTGACATACTTTCTCACTTTGTTGAGGTAGTATTTTGAGACGTTTTCTCGAAGAAGAAAGGTGTGGATGTTCACCGATACTCCAAGATCTTCGTTTTGTTTTTTTATCATACTATTAAAAATAAATGGCTAGTATACTTTCATTGAACGGTCGAGCAGTCCCATTCGTTTTGTGTCG
>CALMAY010000039.1 GCA_937861125.1 uncultured bacterium | reverse complement strand
CCATAATTCATTCGCAAACGGACGTCTCCGGAATTGAGCAGCAACATGCTGAGAAATATACAAAATCGTGTGTGTTACCAGAAGAAATTAACGTGCATACAGCACAAAAACCTCTCTTCAACCTCAAATACACCAAGTGCACACTAACGTGTACTTTCTCTTGATTTTCTCACATTTTCCCCTGCCAAACCGATGATACCCGGTTTATTTTTCATTTTTATGTCAATTACCATTATTGGTGTTGGCTTCATTGCCCTTGCACTTGGTGCTATCGGTGGGTATTTCTACCGAAAACAGGTCGCAAGCAAAGACGCCAACTCCATCGAAGCTATCGCAGAAAAACGCCTCGTTGAGGTCAAAAATAAGGAACAAGAAATCCTCCTTGAAGCAAAAAAAGAATCAATTAAAATTATCGACGCAGCCAAAAAAGACGAAGAAGACCGCCGCGCTGAGATCAAAAAGATGCAGGAACGCGTCGAACAGCGTGAAAACATGTTTGACAAACAACTCCTCTCATTTGAAGAAGAGAAAACCAAACTTCAAGGCAAGGTAGAAGAGCTCAAACTTATCAAAGAGCGCATTGATGCAGCCAAACTTGAGGTAGACAAAAAACTTCAAGAAGTTGCCAACATGAGTAAAGAAGAGGCCAAAGAATTGGTATTCAAACGCATGGAAGAAGAATCAGCCGAAGAGCTGGTCAATCGTAAAATCAAACTCGATCGAACCGCAGACGAAGAACTCCAAGGAAAAGCTCGTGAGATTATTATCAACGCCATGGAACGCACTGCTAGCAGTCATGCATCTGAAACGACTTCTACTGCAGTAGAGCTCCCAAGTGACGAGATGAAAGGACGTATCATTGGAAAAGAAGGTCGCAATATCAAGATGATTGAAAAAATCACCGGATGTGAACTTATTATTGATGAGACACCAGGACTGATCCTCATCTCTAGTTTCTCCCCTATTCGCCGCCGTGTCTGTAAACTTGCAATTGACAAACTGATCAAAGATGGCCGTATCCAACCAGCCAAGATTGAAGAGATGGTAGAAGAAGCCAAACGAGAACTCGCAGTTGATATCCAAAAAGCTGGTGAAGAAGCACTGCACAAACTCGGTATCGTCGGACTTGATCCAAAACTGATTGGTATCGTTGGACGTCTTAAATACCGTACGAGTTATGGTCAAAATGTCCTCAATCACTCAATGGAGGTCGCATGGCTTGCTGGTATGATGGCTGAAGAGCTTGGCATCGATGTGTCACTTGCTCGCAAAGCGGGATTCTTTCACGATATTGGAAAAGCTGTGGACCAAGAAAGTCAGGGTACTCACCCTCAAATCGGATACACTATTTTGAAAAAATTCAACATGCATGAAGATGTAGCTCAGGTTGCTCTCACTCACCATGATCCAAATCCACCGCTCTTACTCACCAAGATTGTCATGGCTGCAGATGCGATCTCAGCATCACGCACAGGAGCTCGCCGCGACACATATGAACAATACGTTGCACGTCTCGAAGAACTTGAAAAAACAGCCAAAGATTTCCCAGGTGTAGACAAAGTCTACGCTATCCAAGCGGGTCGTGAAATTCGTGTCTTTGTTGATTCAGGAAAAATTGATGATTACCAATCATACAATCTCGCCAAAGATATCGCTCGCAAAATTGAAAGTGAATTGCAATACCCAGGTGAAATTCGTGTAATGATTATCAGAGAGACTCGTGTGATCGAATACGCACGCTAAACCGCTCTATTGACACAAAAAACAACATTTGCTATACTCCCACCCAGAAATATCTTCTACTCATTTTTCTAATTACACTGTATGCATCTGAACAAAGCTGCACTTGCAGAAGAAATTGCAAAAAAAGTTGGTCTCTCCAAAAAAGAGGCTGAGAGTATGCTCGAGGCAACCGTTGAAGTTATCATCAACACCGTCAAAGCTGGTGGGAGTGTTACTCTTGCTGGGTTTGGTCAATTCTTGTCCAAAACTCGTGCTGGACGCGTCGGAGTCAATCCACAAAACCCAACTGAGAAGATTCAAATTCCACCAGTGACTGTACCAAAGTTCAAAGCAGGGCTTGCACTCAAAAAAGCTCTGAAAGAATAGTGATTATTCTCTTCTTCCCTCATCTTATCCTGAGGGAATTATGCCGCCATCGTCTAATGGCTAGGACATTGCCCTCTCACGGCAGTAATAGGGGTTCGATTCCCCTTGGCGGTACTACCACCCTACGGGTGGAAATTCCAAATCTCAAAACACCAAGATACAAGTATATCTGGTAATAAGTTTGGTGTTTGGAATTTAGTGTTTTGAGATTTTTCACGGGTCAGGGTAGCTCAGCCGGTTAGAGCGGAGCATTCATAACGCTCAGGTCGGGAGTTCGAGTCTCCCCCTTGACACAAGCAAAACGGCCTTTGGGCCGTTTTTAGTTTCCAAATTCCAAATACCAATCTCAAAACCAAAAGAATTACTACGAATAAACTTGAAGAATTATTTGTATATCAGTACACTACACATATATGGCAAACATATTTCTCATACACGGCGCATTTGGTAATCCTAATGAAAACTGGTTTCCATGGCTCAAGTCAGAACTCCAACTACTGGAGCACACTGTTTTTGTACCAGCGTTTCCCACCCCAGATAACCAGACACTGGAAAGTTGGAAGCAGGTGTTTGCGCAATACACACAGCACATAGATACGAACACAATCATGATCGGACACAGCCTCGGTCCTGCGTTTTTACTGAGCATTCTTGAGGACTGCACAACATCCATCAAAGCGGCGTATTTTGTAGCTGGATTTACAGAGCCACTAGGTAACCAAACATTTGATCAACTCAATCGCACTTTTATACAAAAATATTTTGATTGGAAAAAAATACAAGACAACTGCAAAAACTTTTACCTCTTTCACTCCGACAATGATCCATACGTACCAGCAACAATCTCAGAACATCTCGCTGAACAGCTACAAACAGAATCTATACTTATACAAAACGCCGGACATTTCAACACACCCGCCGGCTACACCACATTTCCACAACTTCTAAGCGAGATAAAAAAAGAGCTCACATAAAAGTGGCTCTTTTTCGTTACTTCGTTACTTCGCTACTTCTACCGCTCCGGTGCAATACTATAGTAATCAAGCAAAAATGTCGCGATCTTCTTGAACGTCGGCGCTGCGGTACTATCCGCAAAGACACGCTGTGGCTTTTCATATTTGACCAATACTACAAACTTTGGATCACTCGCTGGAGCATATCCAATAAAGGTATGATTGGTCTCAGTGCTATATCCACCCGGTCCGGCAATCTGTGCTGTACCTGTCTTTCCTGCGACATAGTAGTGTGGTATACGCGCCGCTGATGTATGTCCATTGTCAATTACTGAAACAAGCATAGCAGACATCAGCTGTGCAGCGCTCGGTGTAAGTACTGTCTTGATTGGATTTGGTTTTGTTACCTCTACCGCACCATCTGCATATGTAATCGAATCAACGACATAGGGCTGATACAACGTTCCTCCGTTTGCAATAGCACTATACGCAGAAGCAAGCTGAATTGGGGTCGCGGTGATACCCTGACCAAAGGAGGCTGTCGAACCATAACAATCAATCTTGTCTCCTTTATTTTTTGACAATGTACTTATATCTCCTGACTCTTCTGTATCCAAAGTAATACCAGTTTTAACTCCAAATCCAAAATCGTTAATATATTTTTTTAAACGATCTTTTCCAAGTAAATTTGCCACATATACGAGTCCTGTATTAATAGAATTCTCCATTACACCCGTCATAGTTACATCGCCATATTTTTTTTCATTTGCATTTTTAATATGTTTAGTACAGCCACCATCTACAAAACCAGGATCAAAAAACGGCGTATTTGGATTAACTAATTTTTCATTCAAAGCAGCTGACATGGTTATCGCCTTAAACACAGA
The DNA here is from genome assembly GCA_937861125.1 of uncultured bacterium. Classification (GTDB taxonomy): domain Bacteria; phylum Patescibacteriota; class Patescibacteriia; order Magasanikbacterales; family UBA922; genus CALMAY01. Next base: position 49,262 of record CALMAY010000039.1, on the reverse strand, counting down.
CCCAGGTTCATAGGCTTGAAATATCGCAGTGTTATTAAATACACGAGGAGATTCAACATTATTATACGAATTTGGGTCAAACTCAGGCACACTACAAAGCGCAAGAACAGCACCAGTATGCGGATCCATCACCACCGCAGCACCTGAAACCGCCTTGTGCTCTACTACCCCTTGATACACATACTCACACGTCTTGTACTGGATCGTCCGATCGATCGTCAAAACAATATCTGCCCCATCTTTTGGTTCTTCAAGCGTGTGATTTCCCAAAGTAATAATATCCCCTTTAGCACCAGTTAAGCCCTGAAAAAAACCACCAGTTCCAGCCAATTCTTTTTCAAAATATCCCTCAATACCATATCGTCCTATATCTGTACCATCTGTCGCTTTCCCAACAAAGCCAATCACGTGAGCACCAACATCTTTTTCTGGATAATACCGTACAGGTACACGAACAAAACCAATCCCATCAATTTTTTTCTCTCTCAAACTGTCTACAGTCGCTTCATCTACTTTTTGCTCAATAACTTCATATGGATCTGCCTCTTTTTGTATTTGTGCCGATACAATTGCTTTTTTTTCATCATTAAAATGAAATGTCTCATGCAGCGCTTCAAATACACGATCCCGCTTTTCTTCTGAATCCAATGGACGTGTATCAATAAACACAGTAAATACATCTCTATTGAGAGCAAACGGAAACTGTTCGCCAGAACGAGAATCTCTCATAAATACGCGTCCACGACTTGGGCTCAACTGCGCACTCACCTCGTGCGTCCCCTCTGCCATTGCCACATACCACGCATGTTCAACAACCATAAAGAAAAAAAGACGCACCGCAACAATAGCTGCAATCAGTATTACCATAAGTGACGCAAACTGAAAACGCAAAGAGTTGTCTTCTGCTTTCGTACGTTCAGTTGTCACCTCATCTGCGGAAGTGGTACGTCGATATGATTGTTTCACGAGAGTAGTAATTAGTAATTACACACACTACATTTTCCGCTGTCTCCCTACACGTCGCTCCAATACATCATCAGAAATCAAACCAGCTTTATTCGCAGCTTCGAGTGATTGTCTCATCGTTACCATACCATCCTTGGCACCTGTCTGCATCGCACTTGGGATCTGAGCCACAGCATTTTCACGAATCAAATTAGCTACAGCAGGGGTATTAACGAGCACCTCACGAACTGCCATACGTTTCCCATCTACTGTCGGAACAAGCTGCTGCGCCACCACCACGCGCAGGGCAGATGCAAGCTGAATCAACACCTGCTTTTGTTTCGCACCATCAAAGACATCTACGATACGTTCAATTGCTTCAGCAGCACTGCTGGTATGAAGTGTGGAAAACACAAGATGACCTGTCTCAGCAGCTGTCAAAACAGTGGTAATCGTTTCAGGATCACGCATCTCACCGACCAAAATCACATTAGGATCTTGGCGCAACACGTGCTTGAGTGCCTCATCAAATGAACGAGTATCACTCCCCACCTCACGCTGTTCAATCAACGACTCTTTATCATCAAACAAAAACTCAATTGGATCTTCAATTGTGATGATATGAGTTTTCTTGGTCCGATTGATCTCCTCAATAATACTCGCCAAAGTAGTAGATTTTCCATGCCCTGTTGGACCCACCACCAGCACAAGTCCATCCATCAATGTCACTGTCTCACGAAGCGCTGGTTCGAAATTGAGTTCATCGGGTGTGGGAATAGTAGTTGGGATCGCACGAGCAGCAAGAGCAATCACGCCTACTTGCTGATGTATATTGACACGAAACCGCTGACCATCGAGATCATACGCGACATCAAGCTCGAGTGTGTCTGCAAACTTCTTTTTGGCATCTACGCCAAACATCTCCCAAATATTTGACTCGAGCTCTTTGGCAGAGATTGCCTTGTCATCCAGCGCCGTTAACTCACCGTGAACACGAACTAATGGCAACTCTTCACCCACGAGATGCAAATCAGATGCACCTCGTTCAATTGTCTCTTTGAAGTACGAAAGGATAGATTTCATAGTGTCTATAGTATACCACAAGAGCGCATACACCTCAACAAAAAACCCACGCTATCCGTGGGCATATAATACTATTTTTTCTTTATCTTCTTGGCCGGTTTTTGCGGTTGTGTCTGTACAATTTTTCTGAGTGTTTTGTACTGAGACCCAATCACTTTTACAATGACTCGTTGCACATCTGTAGAGATCTTTTTTGCCCCACCATAGCGAGCCACAATCTCTTCCACACGTTTGACAAATTCTGTCTGAGAAATTTTTTGCCATTCTTCTTGAGATAATACTTTTTCTTTGACCTCTTCATATACCACTGCAGCGTGATCGAGTAGTTGCCCACGCACTTCCTTTCCCTTTTTTGTCACAGCCAGCCACGTCAACCCAGCGCCAAAGAGTGAACCAAAGAAAAGTCCTTTGTTGAATTGTCCCATACGGTGAGAAAATTAAAAATAAAAAGAAATCACCCTATGGGTGACCACCCGTAGGGTGGCAAAATACAAACAATAAAAAATACGCAAATTTATATCTTTATTTTTTCTTTCCTACATTATACCAAAGATTGGTATACCTCATCAAGCTGAGACACGACTGTCTTCCATTGATACTTTTCCTCTGCTACGCTCCGTGCTTGCTGACGCATCTGCATTCTTTCATCAAAAGAGAGGGCGAGAAATCCAGAAATCGCATCCATCAGCGCTCGTGGATCATTTGGAGGCACAGTCAGACCCGCTTGACTAGCAACAGAACGAACCCCCGGCAAATCACTCGCGATGACTGGTACACCGCAGGCAAATGCTTCAAGGAGCACCATACCAAATGCCTCCCCTTTTGTCGTAGACGGTAGCACAAGTAGATCACTACTTGCATATACCTCTGGCAATTCATCATGTTCAATTCTCCCAGCAAAACGAACCATGTGGTCCAGACCATACCCATGTGCTTGACTCTCATATTCCTCTCTCCTATTTCCATCACCTACAAACACTGCCTGCACAGCAGTTTTTTGCATACGCAGACCAAGAAGTGCTTTGAGCAATACTGGCACGCCTTTGAAAAAATGCGCATCGTCAAGTCCCCCAACAAACAAAATAGTTGGAAGATTGAGATCAAGATTGAGATTTTGAAACAGTTTTGCTGATTTCTCTTTTGGTTCAAATCGTTTAATATCCACTCCAAAAGGAATCTCCTGCCACTTATGTTTGTGTTGTGTTAGACTGTATCGTGCATCAGAAAGCGCAATATAATCAAACGTCGCGCCAATACAGACATCAGCAGAAGCCAGAATATTTGGTAAATAAAAACGATTATATAGGGCAAATATCAACCCTTTCCATCCAGGCGCACGTGTGTCCATGTGATACGTCAACACCAGCTTTTTGTGTGGATTTCTCTTTTTCCATTTTGCAATCAACTCTGCTGTACCAAAAAATGGATAGTGTAGATGGACAATATCAAAAGCATCAAGCTGACGTAATACATCAGGAATTCGCGCAGCGTTTCCATACGAAATTGATGGCTTGATTCGCTGTACTGAATCAATCACTGATTGAAGATGTTCGCTATGCGTCTCAACGGGTAGTGCAGTACTCGGACGAATTTCCTTGTCTTCATAATAATCTGGCGTAAATACTTGCACGTCGTGCCCCATCTCAGAAAGTGCCACAGCCGTCTCAAACACAACAGTTCCCATACCGCCATAGTAGGGAGGAAATGTAGAGACGATGTGAGCGATTTTCATATGGCGGTGTTGTCATTCCGAACCACACCAAGTGGGTGAGGAATCCCTTTCTTACAAATGATTTAGCTAGAACGAAGTGAAAAGCAGTAGAGAAACTTACGAAAGCGATCCCTCACTTTGTTCGGGATGACAGTGCAGTATCAAGTGCTTTATCCCGCACCACCTTGGTCACATCACGCGACATGGATTCAATTTTGACATGAAGCCGAAAGAGGACAAAAAAGATAACAACGAGTGAAATGTACAAGACAAAGTCAGCACCACGCCCAATCCCAAACGCCTGTGCGACTCTATTGGTTGCCTCAGGATACCAAACAAAGACAGTGGCAACTACCCAAAATGACACCCAAAATACAAGACCTCTGGGTCCGAGCTCACCGGATCGTTTTCGTGCTACAACACTACTCAGTGCGTAAAGAGTAAAAAGAGTAAAAAGAATTTGAAATAAAATAAGCATACAATATAAATTACCAATTTCTCCGCCCGAGGCGGATCCGCCTCGGGCGGATAATTCCTAATGATACAATTGATTACTTTCTCACAAACAAACCAACTATCAGATCCCGCACAATTCGCACACCTCCAGAGACTCCTTGTCCAAACTCAGTATAGTGTACGGTAACAGGAAATTGTCCAATTCGCAAGCCATGCTGATGAGCCAAGCGAGGGATCTCACTAGCATGCGCCATTCTATCTTGGGTGATACGAATACACGCAAGCGCTTTTGGACCAAGCACACGAAACCCATTATGTACATCACTGAGCTCTGGCGCACCAAACAGACGATCAATCGCTTTTGCCAGTGGCATCAAGAAAAATCGCTTCAATACAGGAACCGCACGAGCACTTGTAGAAAAACGAGTTCCAAACACAATATCTGACTGTGTTTGTTCCATATACTCAACAGCACGTGGAATATCAGTGGCATCAAACTGCCCATCCGCATCAAACGTCACTACTGCAGTTGGTGAAAGTGTTCGTGCATATACAAACCCAGTTTCAATCGCTGCCCCCTGCCCCCGATTGATCTCATGAGAGAGTACCGCAGCACCAGCACCACGCGCAATATCAGCGGTATCATCTTTTGATCCGTCATCAACTACAACACACAGGTTACAAACCCGTCGCACCGCATGGACCACCCCACCAATGGTTGCCGCCTCATTAAATGCCGGAATCACGACGATCACCATACATTATCTCTGAAGTCGAATCGCCTCTTTATTTGCCACAGTATAATCAATCGTTTTTTGCAACCCCTCCTCAATACGGACCAGTGGCAACCACGCTAATTCATTCTTTGCCCGACGCAAATCAGGCACACCTTTTTTGGTCAAAAAGAGTAGTGGATTATCAAAGACAATTTGAGAGCTTGAACCAGTCATATCAATAATCATTTGCGCCACATCCACCATCTTGACCATCGTATCTGATCCAAAGTTGACGACAGAAATCTGAGGTTCTGCATGCATCAGACGAACCAAACCATCCACCAAGTCCGAGATATAACATAGCGATTGTGATAGCTGCTCATCACCATAAATCACCAAATCCTTGCCCTCGAGTGCATCCAAAATAAAATCAGGCACAAGTAATCCATCACGCAATCGCATCCGTGGACCAAAGGTGGTAAAAATACGCGCAATTTTGGCGTCCAATCCATAGACATCTTTATATGTATAAACGCACGTTTCAGCAAATCGTTTCCCTTCATCATAACAAGCTCGCGGAGAAAGATGTTCAAGTATCCCTACATCTGTTTCAGCAAAAAAATTACGACCTTCTGCTGGCGGACCATACACGACCGAGCTAGAGGCAAACACATACTTGGCACGATACTGTTTTGCTAGCTCAAGCGTGTGAATCATACCCGTACTATTGGCATGCAAAGATTGAATTTTTACCTGCTCAAAATTCTTTGGACTCGTCGGACAAGCGAGATGATAAATCTCTTGAACGCCTTGAAAACGCAGTTTAAATTTTTCCAACTCAATATACATGGACAAATCAATTGGTTTGGAAATATCAGCCTTGATAAATTCAAAATTTGGGTATTGGAGTAGATGTTCAATATTTGCAATAGAGGAATTAGAAAAATCATCTAGACAAATAACATTGGCCTCACGAAGCAGTCGTTCACACAAATGAGAACCAACAAAACCTGCACCCCCAGTGACCAGGACATTTTTTCGTTCAAAAATTGGTGTTTGATTTGGCATAGTATTGTTAGTATAACACACCTATAGCGCTGGTGCGAAGAGGATATGTGTTAATCTTCCCTTAATTGCGTCCGGTGTTATTGCAAAAACTTCAGTGCTGCGTTTCAAAGACGGATATGTGTAAGTACGCACTATCCCAGTAGTAGCAGACAACAACGAGACAGTGGTCACTGCATCACCCACAGAAATCGCTGGTGAACCAAAACTTCCCAGTAGCGTTGTCTGTTTGAGTACCCCACCATCACTATGGTACACAGTTATGATTGTCTTGTCCGGTTCAGGAGTAGCTATAGTCAAAAACTGTGAACCAACAACCAAAAGTTCACTTGACATTGCAGATGTTTCAATACGACGTGTCTGTACCCATCCACCCGTTTCATTCATCGTATCAATATGGACCCCATCATCCCCCACATACCACACATGCAGTTCGTTTTTATCATTCACACGCTGTACCACGACAGAAACACCACTATGAAGTGTACCGGACTGCGGCATAATCGTTTGTGTCAATACGCCATACTGAGTATACACACGTGCAAGTACAGTATCACCACTATCCTGTGGCGACAAGAGTATATCAACTTCTCCATCATAATCCATATCTGCAAGTGCAATAGTCTGCTTAACAGGCACTGTTTTACTAAATGATCGTATCAATGTCCAATCATCAGAAAACAATGATACAACCGCACGATGACGCACCCATTTCACACTTGCATACCACGTCCCTTCTGCATTTGAAAACATGGCGATATCATCAACTTTTTTCAGACGAGGAGATGATGTAACAAATGTTATCGTGTCATCTCGTTGTGTATACACACGACCATAATGATCTATCACCACGCGCTCACTTTCTTGTTTTTCAACGCGCAAATCTTGTGATTTTCGAACCGCCGCTGCAATATCCAAAAAACCAGCACCAAATAATTTTTTATACATTACTTCATCTGTTGTTGGTGTTTTACTTGTAGTACTCAGCAATATCTCCCTAATCTGCGCCACACTCAACAGGGGATTTACTGACTTTATCAAAGCAGCTGCGCCACTGACGAGTGGTGCAGCAAACGACGTTCCATTCCAATTCCCACCATACCCATCACGAAAACCATTGGTAGGTGAAAAACGCATTGTACTTGAAACTCCTACCCCAGGTGCCGCCATGTCAATACATCCACCACCAACATTGGAAAAACGTGCCAAACGTCTATCTTCACGAACAGCAGTCACCCCCAGTACCAACTGCTCATCCGTTTCACCATCAGCACAAACGGGATAGGCCAATTCCCCTGTATCAAGATCGGCGCTATTATTCCCTGCAGCGGCCACCACAAGCACACCTCTTTCTTTGGCATACCGTAGTGCTTCAATGAGAGTCTCCGGATATGTATACCCAACCAAACTCAAATTGATAATATCTGCCCCATTATCCACTGCATACAAAATACCTTGTGGTAAATCAGAAAGCGAGCCTGTACCACCATTTGTAGCCACTTTGACATTCATCAATCGTACACGCCATACCACACCACTGCCATAGAGCTGATTGTTTCCGGTTGCACCAATCAGTCCTGCGACAACCGTCCCATGGTGAATTGCTGATCGAGGATCATCACTGTTTTCTCCCGTCGCATTTGGACGCGGGTCATTGTTCCCCTTTTTTTCTGCAGCAGAGATAGCACCGTCACCGTCTACGTCCTCAACCACAAAATTCCATCCCCACACATCATCAATATATCCATTCTTATCATCATCTTTTTTATTGTTAGCAATTTCATCAGTATTTTGCCACACATTCCCACGAATATCTGGATGGAGCGAATCAAACCCATTATCAATCACCGCGACTACCACATCTCGAGACCCAGTTTCTATATCCCACGCACCAAATACATTAGTTTTTTCAAATGCCCACTGTGAGACGAGTGGATCATTTGATGTAGTAGCCAAAACAATTTGTGGTATACACCAAACAAAACACACGACACTCAGTACACGGACAAAAAAACGCATACAAATTACAACTTCTCAAGTACACCATTACGAAGTGTATATGGTTGTGTCACAGTAGTGTCTTCCTTGGACGTCAGCCCTCCCTTTGTTTTTGGGAGCGTCATCAAAAGTGGTGGTTCAGCGATAAATCTATCTTGAAAATAATTATTGACAAATGCAGCAGCAGTGGTTTTTGTTCCCAAAGAATTGAACATTGTCTCACTACGTACATAATACATTGGCAAGACCTTCTTTTTTGTTGTTACCTTGGGGCGAATGACACTTCCCAACGGATATGTATATGTCTCTTCAGGTACCTCAGTCAACGGCGCTGAGCCAATTGGACTGTATCCGTTAAGAATTTCCTGCATATCACGATATCCGTCACCGTCCGAATCAGCGCGAATAGGGTCACTAAACCAATATTCGATTTCTTCATAATCACTGAGTCCATCATTATCAGAATCATCATCACGATCACTCGTACCATAATCAGCTTCAGTCTCATCTGAAACACCATCTTTATCACGATCTTTTAATCCCGCTTTGGTATCAGTCGCATCAAGTGTCACTACATCATAATGTAGGAGATAGGTAGAAGGAAGCTCAAGTACACGAGAACGCCATGTGGCACCGTAAAGTACATAGGCCTCCACAGCTGAACGAACAGGACGTAAACGACAACCAGGTTCTGGAAGATATGCTTTGGTGGAACCTGCAAAGGTCACAACATATGTCCCTGGTCGTACACACATCATCTCACCTTGCGCATACTCCTCTATCTTACCCTTGGAAACCGAGACCAGCTCCTTATCTGTAGGATACCAAGAACGATACACCTGCTCATTTGGGAACATATGGAGTCGCCCATCATATCCAAAATAATAATATTTCTTGTCCTGTCCATACAGCACTGACCCCTCTGCAATAGATCGTCCTGTTTGCTTGAGTGTCAATACGAGTGTCCGCTGGATGACTTGTCCGCTGGAATCTTGAAAATCCAGATATAGCGTCTTTTTGCCATCTCCAGCTGGCACGATTACATCAATGACATCACGATCAGTGATCCGTTCAAAAGAAAGTTTTGAAAGATCTTTGACTGTTCCATATCGATACCCTTCAATACCATTGGAGAGGGTCGAGGAAACACGAACATATCGATCCTCTACCACCTCCTCATCTAGTGACAATGTTACTTTTGGTGTTGCTGGGCGTAGTGTGATAGTATCATAAATATATCTTGTTACATCACCATTTTTAAAACGAAATCGTACAAATACCGACTGTGAACGTGCGCCGTAATCGAGATACCAATTTGATTTGCGTTTTTTTACTGACTCCCATTTGGCACCGGCAAAATCAGCGTCATCATCAATCATCATCTGCTTTGCCCCAACTGGCGGGTCAATACTCAATGTCACACGACGGTCATACGTGACTGATCTACCTCCATCAATGCGCACTTTGCCCTGCGCAGATACAGTTGCTGCAGATACAGAAGATGAAACAAAAAAAGAGGCTATAATGATACAAAAAACAAAAAATATTGACGCTGAAAAAAAACGAAGAAACATATTGATTTTTATGAGATTTTACTCTATACTAGGCCTTATCTAGTATAGCATACCAAACCAAAGATATGAATACCCCCTACCGTATCAGACAACTCCTTCTTTTGAGCGCTGATAGCATGTTGTTTGCTACATCACTGTACCTCGCGCTTGCGGTGCGCACCACCTCCATCCCCTCTCTTGAGACCTATCTAGCACATGGTGTGTTTGTCTCTATTTTTACTCTCTGGATTGTCGCCAACTATATCAACGGACTCTATGATTTCCGTGGCTTTGCTTCAGATACACCACTTAGTCGACGATCTATCGAGACATGGTTTATCTCCATTGTAGTGGGTGTACTCTTTTTTTATATATACAAAGAAAGTACCATCCAGCCAAAAACCCTCCTCATACTCACAGCAACGCTTGGATACAGCAGTGCATATGTACTACGCGTCTATATCACCCACATATACAATACACACAATCGTTTGAGTACACCGATCTTGTTTGTTGGTTGGAATGCTGACACAGCACATATCGCAGCACTTCTCACAGCGCAGACACAGCATGGACTACGACCGTCCGCCCTCTACTGCACACAAGAAACACCTGTCGACACACACATACCCCTAGAACAATACGATGTGACACACAAGATTCGAAGTATTGTCTCAAACCACGAGGTGGGTATGGTCGTCGTCACACCTGAGGAGCTCAAAAATCCGAGTACTACCGCAGAACTCTACCAACTCTTATTTTGGGATGTCAAAATTATTGACTCCATCTCACTCTTTGAACAAATCACTGGCAGCCTGCCGACGTCTGCGTTTACCGAAGGGTGGTTTTTGCGCCACATTGGCACATCTACTCAATACGTACACCAAAAATGGCAACGTGGTGTTGATATACTAGGCGCAATTATTATCGGCAGTATCACTGTAATATTCTTACCCTTTGTCGCTCTTGGCATCAAACTCACCTCACATGGTCCAATATTTTTTACTCAAAAAAGAATTGGTAGGAATGGTATTCCATTTACTCTGTACAAATTTCGATCCATGTATACACTCTCCCCAGATGGTAGTGCCGAACAGCACGGTTTTGAATTTTCAAAACGGGGCGACACTCGCATCACACCATTTGGAAAAATATTACGCCGCTTTCGTATCGACGAACTTCCCCAAACACTCAACCTCATCCGTGGAGATATATCCCTTATTGGACCACGACCAGAACGTCCTGAGATAGTAGAAGAACTCACCAAAATTATGCCATACTACCCACTCCGACACGTGATCAAACCAGGACTCACCGGCTGGGCAGTACTTCACCAAAACTACACAGACACCATTGAAACATCCCTAGAAAAACTTCAATACGACCTCTACTATATCAAAAATAAATCTATCCTTTTGGATGTTTCAATTATTCTTAAAACATTTCGGCTAGTACTCAGAGCTATGGGGCAATAAGAATAAAAAACAGCCTTTTGGCTGTTTTTTTATTCTTCTAATCCCCATTCTCTTTTTAATGCAGCAATACCTTCTGGAACAGAGATAGTTGGTTCCCATCCAAGCAACTCACGCGCTTTGGTAATATCTGCTTTCGTATACTTCATCTCACCAGGCATAGCATCCACTGTTACTGTTGGTCCACCGATCAGCTTGGTCAGATCATTGACCGAGTATGGATGACCAGCACCAATATTGATCGTTTCCCCTTTCCCCACAGTTTCTTTAGTCATTGCCAAAATATTGGCACGAGCGACATCAGAGACATGGGTATAGTCGCGATACATCTCCCCATCACCTCGTACTGTCATTGGCTTTCCCTCTTTTCGTTGCTGCAAAAATTTACCAATCACGAGCGCATATGCACCATTTGGATCACACAGCGGTCCAAAGACATTGTAATAAACGAGAGAGACGGTTTCTAACCCGTACAACTCTGCAAACAAACGACAATAATGCTCACCAATAAACTTATGCAGTGCATACGGTGCCAATGGCTTCTTTACCAGTCCATCCTCTTTAAGTGGATAGCACTCCGGTGGCTGATCACCATAAGCAGATGATGAAGAAGAAAACACAACCCGCTTCACTCCATTATCTCTCGCAGAGAGCAGTACATTCAACGTCCCGTTTACATTTACATCATGTGTTTCTAGTGGATGCTCTATCGAAAAAATAACACGAGGCAATGCCGCCATATGAAACACACCATCAACCCCCAGCATTGCAGAATCAAGTGCTGATTTATCGCGAATATCACCCTCAACATAGTCGACACCATCTAGCACACGCTCTGGCATACGACCACCAAAATAGTTATCAAACACACGCACTGAGTGTCCCTCTGCCAGAAGTTGCTTTGCAAGGTTGGTACCAATAAAACCAGCTCCACCGGTGATAAGATATTTCATAAATAATAGTATGTTACAGTATATACTTCATCATGCCACAAAAAGACAAAATCTTCAACCTCCTATAGAGACCAGTACACAAACCCAGACTGTTCCATCAATTGTCTACTGTGTATATTTTTAATGTCCATACACAAAAGTTTTTCCCCATCTTTTTGGTATCGTTTCAAATATTCTGGTGCCATTGCTCTATATACATCATGTGATACACCAAACAAAACCACATCCACTGGTGGAATATCCTCCTGGTTGGTCAGAGCGATACCATACTCATGCAGCACATCTGTACTATCCGCATGCGGATCACATACGTACACTTTTGCACCAGCACGCTGCAATACTTGTGCGAAAATCATAATACGAGAATTACGAACATCTGGAATATTTTCTTTAAACGTTGCGCCAAACAGAGCTATAGAAGAGCCAGCAACATCTTTATCCAACATACGTAACTGTATAGATAAGTTGTCCAAAAAAAACAGATGCATCGTGTCATTTATTTCACGTCCAGCGAGTATTACCTTGGACTCATATCCAATTTGTTTGGCCTTGTACGTAAGATAATACGGGTCCACTCCAATACAGTGCCCCCCAACAAGACCTGGAGTAAATGAAAGAAAATTCCACTTTGTCTGTGCAGCAGCAAGCACATCATACGTTGGGATTCCCATGCGAGAAAAAATTTGCGCTAACTCATTCATGAATGCAATATTAATATCTCGTTGTGCGTTTTCAATTACTTTCGCAGCTTCAGCAACACGGATAGACGACGCACGATGCACCTGTGTAATTGTGCCATACACCGCCGAAACGATATCTAGCGTCTCTTTATTCATCCCAGAAACAATTTTTGTTACTTTATCAATTGTATGGGTTTTATCTCCAGGATTAATACGCTCTGGAGAATATCCCACAAAAAAATCAACACCTGATCGAAGACCTGACTGCTGCTCCAAAATAGGAACGCAGATTTCTTCGGTAGCACCTGGATACACTGTTGACTCATACACGACGACTGTCCCTGATTGCATATGAGACCCTACAGTTACAGACGCTTTTTCTACAATAGACATATCTGGTGTTGTATCTTCGTTGACAGGGGTTGGAACAGCAACGATAATACACGCAGCTTCTCTAAGGCGAGTAGGATCTGTGGTATATATCATTGATATGTTTTGCAACATTTCGTCAGAAACTTCACAGGTTTTATCATACCCCCCAGAAAGTTCTGCAATGCGGGTTGCATTCACATCAAACCCAATCACAGAAAAATGTTTGGCCAAGTGTACTGCAAGTGGTAGTCCAACATATCCCAAACCAACGACCGCAATAGTTTTTTCTTTTTTTTGTAATTGTTCAAACGTAACCATATATTTCTATTATATTAAAGTTGAAATAGTATAATTTGGACTCCCCACCGCAACCACAGTATATCCAGCTGAACAAAGATCTGCATACCGATGCTGCAACATACGACGGCCATCAGCAATAATTGGTCTGTGTGAAGTTTCAGATATTAACATATCCGCTAAACCACGAAACTGTGGCCAATCTGTACTAACAATCACAATATCTGCTTGTCTAGCCGCTTCAAACTCATGTGAAACCACTTCAAGGTGAGACAGTATCTCTGACTCATGTGCAAAGACGTTCAAAAAGTTTTCAACTGCCACAGGATCATGAACAAAAATTTTTCCTACACCGCGTGCCACAAAAAATCGGACGATATCAATACTTGGTGAATTGCGCACATCATTTGTGTCACGCTTAAATGCAGTTCCAAGCAGTGCAATAGTTTTTCCATCGACCTGTTGTCCAGCCACATCCATAATTCGATTCAAAAACCTTTCCAATTGTTTCTTGTTGGAGAGATGAACCTGATCTACCAATGCTGGTTCGACTCCTTGAGCACGAAGTTGAAACGAAAGAGAACGGGCATCTTTGATAAAACAACTTCCCCCAGCATAGAGACTATCATAGAGACCCCATGACCCAATACGTGCATCGCTTGCAAGTATTTTGCGTAATTGTTCATATTGAATATTGGGAAATAATTCAGATACACGCCCCACCACATCAAAACAAAGTGCCAACTTATTAAACAGCATAAAATTAGCAAGCAATTTTCCAGCTGCTGCCTCTTTTGGATTGACCTCAATATACTGCACATCTGGTGCATCAACAAAGCGACGATACAGTGACCGCATCACCTCAAAATCTTTTTGTGTCCATGCTCCGACCACAATACGATCAGGTTTGAGCGATCCTTCAATCGCCCTTCCTTCAACCAAAAACTCTGGATTAGAAACGACGCCCACATTGATCACCCCAGCTTCCGCAAGCATACACTGTGTCACATCTACCATCTCTATGGGTACAGTACTTTTATTGATCAGTACAATATGATTGGACTGCATACCACTCAAACGAGTCTTTAAATGTGGCACAAGCGTACTCAATGCTTGTGTATAATACGACAAATTGCTTTCTCCAGTCTCCCCAATTTCAGGGGTTGGAAGACACAGAAAGATAGCATTAACTGAGTCAAGATATCGAATTACTTTTTCATAATCAGCTGCAAACTCAATACGTTCACGATTACGAACCAACAGATCACCTAGGCCTTTTTCAAATAAACACGCCTCAATATTATCTCTACCAAATGTATTTAATTGAGCTATTTTTTGTTCATCCACATCATATACAAGTACTTGATGACCACTATCTGCTGCCACCGCAGCACTACATGTACCGACAAAACCTGCACCAATATAAAGAATTTTCATAAAACTACACCTATAAAACAAACCTAGTCATATATTTCTTTACTGTATCTTTATAAAAAACAAGTACACAATACAAAAAAGCCGTTACCCACGCATGGACAACAGTAGCGATGCAGAATCCAATAATACCCATAATAAAACCGAACGCAACAACACCTGCAATAAATAATACATTTGGCACAATTGCAATAAATATTAACTCTTTATGTAACCAAAAAGCTTCTAATACCGTCTTGAGAATAATTTGTATTACATATGCAGGAAATCCTAGGGCTAAAATTCCTAAATAAACCGAAGCCATCTTATACGACTCAGGAAGATACATGTAGATATACATCGACCCAAACAACCACATACAAAATCCTAATAAAAAAGAAATTAAGAATGTATGCAATCCATAACGATAGAGTATTTTTTTTACATCAGCAGGATTCCTCTGCGCAAAATCTGAATAAAAAATAGTATATAATGACGAGGTGAGAAAATTTCTGCACAATACTTCTATTTTTGACGCAACAGAAAAAACGGCTAACTGAACAAAACCAAAAAAAGGACCGACCACAAACGAAGAAAGAGAACTCGCCGTGGTCTGAATAATCTGAGACGGAATCATTTTTACACCATATGTATAGCACCCAGTATCCACCTCACCTCGTTTATACGAAGAAAAAACTTTTTCACGTACACCAACCCAAATCATACCACTCCACCCTACGATAGCGGTTACCAATAACTGTAGTCCAAAAAAGAAAAAAATGTTGTGAAAATACCATGCAGTAAACGCTGAAGTTCCTCCAATAATTAACAAAGAAATAATCCGCCATACGGCCAAATCTTTAAACTTATTTTTAGCAATAAAATATTCCTGATACGTCACACTAGGAACATACGCGCCTATCAAAAAAATACTGACAAAAAAAGATAATTTAGCCAAATTCCCAACAAAAAAATAATCGGTTATTTCGAACACTAGCGCACCAACACCTAGTAAACACGCAAATGGAAATAATAGTTTCATGCGCATACAGCATGCATACCACAGTGTACCGTCTTTTCCATCCACAATACTCTTTTTTGCACCAGTCGTTACATTGGATCCAGAAAATACCACAATCCACGCTTGAACAGCTAAAACAAATTGCAACGCACCATAATCTTCGTGAGACAAATGCTTCAAAATGATAGGTAATGTAGAAAAACCAACCACAACAGCAACAACCTGTGGAATTGCAAGAAGCATAGCTGTAGTAGAATACCTCACATACAATCTATGGACAAATTGTAAGAAATTACCCACCATACACCACACTTCCTCTATTTATTTTTATGAATAAAAAATATTTCCCAATATCCAACCTCACACTGCGGATGTTGAAATAGCTCACTCATACTTTTTACGACCACATCACCACGACCTCGGAAAAATCCAATATGAATATCATATCCATACTGCTGTAAATATGAACACACTTCTTTGGTTGAACTATTTCTTTTGGCAAGTAGCTCAGAATGCACCTCGATAAAAAAATATAATGGTGGACGAGTAGTAAGTGTTTCTTTTGCGCCTAATAATATCTCACGTTCATACCCTTCTACATCCATACGAATCATATCTACTTTTTTATCAGCCACATACGTGTCGATACTCTGAATTTTCATTGGTATACATTCATATTCCCCAAGATCATCACGACGTACAAAGCTAGACAAATTTGAACGACGATCAACATAAAATGGCTGTTCACCATCTTCTGCACCAAATGCAGACTGAAGAACTGTCATATTAGTAAATCCATTTTCCAAAATATTCCTTTGTAGCATACTCACATTGGCTGGCGATGGTTCTACCGCATACACATGCCCAGTCGGGCCAACCAATTTTGCCTGCATGCACGCATAATAACCGACATTGGCACCAGCCTCCAACACATGCATACCCGGGCGTATGATTTCTTGTACAACCCGAGTACTATTCGCTTCATGTACACCGTACAACAGCAATTCACGAGAAATACCTGTATCAGTTACATTTAACATCATAATATGATCTTGTACTGGCCATCGCACCAAACCGTTCGCATCCGCCCGCAGCGCATACAACTTCATTGGGATATATTCACGAAAAAAACGTTTTGTCCAACGCACACATGAACACAAGATAGTGGAACACAACACTATAATACCCTGTTTATGATATATAGAAGCTATTTTCTTTGTGTAACTATCTGCAGATTTTAAGATACCATTTTTGATAGTAACTGATTTGAGATGAGAAAGCATAAAAATCTAGTTAAGAATATGTAAACAAAAGGATAAAAACTGATGATAAAAATATTCCTGAGTAAATATGAAAGATTTTTCGTATACGGATATACCTTGTTTTAAAATATCATGTTTCGTATATTGCTCTTTTGACTGAACCACGTCACGTATATATTCTACACGATCTGACTGTAATTCTACCCCAATTTCACAAGCAATACCAATACCAGTCTCACGCGTCACAATCGGAATAAGTCCACCACGCAAACACGCACTCACTGATGTAGCACATGCTTCTGAACACGAAGGAAAAATGACATAGCTCGCACTTTTAATGAGATTCGTATGAACAGGACTTCCAATTCGGACAAAACCCATAAAACTAATATTTTTGCAATTACCCCATTCTCTAGTAAACACCTCATTAAAATCTTTCTCACTTTTTGGTGCACAGATAGTAAGATGAAACTTTTCCGGTAATTGACTGAAAACATCACAGACAATATCCAGACCTTTGACAATATTACCGTTACCCCCAAAATAGAGGAAATGAAGCGGATCTTTTTTGTCTACCACTGGTGGAATATCAGCGAACGGATCACTTGACGGATAAATTGAATATATTGGTTTATTAAATTTTTTGTATGTATCCGCCGCAAAATCATCTCCACCACAACACAAAATTATATCCGCCAAACTCATTGCAGCATCAATATCAACGGCAGTAATCATGCGGCGTAGTTGTACTTTGTCTTTATATGCAGGATGACGTTCATAAAAATAATCATACCGCTTGAGAATAAGATTATTACTCAACATTGGCTCCGGACCAAGAGCGTAAAACACTTTTTTTGCACGTGGTACTTGTGCGGCTATACGGGCAAAATATTTTCCAGAATCCCCTGCACCAATACCTATAAAAAGAGTATACTCATCACGAAAGACAAGCTGGTCTGGCGTCGCAGTACGATCGATGATATCAACTGCAAATCCAAGTGTATTGAGTGCACGCACCATCATAACCACTTCAGCATTATTTACGTGTTTGTACCCATGCATACGACCACTCAGCCCAAATGGATCTGTCTTGTAATACAACAAGACCTTACCATGTGCTTTTTTTTGCAAATCCCGACTATAATTATATATAATCGAAGGACGTCCAATACGTTGTTTGACGACAGTAAAAACAGACATATTTAACGAGACCACTCTAGACAGATATAGTGTAAATAATCATTATGATCGTAATCACCTCGTGATTCTAATCGACAAGAGAGTATTTTAAAACCATGGTTTGTAAAAAATTTAATGTAAAATTCTTCAAAAAAAGGCAATGGGATATATGAAACATCTTCTCGTCCATAAAATTCCTTACGTCTCTGTTGCCAATCTGGAAATTTTTCAAACCCAAACGGTTGTCGATTGAGATTAAAAATACAATACCCGTGATCAGCAAACATATTAAATATTTCTGGAAATACGTCGAAATGTTCACAATGTTCACGATTTACCCCAAAACAATTTTGTGGATTATCAATAACAACAAACTGATATCTATGAGCATGTTCTGCTTTTTTCATTTCTTCGTATGAATCCACACAACGAACATGTGCGCGTGGTAAATTTGCTTGTAGCGCATTGATAAATGATGGGTCTACCTCCCATGCCTCAAGTGAGCCAACATGTTGTGCATACGCAACCGTCTGCCAATCTCCTTCGCGAGCAAAAATATCAACCGCATTATAGGTAGATAACGGTATATTACTGTACTCCAATCGTTCAATAATGCGTTGCATGGCTTGTCCAAACATAGAGATTAAAAATTATGAAAAAGAATTTGTTGAGCACCTTCTTTACCATAGTTAAATAATAAATCAATACTCGACATACCCACTACAAATGGCTCAAATGCCTGTGTATATATAGGATGCTGAAAACATTGAAAAGATAGACCTATGCCAGCTTTTTCAAATGCCACATTATCCAAATAACTTCTACCACCCGATCCAGACAAATACATTGTTGCATCTACTTCTTTACAAAGAGACAAAATAAGCTCGGAACTCGCCACACCACTCTTACTAGCCGTCATGTCTGATGAAAAAACATAGGGTGTACGAATATCAAACATTAAAAATAAAAACTTTAGCAACTCCATATTCAATTCAACAACTGTCTTATGTGGAGCAGAGACAATCTGAGACAATGCAGGAAATACATCATCAAAATACTTTGTCCTACGATACACCTCAGCGATACCACCTAAATATTTTTTTTGCCACAAAAGATGCTGTGCGATCTTAATATTATTGATAGGTGTCACAAGTGGATGCTGCTCCACAGGAACAGTTACCCATGTCCACCCCTTAGCCGTACGTATTTTATTTCTATTTTGAAAATTATTTTTACTAAACTGAACTGAATCAAGAATAATATACAGATCAGCTTGGGCTATTTTATCCAAGAAACCCAGCCACACAAGATGTTCTGGTTGATGGATCGTTACCTTCATATATCCAAACTATTACGCAAGACTTCAAAAGTCTCAGCATAGAGATACCCATGCTCAAAACCTCGTAAACGAGCGCGCCCAATAGTAGCCTCAATCCAGTGTTCACCATATTTCTTATATTGACTCTCATGCGCTTTCAAAGAACGTATTTTATCGTCCAATGTATGGCTTATATCTATGTAGGATTGCGGCTTAAACGGCATATATGAACGTCCAGAAGGTGGAAACGGTTCATAGAAAAATATGTTAGAGAAATTACGTGCTGCAGATATAGTAGCCAACGACACATTACGATGATCTTGATGTGTATCGAACATCCAGTGAGTAAAGATAATATCTGGATTAAATTTATTAAGCACACGATCAATTGCTTCAACGATAGAACCATCATAAGGTACGTTTTTATTTGGAAAATTCATAACCTGCAAGTCAGTCACACCTAAAGCAAGCGCAGCATTTTTTCCCTCTAAAATTGCCTCTTCCTCTGTACGAAGCACAGTACCATCAAAATTAGTATACGCAGATTTGGTAAGTACAAGCATTTTTACCTTATGTCCATTTTTTACCGCACGCGCCAGTGTACCACCACAAGCTAACTCGATATCATCAAGGTGTGCCCCTATTGCAATAATGTTCATACAAATAAACTCTTTTGTCTCTCTTGGATAAACTCCATGAGATGATTAAAATTAATATCTGGTGAATAGGTTGAATCAACAAACATTCGCAGTGCATCACTCATACGTTGACGTTTTTGTGCATCCAAAATAAGTTCTTCTAATGCCTGATACCAACTCTCTTTTGAATACACCAATCTTCCAGAGACACCATCAACGATAAATTGTACATGTGATGGAACAAAATCTGCAACCACCGGCACTCCAAGTTGACTAAAAACGTACAAACGACCCGGATTAGTCGAGTATTTAAATCGCAGAATATAATCATGACGAAAATACCCAATACGATTCCAAACATAACTTAAGAATGAACGGGTAAAAACCTGGGCTGTACGTGGTATTGGGATAAGACTCGGTATAATGCCCACGTCACAGGCATGAACATCATTATAAAACGATCCTGCTTGCCACTGTACATCCACAACAGGACACCGTTTTGGACGGTTAAGTGTCCACTTTCCCAAGTTTTTAACATTATAAATTGGTGCAAATTCAATTAGGTATTTGTCTGATAGCTCGTCTAGGGCAGCAGACACGGGCTGCATACAATGTAGGTGCAACTTATTACCATGGTAACCAATACGAATACGTTCCTCGCTTTTTTTGGATGTGTGCACTTTATTCTGTGCTGGTACATGTGGAAACATGTAGTAAATCACCACCTGTTTGTTATATCGATAGAAAATATCGCGTTGTTCCAAAGAACTCACCAAGACAAAATCAGCCCGCACCGCTTCTTCACGTTGACGTTTGAGTGTTAGTTTAGGATCCATAATGCCAGTCAGAATCTTTGGATTACTCGCCTTGGCGATGTCTACTGCTGAATCTGGAGCCATAAAAAGAGCCACATCATACTGGTCATAGTGTGACCAATCGTTACGTTTAACAATATGACCCGCAGCGACCAATCTTGGTATCAAATCATCAACACACACCTTAGTGCCTGCGGATTCATAATTTGTATTGATAACAAAACGCATATAATCAAAAGTTATTTTTTTGCCTGCTCTAATGATTGATACCAGGAGTACGTTTTTTCAATTCCCTCTCTGAGCGCCACAGTATGTTTCCACCCCAACTCATGCACCTTGGTCATATCCTGTAATTTTTGAGGTGTCCCGTCTGGTTTCGTAGTGTCCCAAACAATATCTCCCTGAAATCCAACAACTTTTTTTACTAATTCACCAAGTTCGCGAATAGTAATATCATGTCCTGTACCCAAATTGACAAACACATCTCCACGTTCATTTTGTTCTTTTGTTGGATTAAACTGATCCATCAAAAAGAGACACCCCTCAGCCATATCATCCACATAGAGAAACTCTCGTCTAGGTGTTCCCGTGCCCCACATAGTTACTGTTTTATCCCCTTGCACTTTGGCCTCATGAAATTTACGAATCAGCGTTGGAAGTACGTGAGAATTCTGTAAATCAAAATTATCCCCAATGCCATACAAATTAGTCGGCATGACTGCGATGAAATTAGTGCCGTACTGTCGGTTATAGCTCTGGCACATTTTTATCCCAGCGATCTTTGCAATCGCATAAGGCTCATTGGTTGACTCCAGTGGTCCAGAAAGTAAATATTCTTCCTTCATTGGCTGCGGACACAGCTTTGGATAAATACAAGATGATCCCAGAAAAAGTAACTTTTTAACACCATGCACATACGACTGGTGAATAACGTTATTTTGAATTTGAATATTTTGATAGATAAACTCTGCTGGGTAGGTATTATTGGCCAAAATGCCACCTACTTTGGCAGCAGCCAAAAAAACATACTCAGGTTTTTCAGTAGCAAAAAATTCCCCAACAGCATTCTGTGAAAGCAAATCTAACTCAGCATGAGTTTTTACAACAATATTATTGTACCCATGTTGCTGAAGTGCACGGACAATCGCAGAACCAACTAAACCGCAATGTCCTGCAACATAAATTTTAGCATGAAGCTCCATACTATTGTATTTTATTTTGACTGATCAAACTCCGCTCTGACCATAATCTCAACAAGTTCTTTAAACGTCACTTTCGGTTCCCAACCTAACATCTTTTTTGCTTTACTCGCATCCCCACACAATGCATCAACCTCCGAAGGACGGTAATAACGCGGATCAATCGCGACAATAGTGTTTCCTGTATTTCGGTCGATCCCCTTTTCCTCCATACCGCTTCCACTCCATTCTATATCAAACCCAACCAAGGTGGCAGCATGTTCTACCAATTCTCGCACACCATGCGACTCTCCTGTTGCAATAACATAATCATCAGGTGTGTCTTGCTGCAACATCAGCCACATAGCCTCCACATATTCTTTGGCGTATCCCCAATCACGTCTCGCATCAAGATTACCAAGAAACAATGTTTCTTGCTTTCCTAATTTTACATCTACCAAACCACGAGTCACTTTTTTTGTCACAAACGTACCACCTCGACGAGGAGATTCATGGTTAAACAAAATACCATTACAAACGAACATACCGTACGCTTCGCGATAGTTCACACACGTGTGGTGTGCAAATACTTTGGCACACGCATAGGGACTTCGTGGATGAAAGACACTACCTTCATTTTGCGGTGGATTGGTCGAACCAAACATTTCTGAAGACCCTGCCTGATAGAACTTCACCTTCACACCTTCTTCACGAATAGCATCGAGTAGCCGTAGCGTTCCTAAACCATCAGCATCAGCAGTATACTCAGGCATATCAAAACTCACACGCACATGACTCTGTGCACCCAAGTTATAAATTTCATCTGGCTGAACTTTTTGCAAAATACGACACAGATTACTTCCATCAGTCAAATCACCATAATGCAAACGAAGACGCACGTTTTTTTCATGTGGATCTTGATAAATATGTTCAATACGTTCTGTATTAAAAGAACTAGAACGGCGAATAATACCATGCACCTCATATCCTTTTTCTAATAAAAACTCAGCCAGATATGATCCGTCCTGCCCCGTAATGCCAGTAATGAGAGCTCGTTTCATAACAAATTACCAATTCTGAATAACTTTTTTTGTTTTTGTTTTAATTTTTTGATATACATCAGTTGCACCCTTATCCACATCCGGTGAAACAGCTCGCAATATTTCATGACCCAAAATACGATACTGTCCACCAACTTTATTAGCACGGAGTAAACCTTTTTTTACCAGACGTTTAAACGTACTTGCGCTGATCTTAAGTAATTGCTGCGTCTCTTCAGCGGTATACACGATATGAGGTTGAATTGCTTTCATACTATAAAAATATACATATATAGTATCAAAAAGGGTCAAAACATGTCAAATTATGCACTTTTGAGTACACCCCACCACTCTCCAAATTGGACAGAATGTGATTCTACGATCCACCCCGCCTCAGTCAATTCTTTTCTCAAGCTCTCATTAGTAAACTCAATAAAGTGAGTTGGATCCAGACGATAGTCAATACCATGTTCCTTTTTATACACAACCACCCAGTCACGATCAATCATAGGGACACGCAACAAAATAACATCAGAGATATTGTGCAATGAACGCAAAAATGGAATTCGATGTTCAATATGTTCCAATACATTAGACAATATAATTTTGTCAAAACGACGACCAAACTGATATACCGTCGCATCACCAACAATGTATGTGAGATTAGGTAATATATATTTCTTTTTTGATTTTTCTACATTTTTTTCACTCATATCAATACCAACTACCTCGACAGCTTTACTAGCCACATCATACGCATTTGCACCATTACCAGAACCAATATCAACTACACGATCTGTAGGTAATACATTATCGACAAAAAATTTATGATAATTTAATATACGATGTTTTGGGTGTAATCCATTATTTTCAGCAATAGCCAATTTAGTGAGAAACTTATAACACCAATTATGAACAAAACAAACAAAATGAATGAGATACTGCACAATATATTTTTTCATACATGAGATATATAATTATTATATAATAGAAATTCTTTTTTAAATACATTCTCCAAAGACTGATGATCCGCTACCCACTGTCGTGCATTACCGCCAACAACATTTGCCATATTTTTATGTTCATATACATACTGTATCATATTAGCAAACTGCTTAACATCTAAATGTACTAGAAAACCAGTTACGCCATGTTGAATAATATCAATCACACCAGGTACAGCACCTGCCACCACCGGCACAGCACACGACATAGCTTCCAGTAATGCCTTTGGATTCCCCTCAAACTTACTTGGCAACACAAACATATCTGCACGCGCAAACCACACTGGTAATTCCTGATTTGGCACTATACCAACAAATTGCACAGACAAACCTAGACGTTTTGCTTCTTGTTCCAATTCCATTCTCATTTCTCCATCACCAACAATAATCAGAGCTACATCCATCTTCAAATTAGAAAGAACGTCAAATAAAAAAAACCAATTTTTTTCTGATGCTAAACGTCCAACACCTACTATAGTACACTTACTGGATGAAGATTTTTTTTCTACCGATATCGATGGTGAAAATAATTGTGTATCAATGAAATTTGGTATTACCACTATACTATTCCTAAATGGTTTTGGAATAAATTTCTGTTGAGAAATTGTAGAGACAATAATATGATTTGCAAACAACGAAGACACCCACTCAATACAACGAGCAGCAAATAAAGAAAAAAGTTTATTTTGTTTTCGCTTTGTCTCACTCCAAGAATACCCTGTCCGTACTACGAGCGGTTTTCTAAATAATACTTTTGCAATCACACCACTCCATGATCCAGACATCTGATTTGTTTTAAACACGGTTGTATGCCTCATTACACGCCAATGAACTATAGGACTGACAAATGAATAGAATATTTGAGGTATCCACACAGGACGAACACAAACTGTAATATTGTCTTTTTTTAGCTCATCCACATAGACACTATCAGAAGGATCATATGTAACAAAAATTACCCTATCCACACTGTGTTTTGTAAATGTGCGATAATACCCCACCTCACGAGAAAATAACCCCCGCTGTTGCCAGGTAGAAAGCCCCACGCCATAGGTAAAAAAAAGAGTTATCTGCATATATACCTATTGATTACTTGTTTTCCTTGAACCAAAATTTGTATGTAATACACAACTTGCCAAAACCATACACGATACGATTGACGACCCAACAAGACCGCAATTCCAGAGAGTACCACATCCCACATATTTGCCCACCAAAATACGAGATGAGCCACTGGCATGTGTGCAAAATAGGTATACCAAAAATAAAAGGTATAGTACACTTTCATACGTGTCCACTCTCGCTGCTCTGGTCTTCCACCAGATGCATGGTAATGTGAACACTTTACAGACGGATCTGTAAATAAACTTTGACGCTGTTGACGATAAATACCATAGCTAAACATCTTGTCTTCCCCTAACGCATATCCAACCAAAAATTCATCAAACGAATGCGTTTCAAATACAGATCGACGATAATTTCCAATTCCACTCAACCACTGCGAAGCTAGCACATAGGTAGGATTTACCGCATAACAATTGCGACCAGAGAGAAATATTTTATTCTCTTTTCCTGCTGTATTAAGGCAAAAAAAACGACTCACACGTGCATAGACACTATACAAAAAAGTACTACCAACTTTTTGTGCATGTCCGTCAATAAAATTTTCAATTACTCCCTGAACTCCGAGTGCCTCTGGATGTGTTTCAAAAAAAGAATGCAATTGTTGTATATACGTAGGAGAAAGCACGATATCATCATCCAAAAAACCAACAATATCTCCCCTGCTTTTTGCTACACCAATATTTCTTGCCTTTGGCAGTGAACGTACATCAGTATGAACATACACAATTGGAAGTTTTTTTTGCCACGCTTCTCTTTCTTTCCAACCATCTACAGACTGGTCAATAATAACAATCTCATCCGCTGAACGGATTTGCGACACAAAAGACTCAAGCAAACGTGCAAGTGAATCAAATCGACCAATAGTTGGTATCACAATACTAACGAGCATATCGTTTGCGTTTTATATATACTGGTATGCACATCCAAAGAAATCGGATAACAATGCAATACATACCGTACCAAAATGAATACCCGTATGCTGTCACAGCATACCAACGAGCCTTGAGTGCATACCACTCTTGTTGGCGATTTTGCCAAGATATTGAATTTGATCTCACCCGCCACCACACCAAACGATCTGCTAAATTAACTACAGTATATTTTTGTGCAATTCGCAAGATGAGTTCATAGTCCTGACTCTTCAAAAACAAAGGATTGTACCCACCATTCTCAATAATTATATCTCGACGAAACAACCAACTACTATGAATAAATTGGTTATTCCATAGTAGTTTTTTCTGTATCACAGCAGTATCTAGGGGAACATTTTTTACACCGACCTCCATGCCCGCTTCATTCATATACCACCCCTGCGCACCACACAAAGCAACATGACTGTGTGACTCCATATATCGCACCTGTACCTCCAGTCGACTACGGTGTGATATATCATCAGCATCTATACGAGCGACATACTTTCCTACAGAATGCACGAGTAATTCGTTTAGCGATTTTGTCAGTCCAATCCCACGCTCATGACAAAAAATTCGAATACGTGAATCTGTCAGACTGTACGCCCGTATTATTTCAAACGAACCATCAGATGAACCATCGTCCATAATCAAAAATTCAAACTGACCATACGTTTGAGACAAAATGCTTTCAATAGCCTCATCCACTGTTTTTTTATCATTATGAACCGACATGATCACTGACACAACAGGAAGATCCTTTGTCATAAAAAACTAGAAAGAGAAAGAGGTGTAGGATTCGATATCAGAGGGAGTAAATACACCAGGAATATTACGGACTTCTTCTATAACCTGCTCATACAAATCTTGCTGTTTTGTTATCTGTAAAAATCTCAAATACTGCTTCCAACTCTCTTGGATAGTATTATCTACATCAACCCCTTTCTTATACCACTGTACTGCCTGTGCTATATCACCAAGCTGAGCCAACAACGAACCTTTTGAAAAAAATAACTGCTGTCTGGTTGGTGACAAAGCCAATGCGTCGTCAATATGTTTCAAAGCATTTTGTAACAGTGGTGCAGGTTGTGAATAATTCAACATGACAGATTGTGTCATTTGCACAAAGGACAAATGATGTCGTATGTCGTATGGATACTCACGTATATTTAAACTAATTTGCTGATATGCAATATCTGTCAATTTCTTTTTTACATCACTCGACATAGCAGCATTTAATCGACTATCATTAATGCTCGCAGCGATAGTTCTTGATATGTCACTACGCACATCATCTTTGTGTGGAGTAGGGATATGCTGCACGACACTCTCATACAATTCAATTGCCTCAGACGCTCTACCGCTGTTTAGAAGAGCCATAACATGTAATGTTTCTCTATTAGCACGGGCAGGATTTATGTTCACCACCCATATACAAATAAACACAACAAGAGAACCAATAACGACAAATGGAATAGGTACTGTGCGATATGGTTGAGACGTCATTATTTTTTCCACAGAACTATACTGACGAAACCACACTGCAACACAACTTAAAAAGAAAAAGAAATATAAATATGACGTCGGACTCTCAAAGACAAATAAATTATTTACAAAATGACCAATCAAAAAACCTGTAAAAAGAGAAACAACTAATAAGTCATCTTTGTTTTTCTGATATACAAACCAAAGCGACCACACAACAGTCCCAAATAAACCAATATAGACAATGAACCCAAAGATACCCTGTGTAGTCAACGTATTTACCAAAACATTATGCGCATTATCAAACCACGTCTCTCCATATCCATACATCAAAAAACGTGGATTAAAGTACTGATTAAACGCAAAGAAAAAACCATTTGGACCCCACCCAAGAAATGGTTTCTCTTGCCACGCCTCCAATCCAACTTTCCAAGCCATTAATCGTGTATCAGACGTGTCAAATGATAAAGATGTATTCACTAAACGCCCAACAGCCGGGATTGATTGCACAAATTGTGTCTGACGCCATACAAACAACGACACTAATACTACCAGACCAACACCTAACACACTCCACGCATACTTACGACGCTCTTTTATCGGATTATACACTCCATACAGCAAAGCAGAGATCACAACGCCACCCATCAAACCTAACAACGTACCACGTGTTCCACCCCAAAACACCCCCAAAAAGCCAAGTAAACTGGCTATGATACAGATATTACGCCACAGTATATGCTGTTTATGCCAATACGCACACAACACACCAGAAAAAAATAAAAATAACCCGTACGCACTAAAATAAATTGGATTCCCAAGTGTTCCATACACTCGCCCCCCATGACTCATCAATACCGGTTCACCTCCATACATCTGCAGTGCCCCAACAAACATAACAAAAGACCCAGCCACCAAAAAATATTTCCAGAGATCTATAATTTCTTTTTTGGTACGAAATATCCAAGAAACAAGAAAGGCATACAAAACAACATGGCTCACCGTCACAAGTCCCAACATACGCTCGTGGTTGTCCCAAAATGCACGACGAACATCCACCGCATGGAGGCTAGTCACCACATACACCAACCAAAAAGCCAACATTGCCCAGTGGAGCGGAGTCATATACGGTCGAAAACGCTCACGATCTTTGTACCACAGCAATGCGTATATACCTGCCAACAATACCACCAATGACCGAAATACGAATACCTTAAGTACAATAAAAGGGAAAATATAGCTATTGAGATCTACCAATAATGGCGTCAAAAACGTACCAACTGTGATAAAAAATGCTATATGATACAACACTGATCGTTGAGAATAGGACATAGGAGAAAAAATACTCTCATACTATACCACACCAAGTAAAAAAAACAACCCCGCCCGTAAAGGGCGGGGTTATCTGAACATGTACTATATTAGTACTGATTCTATCAATATTAGATAGCTTCAAGTGCTTTTGTACCGTCCAAACTTGTTTTATCAATCAAGAGACTGTAGAAAGATGCGTCGTTAAGATCGTATCCATCATTCCATTGTACATTTGCAGTACCTGAAACTCCTGAATCGATGTTACTGAGACCAACCTGTACCCAGTCTTGTCCTGTGCCCAATGTAACGTTAGCTTTCACTACAAAGTATGCAGTGTCACCAGCGTCGATAAGAGCATCATCGCCAAGATAAGCAGAACCAGTCACAGTTGAGAGTGCCCAACCACCGGCAGTATCAGATGTACTTTCGTTTGTTGAAGCAGATTGATCCATTGTCAATGTAGCTGCAGTTGTTGATACACCATTAATGCGCTGAATTGTAGCACTGTTAATAGTTGTACTTGCAAACTTAGTGACATCGAAATCAAACTTAGTCAAAGCAAGACGAAGATTTGTACCTGCATCATCAGTATTACTGTTGCCTGCAGTTGTAATCTTCAAAATTGCCAAGACATTTGAACCACCAGTCAACACAGTGTCAACTGTTTGTCCACCGTAACTTGAAACGAGTGAGATGTCTGTAATCTTTGAACCAGCGACAGTGAATGTTTTTGTGTAAGCAGTTGTTGTATCACCTGCTTCGTCAAAACTACCATCGAGGTCAGCATCAAAGACGATTTCACCACCTGCGGCTGTACCGTTGTTGTTACCAAATGACAATTCATCACCTGAACTATCACCGTATGCTACGATTTGATCAGCAGTACTTGATGCAGCGATGCGGAAACTAAATGCATCAGCAGAATCAGCTGTACCACTGCCATCATTCATAGCGTTGGTTGTAACATGTACATACCAATCGTTGTTGCCTTGTGGCAATGTCACATTGATGTTGTCAAAAGTTACCTTCTGACTCTCATCAAGAGTACTACATGCAACGAGGTTTGCTTCACTTACGACTGCTGCTTTATACAAACAGACAGTAGCTGCACTATCCTCATCATTTGCAGTTGCGTTTGTCAACACGAGATCCTCGATACGAATTGCTTCGTAATCAACTTTCAAGCGAAGTTTACCAACGAAAGCACCTTCACCAGCGAGAACAAAGCGATCTTTGTTGTATCCTGCGTCATTGTTACGCATAGATACGTACAAGATACCAGTGTCTGTCAAAGTGAGTGTACCAGCACGTTCTACTGGGTAACCAACAGCACTTACAGCATTTCCTGCTGAGTTCTTGAGACTTGCATCATCACCTTCACCATCTTTTACAGTACCAGACTGCAATTGGAGGTGAACAGTTGTGTTTCCAGTCAATGTTGATTCAAGAGTACCAGCAACCTTGAACTCAACTCTATTTGCTGAGCCAGGTTTTACTACAAACTCACTGAATCCATCGAATGTAAATGTGCCGTCACCGAGATCACCATTTTGGAGATGATCAATTTCAACCCAACTACTTCCCTGTTTTACATAGAAGTAAAGGTCTGTCCAGTTATCCTCATCAAAGTTTGCAGTAACTGTAGAAGTGTTACTTGTAGATGTGTTAGCACCAACAAAAGTAAGATCTTCAACAGTGATTTCTCCTGCAACTGCTTCGAGACTACCTGTGTAGATGTCTACACCAGTAGAAGCTGCTACAGCACTACTATCATTTGCTGCAATAGAGCGAACTTTGAGGTATGGAGTACGGATGGTCAAG
This sequence comes from uncultured bacterium, assembly GCA_937861125.1. Lineage (GTDB taxonomy): Bacteria > Patescibacteriota > Patescibacteriia > Magasanikbacterales > UBA922 > CALMAY01. The sequence goes on along the minus strand of CALMAY010000039.1, from coordinate 18,437 downwards.
AATTGACCAGTGTAACTACTTACTGAGAAGTTGTCTACTGTGTCGCCTGCTGGTTTTGTTTCAGCGTCGACATTTGTAGTGTTGATAGTTGCAGTCAAGCGATATTGGTCGCCATCACCGATTCCATCTGGAAGATCACCACGGATGATAAATGTGCGTGAAACTCCTGCTTCGAGATAAATGTTATCATCGTAAGTCCAAGTTTCATCACTAGCATTTGTATCTCCTCCGTTTGTCATAACACCAGCGTATGCAGTACCGTCTGCAACATCAACGAGTTCGAGCTCGTCGATATCTTTGTTGTCTGTAGCAGATGAGTTACCATCTACTTCATCAACAGCAAAGACAAGAGTTGAGATTTCTACATCTGTACCACCTGCTGAGAGAGTCAAACGACCAAGTTCAACATCATCTGTGTCATCAGTACTTTCTTTTGCAGTACTTGTGAATGCGAGGTTGAGCTCAGCACCATCGATAGTAACAGCAGTAGTACCACTATCACCTGTACCATCAAAATAAGTACGAGTAACAGACAAGTTAGTGTTGTATGTATTACCAACAACTGCAAGATCAGAAGAAGCATTAAGTACAAATTCAAGTGTGCGTGCATCACCATCGACGATATCAGCAACTACTTTGAAGTCGTAACTCTTACTTTTTTCCATAGCATATGCCTCATCGAGTACAAATGCCACTTCATCATTTTTCATCATTGCAGGTCCTGCAATAACAGTTGATCCTTTTTTGAGGTAGAAGTTTGTTGCATCATTGTCTGATGCAGTTCCTTCGTTTTTGAGAGTAATACTGTGGAGTTTTGCATCCTCAACACTATTCAAAGCAAGACGAAATTCAGATACAACTGAGTCAGTTGCACCGATTTCACGTGTTACTGAACTTGCACCACGACCTGTAACAGTCACAGTACCTACAGACACGTTCACACCCTGCATTTCGTTACCATATACTGGTAAACCACTTACAGTAGCACCACTAGCTGTAGTAACTTGAGAGAGACCAAGTGCATTGTATGTACCGGCAGTACCAAGTTTTGCCACAACAGTCAATGTCTTTGATGATTTTGCTGGGATTGTCCAGCCACCAGAGATACTGTATGTCATGTAATCATCAGATGTCCATGATGTGCGTGATTCACCGAGTTTTGTACTACCATCGTAGAGAGTAACTGATGTAATGTTACCTGTAGCACCAAGTCCTTTGCGAACGATGCGAACAGAGTTTACTTTTACATCACTACTACTACCGTTTGCCAATACAAATTTTGAGAATGTAACATTATCAGCATTGATAACGACATTACTACTATCAGGTGTAGATCCACTCAAAGAAACAGAGAGAGATCCTGTTGCTGGAGTTTCACTTCCAGTTCCAGTTCCACTACCTGATGTTGAACCACTGCCCATCAATACTTCATCAAGTGCAGAACCTGCAACTTCTGATGGAGTCATAGACTCGTCAGCCATTTCAACTGAATCAAGAAGATCAGCAGAAACAGTAACTACTGTCCATGGAGCAGGAACAGTACCCTCTACATTGTAGAGCATACCATCGAGCACGAAGTATACTTTAGATGAAGCACTTGTTTTTACAAAGATGCCATCTGGAAGCATTTCTCCGTCGAGCTCGTCACCTGTGTTGTCATATGCTGCCAACCAGTGTGAATCACCTACTGAGCGTGCTTTTGATACTGCATTTGCACCAAATACTGCATTAAGTGCAGTGTAATCAGCAAATGGAGTAACTGCACCGTCCATACCAACTACGTAAACTGTACCAAAGCCCTCACGATACACAAGTGTACCAGGAGCGTATGGAACAAATCCTGCGAGTTCGATATCTTCAGCGCATGAGTTTGAGAGAGTTACGACATCAGCAAAACTGAATCCCCATGAGAGAAAAGTTTTCTCATTTGGGAAAGCAAGTGCTTCGCCGTCCTCATTTTGCATGTACACAGCTGGTTTACTAGCGGTCTTCCAAAGATCACCAGCTTCGAGCTCTGGACATTCAGCAGCCTGAGCAATCATTGGTGCGAAAGCAGCAAAGCCCACACTCCAAAGGATTGTCACAGCCACGACTGACCATGTAAACGCTTTTTTCAATACGTTTGTCATAAATATTTTAGATATAAATGAGTACTTGTACAGCGCGACTCTACAATAAAGGCAGAGCGTCCGACAATATACTCGTAGCATATAAATGTTTTTGACTCTTACTTGTTCAGTAAGATCGACCTTTAATTTTTGTCAAAACACGACCAAAGGGCCATTACACCTCTGGTGACAGCGCCCTTGCTAGGGAATCACTGCACTTGTTGTTAAACCACGCTGATTTGTGTGTAAACACACATACCTGCATGGGCCCGATTGTTTCTGTATGGCGGACGAAGGGCGATGTAACACAGAACGTGAACATACACCGTTTTACCGCCAGACAGAACACTTATTGTAAATAATACATGATCATACGACCAACTAATTCTCTCGATCATCCGATCATTTGATCGTTAATTTTTAACCGACCCAGCCTCACTAATCACCGCACTCTGTATTGCTACATCCTGCATCACCTGATTAATCGACTCTGTTACTGTCTTTGTCTTTTCTATCGCTTCGAGCAGTCTCCCCTCTTCAACGAGTACCTGTGTCTGTTGTACCGCAGCTTCAGTGGTCTGCTTTACTTCAGTGATAATAGGAAGTGTTGATGAAGAAAATAATGTATTTGGTACCATTGCAGTAGGTGTGGTAGTCGCTTTAGTTACTGGAGCTGTACTACTAGTAGAGACTTCTCCTGTCGATACAGGAGTACCGACAATCTCAGTAGACACACCTACTACTGGAGCTACCTCCACAAGAGCTGTTTGCTGTGTAATCACCGCTTCGATACTCTGTGTCGTCTGTGCGATACTCGTCACAGCAGTATCCAATGTGTTTTTGACACCCTCATTCACACTCTCTACATCCACCCCACTAAGTTCACCACTCTTTTGTTTTTCTACAATTGCCTGTGCGACAGAAACACTCTCATTGACGACTGTCTGTACTGCATCGGTCACCTGCGCCATCACAAATGTAGCATTGTCAGAGAGAGCCACACTATCAATCGCCTCACTGAGTGTCGTCGCAATTTCTTGTTGTACATCAGCCACCTGAGCAATTGTCACAGCCATCGCACTGGTATCATTTTCTACCACATCATTGGCGTGTTGGCTCACCTCTGCAACAGCTTCTTTGAGAGAGGCAACTGACTCCGCGACTAGTTCTGTCTTGTTTTGTACAATTAATTCTTTTGTTTCATTGGCACGTTCCTTTGCGTGCTTGGCAAGCATTTCTGTTTTATCTGCCTTGGTACCCACTGCTGAGATGATCACCGCTTCAGTTTTTTCTGTCGCGCGTTTGACTCCATAGAGCAGATCTCCTGGCAAACTCGTATTACTCGCAGATGCACTCAGACTAAATCCAGCCATAGACACACCGACAACCAAAGCCAGTGTCATAACAGGACGTAGTGCTACTTGGAGTGTCTGAGGGACAAAAATATGAAAAAATGACTGTGTCTTGAGAAACGAAGATGACGGCGTATGAGCTGCCTGTTCTACTGCAATAGAGCGCATCAAAGAGGTGCGTGTTTGAGAAACAAAAGTAGCCCGTGGGGTAAACGAACTATGTGTATGTTTGAGAGATTTTAGTTGTGCTTTGAGCTCTTTTGACATAAACCACTGATTTGACGATAACACAGATTTTAATGTCTATACTGTAGTAGACGCAGAAATTGGGATTTTGTTACAGTCCCCCCATACACCATCTTGTATCCTTGGAATTTTTAATTTGTATCCTTTCCAGCAATCTCCTTCAACTTCTTTGTCGCCCGATGCAGTGTCACCCGCACCGATACCTGACTTCTCCCAAGAAGCGTGGCTATTTCAGACAAAGACAGCTCTTCGACATACTTGAGAATCAACACCTCTTGATACTCATGTTTCATACTTTTTATACACTTCAAGAGTGCTGCGCTGTCAAACCGATCAGCCGTAGTCTGAGCCACATCACTCCCGTCACTCATATGCATAATATCGTCCAATGCACAAATATGGGACTGAGCATTTTTGCGATACCAATCCACCGTCGCATTGCGTGCCATATCATAGATCAGCCCGCTAAAGCTCCCCACCTCTTTGGTGTCATCTGATGTGAGATACTTCCATGCTTTCAAAAATAGATCTGCGGTAATATCCTCAGCGTCTTGCTGATTGGATACCTTGAAATAGACAAATCGATACACCCGCCCAACATAAGTATCATAAAGAGACGCAAAAGCATCTGCGTCTTTGTGTACTTTGATCAAGTAGAGCAGTCGCTTTTCCTTGAGCTTCAGCATAGAGTGTTTGGTAGAATAAAAAAAGCGCTACATTCAGTAACAACCCACGTCCTACATAACGGGAATAAGTGTACCACATACAGTCTAGAAAATCAAATAGAGCAATTCGAGAAAAGGGCACAAATTAAAAGATACAAGGTACAAACAATATAATCAATCATCAAAGTATAATTTCAAATATATTAATAAAATTGTGATTTTTAGTTTTTTTGTATCCTTGGAATTTTTAATTTGTGCCCTTTGATATATTTTGTCTACACAAGCGTATACAAAAATATGAACATACTAGGCTATTTACCATTTTTTCCATCTCAACATGCTTCTATTTTATAGTTTATATTGTAAATTTGTATAAACAAACGTATACAAAAAATATTCCCATTCTTCCTCTTTCACAAATCATCTCTCTTGACAAAACCTCAAAAATATGGTACAATTGTCAACGTTTCCCTATACAAACATATGTCTGATACAGAGGTACAGAAAGAAATCATACGTGTCTCCATTTCTGAGGCAGCGAAGTTGTTTGGTGTCAGTACACAGACTATTCGTCGTGCCATCAAAGACAAAGAACTCACCTATGTAGTAGTAGGCGGTAGATACAAACTCAACTTTGAAGCACTTGTCCGCTGGTCCCAAGTCAAAACAACAGTCAAAAATAAGACCGAAAAACAAGGGATTGGACAGTATGTAGAGAAATGGAAAATACGTAACACTCTCTACTCCCCAAGCGCCAAGCTCATCAAAAAGAAATTCACAAAACCAGAGGATACTCCAACCACTGAAACTCTATAAAATCTCGCATATCTGTGCGGGGTTTTTGTTTTGACTGAATTGGGTGCATATACTATAATACAGGCAATACCAATATACGAATGCATGCGAATTTAACGAATGTGCTATGTATACAAAAGGAGAGGATCTCATTCATAGGAATTTTTCATATCGCATTGCTGGTCTTCTCTTTACAACACATAATACATTGGATCGATACTGCCGTGAAAAACAATATGGTAATTTTCTCGAAACAGTACTGAAGCAAGAACGCATACAATACGTACGAGAATATCCACTTGGGCGCACAGGAAATATTGTGGACTTTATTGTAAAAAATGAAAATAATGAATACATTTTGATAGAACTAAAAGCAAAAACGATTCTCACCAAAGAAGACTATCTCCAAACACAACGATACCTTCAATGTATAAATATACCCCTAGCTATTCTGGTTAATTTTAGACAAACATATTTGAAACCACACCGTATAATTAAGATAAAAAGACACAATCTCAAACACCATATTCGTTAAATTCGCATGCATTCGTATATTGGTATTGTGTACTTGTATCCTTTTAATTTGTGTCCTTCCGAATTATGAAATACGTCTCAGAAAACCTAAAGCCACGTAAGGCCATCTCAGCTCCCCACCACTTCACCTTGGCATTGTTACTGTCCCCTATCCATGCGGGTGAGATGTACTACAAACAAAAATACCATCTCAATTTCGTCCATGCAAAAAAACTTTTTTTCTTTGATTTAAGTCTGGTATTTGCCTCTATTATCCTTGCACTGAGTGCATACATCTGGTTTACCTATGATCCAACCGTAGCACGATTTGTGGATCTGCGACTTACCACAGAGGCACACAATGAAACAGGAATTATCCGCAGTGGTGAACACGTGGCCTACACAGCAACGATAACCAACAATGCACAGACAGCACTTCATGACTCTCTTTTGTCATTTGAAATGCCACATGGATTCATTGTCGAACACGGATCTATTGATACATCACTTGGTATTCTTGAACCAAATGAAACGCAATCAGTGACCATCGAAGGATTTTTGTTTGAATCGGTTGATGTAGAACATCATGTCAGCGCTGTTATTCGCTACCGCCAAGAAAACAGTCAACTACCAGAGCAAAAAATACGAACCATTATCCAAAACCTCCGCGGCTCAGTAGTCAATAGCAAACTCACCACCGCAGCATCAGTAGTGCTCGGTGCTCCATCTGCATTTACACTTGAAATCACAAATGACGACCACCACACTGCCACCAAAGTAATAGTACCTCTCGCACAGGATGGCGTTCGGTTTGTTCCCACAATATCATCAGATATCACTGTTGTTGGAGATGAATGGATTATAGAAAACCTCGCACCAAAAACAACTACGATACTTACTGGTACCATGGTAATAGAAAAAGAATCCGTATCATCTATCATACTTACACCACTGCTCATAGACCCAAATAACCGACGTGTCGCTCAACGAAGTGCGCAAACAGCTATCTCAATCACCAAACCATCACTCTCTGTTTCTTCAGCATGGAACACCACAAACCCAATAAATCCAGGCGAAGAAAGAGAATTAACCATTACTACCAAAAACACTGGAAAAACAACACTACACAATATTCGCATTGAAATACCGCTTGCCAATACGAGTATGAGTCTCATCAGACTCACGAGTGAAAATGGCGGTACTATCAAAAATGGTACATACACAGTACCAGCACCATTTGAGACACTAGAACCAAACACAGAGCGATCTATGACACTGCGTATCGACGCACCACTGCGTGTTGACTCTGGGACCAACATCTCACTCTCCCCTGACCCATTTGTCATAGCAACAATCGCTGGGACAGACAACGCGACTATCCGCACTGCTGTGCCTGTTACACCGATCCCTATCAGCACCCTCGTCACGCTCAGCGCTGAGAGTCGCTACTACACAGAAGAGGGCGATCAACTCGGCCGTGGACCACTACCACCAGTGGTTGGTGAAGAGACCAAATACTGGGCGCTCATTGCTATTAACAATAGTACCAACGGGCTTGATGATGTACGTTTCTCAGCCACACTCCCTGACCACGTTTCCTACACAGGACGCACCAGTGTCAGTCACGGTGACGCGCCAGTATATACCCCATCATCCAAGAAGGTCACCTGGAACCTGTCCCGACTCGAGGCGAGGGACACAGCTGGTATCTATATAGAACTTGCATTGACACCATCTGAAGGACAACGAAATACCTCTCCAAAACTTCTTGAAAATATCGACATACGTGCAACAGATGCCTTTACACAAGTGCACATACAAAAAACTGCCCCGGCATTGGACATCTCGATTCCAAAAGATGAGATCGGTGCAGACAAAGGTATAATTGTGCAGTAGATAACAAAAAATACTCCTAATACTACCCATTTGGGTAGTATTTTTATTCACAAGAAGTGCTATTGACAAGACCTGTTCTATATGATATATTCAGCTGTCCCTTCAACCTGGGTCGTTCTATCGTGTGTTTTGACAATATCAATTGCCACTACACCTGATGGAGCGCACCTGATTGCAAGGGTGCTCTCTTCACAAAATCCAATGGCCAAAAGCCAGCGGTGAGATGGTGGCGACATAGTGTCGTCTACTGTCTCGGTTCAACAACGCGTCACAAACGGAGTTACAACTCATGACGCGCAATTCCTGGAAAGGGCTGATCACCCACCGAACGATCGAGCTCGCCGCGACTTTCTTCGCGGCAATCGTCTTCCTCACCCTCCCCGCCTGCATGAGCGGCGACGAGAACTCCGAGGCGCCGGACAGCGCCACCGACGGTTCGCCCGGAGGTGGCGACAACAACACGATCCAGCAGGCGCTGGGTATCGGGTGTAACAGCTCGAGCCAGTGCACGATCGCGGCCGTCAACGCAACCGACGCGCCGATCGCGGCCTGTATGGTCGCCGACGGCACGTGCCAGGAGCTGGAGGACCCGGCGTCGGGCGACAGCTTCATGGGTTGTGTGGGTCTCGTCGACCTCGCCTGCGTGGGTGACCTCGCAAGCGACGGTACCGAGAACTGCAACAACGGGACCGACGACGACGCAGACGGCGATGCCGACTGCGCCGACCTCGATTGCATGGGCATCGGGTGCAACGACGGCAACGCGTGCACCGCGGGTGATTTCTGCTTCGACGGCGAATGCGTCGGAGCTCTGACCACCCCCGATCCCGGACCCCCGGCCAGCGAGTGCTTCGAGCGTTCGTGCGATCCGGAAGTCGGTTGGGGTGCTGAGCCCCTCCCGGCGGAAACGTCCTGCGGCGAGTTCGACGAGGAATGCAACGTCGGCAGCTACTGCAACGGAACCGGCACCTGTGTCGCGGATACCAGCACCTCGACGTGCTGCACCCTCGCCACCGACTGCCCCGTCGACATGTGCAACGGGTGGGGCGACGGAGTGTACCGCTCCTGCTCCGAACCCATCCTCGAGAGCGACTTCGGTCAGTGCAGCTGCGTATACTTCGGCGTTGAGATCTGCTACGACGGCATCGACAACGACGAGGATGGCCTCCTCGACTGCGCCGATCCGGAGTGTGCGGACAATGCGTCGTTCTGTACGGCCACAACCAGCTGCTGCGAGCTCAACACGACCGGCGCTGGGTGCTCGGACTCGGTAGGAATGCTCGAGGTCTGCATCGAACTCGGCGACAGCTACTGCTGCGCCACCTCGTGGGACGCGATCTGCGTCCGCGAGTACGATGCGCAGCACGGCGGCGCATGTGACCTTCCGGAGACGGAAGTCACGTGCAACGACGAGGTCGACAACGACTTCGACGGCTGGGGCGACTGCTGGGATGAGGACTGCCTCGGCACCCCCTCCTGCCCGATGCCCGACGAGGTGTGCGACGACGGTTTCGACAACGACGGCGATGAACTCGCCGACTGCGCCGACTCCGCCGACTGCGCCGAGAATCCGATCTGTGCCGCGCCCGACACCGACACCTACTGGTGCTGGTCGTCGGTGACCGCATGCGACCCCCGCGTGGAGCCGCCCGTCTGGCCGACCGAATTGCCCACGACCTTTACCGAGCTTACCCTCGGCATGGTCGGCGCTCCCGCCTGCACCGGTGGCGCGCCCGGTTCGCCGAGCACGTACCCCATGACGGGTAGCTGCTGCTTCGTCGCAGACAGCAACACCACATGGCCGGGCGGAGGTCGCACCTGCGACGGGCCGGTGCTCGATTGGCCGTCAGTCGAGTAATCGCCCCCTCCCCGCGGTTGGGGAGGTAAGACAACGAACAGGAGCGAACCGCAGCTCCTGATGTGAAGAGGGCTCCTCCTCGGGCGCGTGTCATGAAACACACGCGTCCGAGACAGCCTTGGTACTATTCTCCAGTAGGATGGTAGCAAAGCCGTAATCTAAGGGTGCTAAAGTGACTAAGGATGCTGAGGATACTGATAGCTTTTTGACTAAAATAAGCTAAAAAAACAATCCACAGATGAAACCAGAGACCCCTTGACAGGAGGTCTTTTTTGTGCTATACTTATCTGTTTTATTCAGCTAACCTCGTCCCATATGAAAATCGCCATGCTTGGACAAAAAGGCATCCCTGTACAACAGGGTGGTGTTGAGCGCCACGTAGAGGAGCTCAGCCGTGCTTTGGTGTCTTTGGGACATGAGGTACGCATCTATGGACGCACCTGGTTCACTGGACAGCAGGATGGCATGATTGATGGGATTGAACTCAAACACACAGCAGGTATCAAAACCAAGCATTTGGATGCTATCACACACACCTTTACCGCCCTTTTGCACGCCATGTACAGCGGTGTAGATGTAATCCATTTCCACGCAGTAGGCCCCTCCCTCCTCTCATGGATTCCTCGTATCTTTACCCCACACATCATGGTAGTATCGACATTTCACTCGATCGATCGCAAGCAAGAAAAATGGGGGTACTTTGCAAAGATTGCTCTGTGGGTTGGTGAGTGGGCAGCATGTACCTTTCCACACAAGACCATCGCAGTCAGTAAAACCATCCGTCAATACATTCGTGATACGTATAGCAAAGAAGCTGAGTATATCCCAAACGGTGTACCAGCATATGCTGCACAGACAACCACAGCAACACTAGATACATTTGACCTAGTACCAAAACAGTATATCCTTGTTGTCTCACGATTGATCTCAAACAAGGCGATCCACCATGCTATCGCTGCATTCATCAAAGCAAAAACAAACAACAGTATATCATCAAAGATGAAACTGGTTGTGGTGGGAAGTGGACACTACACTGATTCGTACGCATCATATCTCCACTCACTCGCAAACGGACGTGCTGATATCATCTTTACTGGTGCACAGTACGGCACTGCTCTGGCAGAACTCTACACACATGCCGGGCTCTATGTCCACATGTCCAAACTCGAGGGTATGCCGATCACCGTGCTTGAAGCGATGAGCTATGGACTGCCGATTCTCGTCTCAGATATTCCAGAACACTGTGAACTGATCACTGATCCAGCCTACTACTGCTCTACCAATGACACAACGACCATTGTAGAGCGTATGTCTGAAATACTGAGCAAAACAGAGAGTGAAAAACAAACACTTGGTGAAATGTACAAAAAACAAGTAAAAAAGCAGTTTGACTGGAAACGTATTGGGAAACAGACGTCTGAGTTGTATGATGATCTGCAGACCAGAAAGCCAGCACCAATGTCTATGACTAGTGCGGCAATGTAAAAAAACAAAATTAAGATTGAGATTAAAAAGAGGCGCATCACAGCGTCTCTTTTAATTATGCCACGATCTTAATCTCAATCTCAATATCTTTTATTTTTCATCAAAACCCACTACTCAGCGTCACAATATCAAGCACCCCATTACTGTCCACATCAGCGAGCTGCACGGGTAGTCCAGGCGAGACAATCGTGGTATAGGCCACAAACTCTGATTGCACCTTTCCGCTCACAGAAAATACCTTGACATTGGCGCCACCACCTTTGCCAGCGCCTACGACAATCTCCTCTTCGGCAGAGGTATCAATGTTTCCCATGGCCACATATGGCACACTATTGCCGCCAAACGCTTTCCACGATGTACCTACCTGTTTACGTGTCTGTGGGTCAAAGACGGAGACAGATCCTTTACTACTGCCGATGGCAACACGCGCGTCGTCTGACTGTTGCGACAGAGCGACAGAGTATCCATCCGCATACGACTTGCCAAACGGATACCAGTCCTCACCCACTTTTGAACCAGTGTAATCATATATTCTGACCGGAAGATTTTTTGCACCTGGTGCGACAATCATCTCTTTTTTATTATCCCCATCAATGTCTCCAAATGCAATCCGTATCCCAGATGAAAATGAGACGCCGTATGGACGAAAACGTGCGAGTAATTTTCCATTGTTTCTACGAACCGTGATGCGATTTTTTGTCACGACGACACTATCGAGTTTGTCATCACCATCGATGTCTATACGCCCCACCTGCGCACCACCTGGTGCAATACTGTCATAGAGAAAGAAACCGTTGCGAACACGATCACCACTGTGTTTGAAAAACCGTGCAAAGTCACCATTGGTATAGATGATGTTGTCCAAACGCTGAATTGTTTTCATGAGCAGCAGCCCGTCCTGAGCAGGTACAGTCACGGATGAGACAATTGCACCGTCATTGACGGTTTTATCCTGCGTTCCTCGAATTTTTTCATACTCACCCGGTAGCGTTACTTTGCTGGATGACTTACCACTATTGACCACTGCTATCCCCTGCGCAAATTCACGCTGCCACACACCTGTTGCAAATGATGTCTGTCCTGTGGGTGACGTAGCAGAGCCGACTGGCTCGCCCAGATCCACATCATACTCATCATACCACCACGTTTGTCCATGGTCTTGGGCACCATAGTCAAACGAATAATATCCATCGTCGCCAACCAACAACGTACTCGCCAATCCATACCGCATACTTCGATACGCCGTAGGAGTATTTTTATTTCCCGTATTTCCATTGACGATGTTGACACGCGGCTTGTGCTCTGCAGCCTGATTTTGCGCATACACTTTCATGATGTCATTCCACCCATGTATCTGAAAATTTTCAATCATCTTGCCGTTGAGTGATTCAGTGTATCCTTTTGTGTGACCATTACCAACAATAATTGTCCCTTTTGGTGTTTTTTCTCTCGTCATTTCATAGAGACTATTCATTCCCGCATACCATTTTTTATCAATATCTGTATCTGCTTTTCCGTCACGATTGTAGTCAACTTTGTTTCCAGTAAACCACGTCGCATCACTCCACGCATTATCATAAAACACACCGTCCCATAGTCCAGTATCGATAATCTCATCAGCAACAAACGTGGAGAGATATTCATTGAATCGCTGCCCACCAATAAGCGGAGCATGATTGGTCACATTGAGCATGACAGTACCAGGCCAAAAGCTGTATGACGTTTTTTTGTCATCCACCAGATACCATTGTGCCGAGATACCTCGCGCGAGACGATCACGCATCTGACTATATCCACCGACCGCATCGGTACGAATTTCCTGAGGGGTGATGTATGCAAGCAAAATAATATCTGGATTTCGTTTTCGCAACTCTTTGAGATACTGCGGATTTTGAATCTGCTGCTCCATATCGAGCACCAGCACATCCCACTTGGAGAGCTCTTCCATCTCAGCAGCCGTCATAGACCATTTGAGAAAATAGTTTGCCGTTTTTGGAAACTCCTCTGCTGATGTAGAGAGAAAGGTAAACGACACAGATAGACACATCGCCATACTGACCACAGCGGCAATGAACCAAAACAAAGATGTCTGTGCGTGTCTCAACACCATATCACGAAAGCAATTGCTGATAGACTGTTTCTATACCGTGCATATTTTTTGACACATCAAATTCACGTTGTGCGAGCACACCTGCTGCAGCGGCAGTACGAATGATCTGCTGACGATCCAGTGCCAGTGTTGTGAGCTGCGCACTCATCATCTCTACATCCATGGATGGCACAATATATCCATCCACCCCATGTGTGATCACACCCTCTCCCCCAGCCGGTGTCGTCACGACACAGCGTCCCGCTGCCATAGATTCCAAAATCACCAAACTCAACCCTTCAAACAATGATGGCTGAAAGACAATATCAACAGACCCAAGATCCTGTTCAAGTGTATTCACCACACCATGCCAGGTAATACGATCATCAATATATAATTCATGAGCCAACTGTTGTAATTCTTCACGCAACATACCATCACCATAGACATGATAGTGCCACGAAATATCTTTTGACAATTGAGCCAATGCGCGAAGTGCATACACATGACCTTTCTGTATCTCGAGTCTTCCGATAGAAGCAATCTGCAATACCTTTTGTCGGCAAACCGGCTGTGAGAGAAGTGGTTTCCACTTTTGCACCAAGATACCGTTATTTACCACATGGAGACGTTTGTCTGATACACCAAATGTGTCGCGAGCAAACTCATACACTCGTGGTGCAACCGCAATCACCGCATCCGCAGCAGGCAGAATCATACGCCAAAGAAACCGATATACCCACGGCCGCGTATCCTCGACATTGTGCTGTGTACTCACCCATTGTACACGACGACGATATATATATTTGTAGACAAACCCAATCAGATCACTACTGAGTAAATGTGTGTGTACAATGTCTGGTTGCACACGATCCAAATAGCGCCGTACAGCACGCCACGCGCCCCACCTCCCGCCATGTTGTAATCGAGATCCGACAAAGAGAGAGACAGGAAGACCATCAAACGAAGCTCTGAGTTCACCATCCTCTACACAACTCACCACATGCATATCATACACCGCAGTATCATACATCTGCGCATACAACACCAACAATCGTTCGGCCCCACCAAAACAAAATCGAGGAATAATATGTACAACCACTTTCTTTTTCATATATATTAAAAATTGATATCTACAGCCGATTTTTTTTCAACAAAAGAAATTGATATACTCGATAAACGTTTATCTGTTTTATGAACGATACTCAACCCCATCGCAAATAAAAATGGCACCCACATACGCGCGGAATAATACTGCGTATTAAATAATTGAAAAAATAACGGTGTCATAACTAAAAACAAAGATACAATCGCTGCCATACGTGCCTCATCTGAAAATGACTCATCAATAAGACGTCTAAAAATAACATGTAACACCCACAACACAAATAGACCAAACGTGACCAATCCAAACATACCCTGCTCAGCACTAATCTTGGTAAAAATACTATGCGCATCAATTGGATCGCCAAACTGTGATGTAAAATAAAAGACATCTTTCAGAAGTACTGTATACATACCAACCCCCTGCCCAAACAATGGGCGATCTAAAAAGAAGTGCCAACCAATTTCAGTCAATGCAAGTCGTGCACTATTGGAAGATGAAACAATACTACTTTGCAAAAACAAAGACATATACCATATAGGGACAGATAAACACAATAGTCCTACAGGCACCCATCGATATACCTGTTGCCAAGGTATCTGTCTACGCAACACAAGCGCACCTAAAAATACTTGAAATCCGAGTGTCAACCAACCCGCTCGAGAGAATGTAAGAATACACACCAAAAACACAAAAAAACTACCCAACGCATACCAACGACGACTTTGTACAGCTTGTGCTGTATACATCAAGTAGATACCAACAGGCAACACAAGAGTCAAAAACTCAGCCAATAAAATATGACCAAATCGAATATCATTGGAAAAATTAAAAAAATTAACACCAAATAATGATATCGGCACCGCTCGTGTCAGCCCCATGACATGATACGCATTGACCAAAAGTGAACTAACCCCTAAGATAGCAGCAAACAATCCAACAAAGAAGAACACACGTAATGCATGCAAAAGTATACTTTTTCTTGTAATCGTATTTATACCAACAACAATATAGCCAACATACACAAACAATGGAAATCGAATAAGATACTTGACCCCATCAGAAAATAATTCATGCGGAAGATGAAGTAAAGACACATACGCAGAAATTAAAAAGGCAAGATACCACCATACACCCGGCAGTATAATTCTCTTTTCTTTTGTCTGTAGCAAATCAACACACGTACGAATAAAAAAAACAAGTAAAAAAAACAATGTCCAAACATCTACAAGCGGTGCATACCATGACCACGGTGTGTGCAAAAAACCCAACCAAGAAAATACAGAATCAGGTGTCACTGTCAAACCAATCATTGGTGAGAGAGCTACCATAATATAGAGTCCGATTTCTGGTTTGACATAAATACTATATCCCAAAAACAATACCACCAACACAACAATACAAATAGGACCAAACAGCACAGTCGCGACCGCAGCCATAACGGACAGCACAAAAAACCAACGCCACGAAAAAAAGCTTTGCGACTGTACATGTTGTGCTTGATCAGATACAAGAGACATATTATTTTGATACTACTGAGTGATAAAGCTCTGTGTATTTTTTTCCCATTGTCGCCACATCACCATGTACGGACACCCACTTACGAGCACGCTCGGCTCTACGTTGAGATTCCCCTACATTCTGAACTGCAGCACGAATACACCCTGCCAGCGCAGCACTGTCACCGACTGGAAACAACGCACCAGTCTGACTATCTGCAACAATCTCAGAGAGTCCATCTACATTGGAGACAATCACATATCGTCCACTCGCCATAGCCTCAAGCGCCACCAGACCAAATCCCTCCCACAAAGACGGAATCACGACAATATCACACTGCGCATATACACCAGATACATCCTGCACTGCCTCGCGCCACACGATACGTTCTGATACACCTTTTTCTTTTGCATATGTTTGCAGCGCATCTTTACGCTCGCCACTACCCACACACATTACTTGCAGTGGCACATCAGAGAGCTGTGTTAGCGCATCAATAAGTACTTTGTGCCCCTTTTGCTCTACCAATCGTCCGATCAAACCAATACGACATGGTGACACAAACGACGGTTCTGGTAATGCCAAAAATGAGCTAAGTGCAATCCCATGTGGAATCACAACAATCCGATCAGATGGAACATGGTACGCCTGCTCCAGATACATCTGAATCGCACGCGATGGTGCAGTGTACACACGACTCATATTATGCATACATCGCTTGATCCATTTCCAGACGAGTGGTTCACTGACATTAATATTGTGTTCTGTCGTCACCACTGGAACATTAGCGCGTCGAGCTGCGAGCCGTCCCCAGAGATCAGCACTAAAGAGATGAGTATGCACCACATCAGCACCAAGCTCTACAAACAACACAGCCAATGTCTGCACGCGTTTGATCCGTGATATACGATTAATATGTACACACCTATACGATACAGTACTTGGCAGCTCGTCTGCGAGTGGTGCACTATCCCAGAGTGTCACCACAGTATGACGAATGGAAGCATCAGTAGAACCAACCAGCGATACCAAAAATCGCTCCGCTCCACCGATATTGAGTGTGGGGATCACGTGGACGACGTGGATTGATTTCGATCTCTGTGTACTCATAAAAACTGCTCATAGTATAGTCTATCTCCGTTCTTTTTACAAATAAAAAATCATATGATCGGATGATCAAATGATCTTTGAAAAAACAACATTTTGCAGGGCATTTACACCACTGCTAATTTTTGCTTCATCTGTATAAGTTCATGCTCAAGCATCGTGGTACGTTTTTGCAATGCTACAATATCCCTACCATACGCACTCCCCTCTTCATCGACTCGCTTCATCAGTGCATCCACATCACGACGGAGCGCATCAATCTTTTCCTCAAGCACACGAACATCACGACGAAGATTGTAAAAACCATCATCCATCTTGCTCTCCAATCGAGCTATATCACCTTTCAGCTCAGTTCTTAGTGAGTTCATATCACCTTTCAGCTCAGTTCTTAATGATACGAACTGTGGCACAATCACACTCTCATTAAACTCTGCAAAGGTGTCCATAAGCACACCCAACGTAACGGGAGCATCAAGCTCTTTTTTGGTGCGTTTTTTGAATCCTTTTGGCATATGAATAAGAGTAAAAGATGATAAAAAAACTATACCACAACCCAGCCAAAAAAGCAACGAAAAACCGCCCAATCAAAGGCGGTTTTCATTCTGAATTATTCATTCCTCATTCTGCATTCAACAACTTCCTCATCTTTTCACAATCACATTAGTGATTATGAACATAATCGGAATGGGGTTGCTTTTGACACAACCCCGACTCCGCCGCCCTCCTATGACAGGCGAAATCTGACGCATCATTACTGATGCCAACTCCTCGACATAACTCGGTGGGAGAATAAGTTCGTTGCAGCTCGAGTGAACGAGCGGGGCGGGTGTCACCGCCATATCGATACCATTGCCCGGCTCGAACGGGTTGCCGGTGACGAGCCGGCTACGGACAGCCGAGCAACGCGGGCGAGAAGTAGAGGTTACCCTCCGAGTTCGTCCAAGGACGAACACGAAGTACCCCTGACCTCCGAACACCTTCGATATACACGGAAACCGTGCTCATCGTCGGTGCACCAGCATCACCGTACCACGACCAATTGCCGGATGGTACGCGCCCCTTCACTTCGATCCCACTCTCGCAGGCCTGGTCCCGAGGGACCTCGAACGTGAAAGGAGACAACCCCATCTGATCCTCTACCCCGTAGTAGATATGCGCCTGGCACAAGGCCGAGCACAGTACCTGAACGGTGATGGTTGAGGTGGTCGGTGGGGGCGTGACGACGGTGTCGCAAGCGTCGCCGAGTCCGTCGGCGTCGGTGTCGACCTGGTCGGCGTTGGGAGTAAGCGGGCAATTGTCGCCCGTTGCACTGGCGGTGTAACCCGCCGGCGCCTCCGTCTCGCATACCGCGATCTCCACATCGGGCTCGCCACGCCCGTCGCGGTCGATATCGCCGTAGTACGTCACCGGCTCCTCGAGCTCATCGCTCTCGGGGCACAGATCCGTTTCTCCGGAACCTTCTTCCCCCGAACCCTCATCGGGCAGGGGCGGGACACAGCGACCGCGGCTGTCGCAGAGATACCCGCTTTCGCAGGCATTGCCCGCGAGATGGCAGTCGGGGTAGTCAGCCCCGTCAGCCCCATCCTCGCCGTTCTGTCCAGCGGGACCCTGCGGACCCGTGGCGCCGGGCTCACCCTGCGCACCATCCTCGCCGTTCTGTCCGGCGGGACCCTGCGGACCCGTGGCGCCGGGCTCACCCTGCGCACCATCCTCGCCGT
>CALMAY010000038.1 GCA_937861125.1 uncultured bacterium | reverse complement strand
AACAAGTATCTCGTCAACACAGTTCGTATTTTCCTTGGTCTTTTCATGATTTTTAGTGGTGTTAGTGGTATGTGGATGGCAAATCAGGATCTCAGTACGATCGATCCAAGTATGATGCCACCAGAGTTGATTCCAATTATGCAGGCGTTGCTTGATACTGGTATTTTTCATATGATTAAAATTACCGAAACAGTTGCTGGTTTGATGTTAGTTGCTAATTTTCTACCTGCATTGGCAGCGATATTTTTAGCACCAGTATTTGTTGGTGTCGTCGTGTACAATGTCATGGTTGCGCCACAAAATCTTTTGTTTGGAATCGTGTTTGCACTACTCAATGCATATCTAGGATATGTCTACTGGGACAAATACAAAGCGTTGTTTACAAAATAAATAGTTCATTTATTAGTCAATTGTATGAGTGCTGAGAGGCCGGGACATGAGCCACCTAAAGAAACACGTGAACTTGCCATCCCTACAGAAGCAGAAGTAATGGCACTATTTTGTGAACTCACTGAAGGAAAAGAGTTTACTGTGACGAGAAGAATGGAAGATGAAAAAGGTCTTTATCTTTTAGAGGTGGAGTTATCTAATGCTGATGGTGGAAAAACAGAGTATTTGTATATGAGAAAAGGACAGTATGCTGAAGGTGGGTCTGCTAAAGAAACTGCAATTCATGTTGTATTCTATGACAGTGATGGTATGCCGTATGGTGGTGAGTCTGTAAAAAAATGTGACGAAAAAGGAAATTGGAGAGATGGGTAGTTGCATGTTAAATGATAAAAAACTCGCTTATACTAGAGCGAGTTTTTTATTTCACGACTTCTTGTAATTCGGTTTTCGGTATGGTGAATAGTTCTGGGAGCACTTCCACTTTTTCAATAGTTGTGTTGCCTGTGGCAAGACAGTATTGATCTGTGTCTGGGATCAGTTCGGTTGCTGTTTTGTTGGCTGCGTACTGTTTGATAACGTTACATTTTTCGACAAGGTAAAAGTCAAGTCCAAGTGAATCTGAGTCAATATGTGCCATGAGTTCGTATGCTTCTTTTTGGGTAAAACGAAAGAATATATTTGTCTGTAGTTCTTTGTCGACTGTGATGAGAATAGGAATTGAAAATGTTCGATTATCGATGTGGACTTTTTCTTTGGTGGTGTCAATTGTAATGTGTTGTTGGATAATTGGATATTGCCAGAGTTGTTTGATATTTGGGTACCAGCGTTTGATATTTGTTTTGATCGTGTTGAGTTCTGCTTGTGCTGTACTCGTATTGAGAAGATTTCTTCCAAATCCAACATCAGAAGAAAAACCTATAAATGGAAAAATAGTGGGCGTAATGTCCAATGTTGAACCGCGTATATCGTATGCGGAAGCTTTTTGGTTATTGGGATCTATGATGAGAAACCGGTTGAATCGTGGCGTACTATTGAGGAGTTTGGTTGCGTCATTTGGTAGTCCTAGGTGGTCTGAGACGATGACGATAATTGTATCATGTGCACGAGGAGAGGCGAGGATATGATCGACAAATGTGCCGATCATCTGATCTGAACAATGAACTGCATTAAGTATCTTATTTTTTCCATTTCCATATGTATGTGTTTTGCACGATTCTGATTGGACTCCGGAGGGGTGATGTGTTTCGAGTGTCAGTGCTGTGAGGAGGAATGGGGTGGTGCTTGCTGAGAGTTGGTCAAAAGCAGATGTGAGAATAGGAAAAAGGGCGTCATCATGTACACCCCATGAACTTATATTTTTTTGATTTACAACCCGTGTTTGTAGTTCATCTTTGCCATATACTTCGTCATATCTGTGTGTGGTATAAAATAATCCTTTACCAGCAAACGTCAATGATGCTCCACCATAATATGCGAGATGGTATCCCTGATGCTTGAGAAGATCTCCTAAACAGGTAGCTCCTGAAAAAAACGAGTCCATACCTTGTAGTGTGTTGCCATGTGTCCCGGTGACAAGGGGAATACCACATTGACTTGCGACCATACCAGCAATAGTATATCCTGTATCGTCCATTTGTGTAATTCGTGTAAATGTAGTGCCTTTGTCTGCAAGACGATTGAGATGTGGGGTAAGGTTTGGAAATGTGCTTGTATCTGAGTATGTTTGTTCAAGACCTTCGGCGTATAGAAGTACGAGATTTTTTTGTTTTTGTGTTGTAGTGACGAGATTTGGTTCTTTAAAATATGTCTCAAATGGGTATTGTTGTGATGGTGGTAAATTTTCAGACTGTTCTTCTGTTGGGTCATAGAGAAATGTTGGTTGCGTTGATTCGTGGTACAGTCGTATCACATCAATAGCTGTAGGAGAGAGTATGATAGAGAGGCAGACAAATGGTATTGATATACACATGTAAATACCTTTTCCGTATATGTGTGAACGAGATGTTTTTGCCAGTAAAAGAAGTATGACAATGGTCATACATATATAGATACCACTCGCAATGTAATATGTACCATATGCACCAAGACCAGCACCCTCAAGACCAAATGTGAGGTGGTATAGTACAGCTGTATTGATGCCGTCACCTGAGAGACGATCGATAATGATGTATGCTAAGTTATTTATTGCTGAAAGAATAAAAAGAATACTATATAGCCCAAAACGGATATAGGTGAATGATGTCCAGCGTTGGTATGCGAGTGAAAGTAAAAGGAGTGTATAGGAGAGTATGAGTAGCATACAAGGAGACCTGTGTGACTCATAGTATATCAAAATGAGCGTATCTGTGATAGGGTGGGATGGCTTGACAAATAGGAGGTATACTATTACTATAGGTATGTTATTTTTGTGTTATTTGTATGAGTATTAATACTATTTCAGCTGGAAAAAATATTCCAGAACAAGTCAATGTTATTATTGAGATTTGTAAAGGAAGTGTCAACAAATATGAAGTTGACAAAGAAAGTGGCATGTTGTTTTTGGACCGAGTCAATGGTACCTCTAGTCTCGGGTATCCCACTGATTATGGATATGTCCCTCAGACGCTCTCTGAAGATGGGGATCCAATTGATGCAATGCTTATTATCGATGAATCTGTGCCACAGGGTGTGGTAGTGCCATCACGAGTGATTGGGGTACTCTATATGGTAGATGATGGTGAGCGAGATGAAAAATTGGTGTGTGTTGCAGCTGATGATGTAACCAAATCTCATATTCAATCAGTAGAAGATCTCGGTGAAAATTTCAAACCAATGATTGAGCATTTCTATACACAATATAAAGCATGGAAAAAAGGATGGAAGGGGAGTAAGGTGGAGTTCAATGGGTGGGGTGATGCCGAGGCTGCCAAAAAAGAAATTATGGACGCAGTCAGTCGATATTCACAACAAGCATAAACAGATATGGGGGTACCCCGTATTCTCTCATTTACTTCAGAAGATATTTCAAACGCCGCGGCAGCTATTGTTCGCGGCGATTTGGTTGTGTTCCCAACTGAAACCGTATATGGGTTGGGTGCCAATGCGTATAGTGATGAGGCGGTGCAGAAGATCTTTGTTACCAAGGGGCGCCCATCTGATAATCCATTGATTGTCCACGTGGCAGATATTGAGGATGTTGACATGGTGGTACAGGATATTCCAGACTATGCACGTACATTGTTTTCACTTTGGCCTGGTCCGCTGACACTCGTTTTGTCAAAGATAGGACGTATTAGTTTGATCGCAACAGCGGGTGGGCAGACTGTAGGAGTGCGTATTCCAAATCACGATGGTACACGAGCATTTTTGCGCGCGGCTGGTGTACCTGTGGCTGCACCTTCGGCAAATATTTCAACACGTCCGAGTAGTACGATGGTTAGTCATGTGTTGTCTGACTTTGTAGACAAACCATTTGTGTATGGTGTGTTTGATGGTGGACCAAGTGAAGTGGGCATCGAATCTACTGTTGTGGATTGCACAGGAGGGCTACCTGTTATTCTCAGGCCTGGTGTAATTACTGCGGAGATGATTGAACAGACATGCGGACTTACTGTCATATTTGCACATACACAAGACGATACACTTCGTTCTCCTGGTATGAAATACAAACATTATGCGCCAGATGCACATATTTCTTTGATTGAACCAGATGCACTTGATCCACAAATGCTTGGTGGACATACTCTTGTGTATAGTGTTGTGCCTGATGACACGAGACCATTTCCTGTATTGCTGCTCTCAGAACAAAATGTCTACGCCATGTTTCGTCAGGCAGACGTGGATAATATAGAGCATATTATCATTCTCGATACTCCACAACTTCGGGCGCGAACTGGGTTGTATAATCGAATCTTAAAAGCGGCTGAGGGTGTGTAGAAGTGTCTTTGCTAGGCACTTTTGTTTTTTTTGGCGGTAGTGTACAATGTGTCGGTACCTATCTTTTATTTTATGTCTGAACTTGTCTTTGACATTGAAACCTACGGAGATATCAAAAATTACGATACCATGAAAGTGACAGTTGTCTCTATTTTTGATTATGCGAGTAACTCATTTTATTCATTTGATGAGCATGAATTGGCAAATCTCTGGCCATATTTTGAGCGTGCCGATCGTATCATTGGGTATAATAGTATTTCGTTTGATGTACCGATTTTGAACAAATACTATGCAGGTGATCTGACGACCATTCCACATCTGGATTTACTTAAAGAGATCAAAGATTCTTCAGGAAGTAGATACAAACTGGATGATATTGCGTCTGCCACACTCCAGATGAAAAAGAGTGCTGATGGATTGCAAGCTTTGCGATGGTATGAAGAAGGAAAAATTGACGAGATAAAAAAATATTGCGAACAAGATGTAAAAGTAACGAGAGATCTCTACGAGTTTGGACTCAAAAATAAGATGCTCTATTATCCAACACTGACTGGTCAGATCAATCCAATCGCTGTGGATTTTGAGATGAAGCAGGTTGCGGCAAATGCTACTGGTGGATCAGTGGGTGGGGGAATTAATATGACGTTGCCGTTCTAAAAAGTATATTCGTTAAATTCGTATTTCATTCGTATATTTGTATTGTTTTATATGCAAGACATTCAAGAAATTTTCAACCGCATCCAGGAAGCAAAAAAGAAACAAAAAGATTTTCGTAACATGTATAAAGATGCATTGTTAACCACTCCTGGATACAAAGAACTAACAGAGGAGATGAAAACGATGCGTGAAAAAAAGAAATCAATGGAACGTCAGGTGCGTGAGACGATGCTCAGTGAGATTGAACAGATGGAAAATCTCGCAATTGACATTGAGAGTGATACACAGCTCATCACTGACATTGCTCTGACAAAGATGGTCAAAGGAGAGGGGATTGAGATTGCTGATGAGCATGATCAGAAGTATGAGCCAGTGTTTGCGGTAAAATTCAAGAAAGTGGTGTAATAAAAAACGAGCCATATGGCTCGTTTTAAAATATCTCAAAATGCATCGCTGTTGGTTGTATTCCTTTCTCCATCAACTTTTTTCGTACATCCATCACCATTTCAGCGCTTCCACAGATATAGTATGCCGCGGTCTTGTCAATGAGTCGATCAAGATGGTCAGTGACACGACCTACTTCTCCTGACCATTGTCCCTTGGGTTGAGATAGTGTGCGATGCCATGCAAAATTATCATAGCTCGTCATCATCATATCAAGGTGATCTTCCCAAAATAGATCTTCTTCGTGTCGCACACCAAAGAGGAGTTCATAGATTGACTGCGTATGTCGTTTGTTGTGGAGCTCGTCTCTGAGGATTCCCATAATAGGGACAATGCCTGTACCAGTCGCAATGCAGATGTGTTTACGTGTTTTATCGTTAGCGAGGAATCTACCTTGTGGACCTTTCATGGTCAGTGTATCTCCTTCCTTCATCGCTGCGAAGTGGCTGGACGCTACGCCGCCATCAAAATATTTTACACACAATTCAAGATAGTTATCTTTTGGGGTAGAGGAGAGAGAATAGGAGCGAGGAACCATCTTGTCACCCTGAGGAAACATAAGTTGAATAAATTGGCCAGCAGAAAAAACAAAGCCCTTTGGGCGATCGAAACGGAGCTCAAAGACATTTGGAGTAAGTTGTTCTTTTTGGAGGAGGGTGATGCGGTATTCTGTCATATCTATTTGGTTGACTTTTGGCTTTATTTACGGTAGAATCGTATCATATGTGTCTGTTTTTTTCAAGATCGCAGATATATGTCATATAACATATAGCATGTAACAAATTGTTACAGGTTACATGTTATATGTTACATAAACGCATTTATCTCGACCATGCTGCTGCAACCCCGCTTGATTCACGGGTGTTTTCTGTCATGAAGCCGTTTTTGATATCAGAGCATGGAAACCCTTCAGCACTGTATCGTTCGGGTGTGGTGGCTCGGCAAGCGGTTGAGAGTGCTCGTAGACAAGTTGCAGATGTTCTTCATACAAACCCTGACATGATTGTATTTACTAGTGGAGGGACTGAGGGGAATAATATGGCGATACTTGGTGCGGTCAGACAGTTAAAAAATCATAGTGCCAGAAAAGCTCGACCGCATATCATCACAACTACTATCGAGCATTCATCAGTGCTCGAACCAATTCGTCAATTGGAAAAAGAAGGATGTGCAGTGACATATCTTCCCGTTGATTCAAATGGATTGATCACGGTTGAACAGATAAAAAAAGCACTTAAAAAAAATACCGTTTTGATTTCTATTGGATATGTAAACAATGAGATTGGAACCATTCAACCAATTGCAGAGATTGGAAAGATGTTGTTGCAATATAGAAAACAAAATCCAAAACAAACTGTTTTATTTCATACTGATGCATGTCAGGCGGTTAATTACTGCGATCTCTCTGTTGAGCGTTTACACGTTGATCTCATGACAGTGAACGGAAGTAAAATCTATGGACCAAAAGGAGTTGGCGCGTTGTTTGTACGTCGTGGTGTGATGCTTGAGTCAATTATGTATGGTGGTGGTCAAGAAAAAGGTATGCGTAGTGGAACAGAAAACGTTGCGGCAATTGTTGGATTTGGAAAAGCATTAGAGTTAGTAGAAAAAATGAAAGAGAAGGAAGCAAAACGATTGCGACAAATACAGATATCTTTTCTCTCACAGTTGCAGAAGCAATCCATTGGTGTAGTAAACGGTCCACAATGCACGGATGAGCGATTGCCAAATAATCTCAATATTCACATTCCAAACATCGAAGCGGAAACATTGATTTTGTATTTGGATGCTGCGGGAATAGAATGTTCCGCTGGCTCTGCATGCTCTACTGATTCATATGGTAGCTCACATGTGCTTCGTGCAATTGGACTATCTGAAAAACAAGCAAAAGAGTGTATCCGTCTAACGATGGGTCGTGGGACAAAAAAAGAGGATAGTGTTTTTGTAATCAAACAATTGTCACGTACGTTGCGTTTGTTAAATACGATGTAGCATGTTAGATCATAGTAGTGTATTAGATAGAAGTTTCTATGACGACGCCAATGTTGATTCGTCGTCTTTTAAAGCTACCCCAGGATTGACTGAAGAAGTGGTACGAGAGATTAGTACACAAAAAAATGAACCAACATGGATGTTGGAGAAACGTCTCAAAGCATTTGAGCTCTACAATCAAACAGCGATTCCAACATGGGGCCCAGATCTCAGTGGGCTTGATTTGGAAAACATTGTGTACTTTGTTCGCCCTGGAACGCAGGAGGCAACGAGTTGGGATGACGTTCCTGCTGATATTAAAAACACGTTTGATCGCCTGGGTATTCCAGAAGCAGAAAAAACAGTGCTTGCGGGTGTGGGTGCACAGTATGATAGTGATGTTGTGTATCACAATCTCAAAGCTGATCTCAAAGTAAAAGGTGTCGTGTTTGAAAACATGGACACTGCTGTGCATGAATATCCAGAGTTGGTAGAGAAATACTTCATGACAAGTTGTGTTCCGATTAATGATCACAAATTTGTGATGTTGCACGCTGCGGTGTGGAGCGGTGGGACATTTATCTATGTACCAAAAGGTGTCAAAGTAGATCTCCCATTGCAAGCATACTTTCGTATGAATGCCGAGCGTGGAGGACAGTTTGAACATACACTGATTATCGTTGATGAAGGTGCAGAAGTGCAGTATATAGAAGGCTGTAGTGCACCACGATACAATAGCAGCTCGATTCATGCAGGATGCGTAGAAATTTTTGTACACAAAAATGCGCGATG
Source organism: uncultured bacterium (assembly GCA_937861125.1). Lineage (GTDB taxonomy): Bacteria > Patescibacteriota > Patescibacteriia > Magasanikbacterales > UBA922 > CALMAY01. The sequence continues at coordinate 316,718 of CALMAY010000038.1, read as the reverse complement.
TCGATATTACAGTATCGAAAATTGGAGCAAGAATACCTATAATCTCAATACCAAGCGTGCGCTGGTGGATGAGAATGGTGTGATCGAGTGGATCAATGGAAATATGGGTAGTGGCGTGACGATGCTCTATCCATGTTCAATCCTGCGTGGACGTGGTGCTAAGTCTGATAGTCTGGGTATCGCCTTTGCAGGAGAGGGTCAGAATCAAGATACAGGGAGCAAGGTGATTCATGCAGCTCCAGATACGAGGTCAACGATTGTTGCTAAATCTATTTCTGCAGGTGGTGGTATTACGACATATCGTGGACTGGTCAAAGTACTCAAGTCTGCGGAGCGGTCAAAGGTATCTGTGGAATGTGACGCGCTTTTGATCGATGAAGCGTCTGTGAGTAACACACATCCATACATGAAAATTGATGTCAGCAAGGTGGATATAGCTCATGAGGCGCGAGTAGGAAAAATAGGGGATGAGGAGATTTTTTATCTCATGAGTCGTGGACTCTCAGAAGCACAGGCGATGCAGATGGTGGTGAGTGGATTTATTGAGCCAATCATCAAATCTCTTCCTCTTGAGTATGCGGTGGAGCTCAATAAGTTGATTGAGCTTGAAATGGAAGGTTCCGTTGGGTAATTTGTATTATGCCAAGCATAGAAAAAAAATTTATACCATATGGTAGTGGTATTACTACCGATATTAGTCAAATTCCATTTGATCGTTTTTCTGATTTTATATTTCAGCGCAGTGCGGTGCGTGGGATAGATAATTTCGATATCGTAGATAAAAAAAACGCACTACATAGTCGCGAGAGCACTTCGGTGTTTGGCCCAATGATCGATGTGTTGTGTGTTGAGACACACGCGACAGTGATGAATAATTCCGTTTTATCATTTGAGACACGTCCAGACAATTACATTCATCACCTGGTTATCACTATTCCAAAAGGATCATGTGTGGTTATTACTGATGAATTGTCTGCAAATGAGTTGTATGGCTCAATTGTTGATGTTATTGTTGAAGAAGGCGCGACGGTGCACTATCAAATAGACCCAAAAGAAAAAACATCTATCGCATGTCGATTGTTTCGTGCATATGTAAAACAGAATGCATACATAACCTGGGTGGAAAAAGTGCATCATACACAGGTGTATGTCTCGTCATTTCATACATATCTAGAACAACAGGGCGCAAGAGGAAATACCTACGGTGTATTTGATCAAGGTCAATCAAGTCAAACAGATATCTATGCAGCAACATATCATCTTGCTCCGCACACCATGTCAGATTCGATAAGTAAAGGGGTACTTCGTGGGAGTGCCAAGGCAGTGCATCGTAGTCTTGTTCATATTGCCTCAGATGCGCATGATTGTGAGGGGTATGAACGTCAAGACACGTTGCTGCTCTCAGATAGCGCTCAGATCAATGCAATTCCAAATCTAGAAATCAACAATAATCAGGTAAAGTGTTCACACGGTGCGACGACGACCTATATTGATGATGAGAAATTATTTTATTTTCTTTCGCGTGGGTTGGATAGAAAAACAGCGGAGGAGTTGTTTGTCTCTGGTCATATAGCAACTATCGAAGAAAAATTTTTCTAAAACAAAACACCACCCGAACTCCTCCTAAGCGCTGTACTCAAGTAATTCAGTACACTGCTCATTGGTTCGGGTGGTCTTTGATTGCGGAATTTTTAGTTTCTCTTCTCTCGGTGGTTTTGAATGATGAGACCCAAGAAACCGATGCTGAGGATGATGCCTGCAGCAAAAGTAACTATGAGCCCAATAAAGACGCCATGTGTGCCGTTGATCACATATCCCACACCGATACTGGTGTAGAGCACGACGATCATGGCGACGCTCGTTCCATCTTTCATCACTCCCCCTTGTGTGATGTATGGTGGTGAATTATTGGTACGCTAACAAAAAAATGGTCCCGTGTCAATAGGTATGACACCTTGATTTTTTGGTATATTTCTGCTAGGATATCAACAATTATGAATACTATCCGTTCACAATTCCCAATATTTCAAAACCACCCAGACCTGGTCTATCTTGATAGTGCTGCGACGACACAGACACCTCAGGTGGTAATTGATGCGATGAATGAGTACTACACACAGTATCGATCCAATGTTCACCGCAGTGTGAATGGGCTCTCAAATAAGGCTACCAATGCATATGAATCTGCACGTGGAAAAGTTGCTCATTTTATTGGCGCACAGAGTTCTGAGATTATCTTTACTTCTGGTGCGACAATGGGATTAAACATGTTACAAAAAAGTCTTACTGATTTTTTTGAACCAGGGGGAAATATCGTTCTCACTCGTCTTGAGCATCACGCCAACTTGATTCCATGGCAGATGACCGTCAAAAAATATAATTTGGAACTGCGTTTTATTGAGATTGATACAAAAACAGGAGAGATTGATATGAGTTCTGTTTTATCAATGATTGATGAGAAAACGGTGGTAGTGAGTATGACGCATGTTTCCAATGTACTCGGTACTATTGTTCCGGTGAAAGAAGTTACTCGCATTGCGAGAGGGAAATCAAAGAGCGTTGTGATTGTCGACGGATCTCAAGCGGTTGCGCACATGCCTGTAGACGTGGTAGATATTGATTGTGATTTTTATGTTTTTTCTGGACACAAGATGTATGGTCCAACAGGGATTGGGGTAGTGTATGGCAAAACAGCATTGCTTCAAAAAATGAAACCAGTCGTGTATGGTGGTGAGATGATAGATACTGTCACGTATGGACAGGCGACATGGGCGGATGCACCATATCGTTTTGAAGCAGGAACACCAAACATAGCTGGAGCGATCGGGCTAGGTGCTGCGGTTGATTTTGTATTGTCTCTTGGGTGGAATGAAATTCAGACACATGATGTCGAAATTGCACAGTATGCGATTGCAGAATTACAAAAAATTGAACGAGTTCGTGTGATTGGGTCAACACAATTTCCGCGTGGGCCAATTATATCGTTTGTCGTTGATGGGGTGCATGAGAGTGATGTAAATATGTTTTTGGAAAAAGCGGGGATTGTGGTACGTACTGGGAGCCACTGTGCGGCACCATTGATTGATCATCTTGGATTGTCTGGTACAATTCGGATATCATGTGGTATGTATACGACAAAAGAAGATATTGATCAGTGTATTACCGTACTTAAAAAAGTAGTTGTTCACGTATGAATCTAGAGCAGCGAAAACAACAGCTCAAAGAAGATTTCGCCGCACTTTCAAACTGGGACGATCGTTTTGCTTACTTGATTGATTTAGGAAAACAATTGCCTGTATTTGCGCAGGACAAAAAGAGTGATGAGGCTCGTGTGCGAGGGTGTCAGAGTGATGCTTGGTTGTTGGTTGAAAATAAAGATGGTGTGATTGAAATATCTGGAGACGCGGATGGTTTGATTACCAAAGGGATGATTGCACTGCTTGTGTGGTTGTATGGTGGGAGTAAGATGGAGGGGATGAAACAAGAGGATTTTTCAATACTTAAAGATATTGGTATGATAGAGCAGTTATCAATGCATCGTGCGAATGGATTTACAAATATGATTGAAAAAATAAAAACAGTATGTCACTCAATATAAAAAACCTATCCGTTACTGTCGAAGAAACCGAAATCATTCACGGACTTTCTTTGGAAATTCCAAAAGGGCAAGTCCATGCGATCATGGGGCCAAATGGGAGTGGTAAATCAACACTTGCGAATACATTACTTGGTCATCCAAAATATAGTATCTCTAGTGGGAGTGTCGTTGTTGATGATATAGACGTGACAGAGCAATCTCCAGATCAGCGTGCCAAAGCCGGATTGTTTCTCTCGATGCAGTATCCACCTGAGATCGGTGGTGTGTCGCTGGTAAACTTTTTGCGTCTCTCGTACGAAGCGATCAAAGGGGAAAAGCAAAATCCGATTACCTTTTTTCGACAGGTGAAAGAGGTAATGCAAACACTTTCAATGGATGAGGAGTTTGCAAAACGATCTATCAATACAGGATTTTCTGGTGGTGAAAAAAAACGTGCAGAAATTTTACAAATGCTAGTACTCAAACCAACGTATGCAATTTTGGATGAGACTGATTCAGGATTGGATGTGGATGCGCTCAAGATTGTGGCAGAGGGGATCAATCGGTTTAAAAGTGCTGATACAGGTGTGCTTTTGATTACTCACTACAATCGATTGCTTGAATATGTAGTTCCTGATGTGGTGCATATTATGGTAGATGGGCGAATTGTCAAAAGCGGTGATGCATCGCTGGCACATGAGGTAGAGCAGTCTGGCTATACACAGTGGATATCATAATATGTTGACCAAAGAACAGATTATCGAACAACTCAAAACGGTCAAAGATCCTGAATTGAACCTCGATATTTACTCGATGGGTTTGGTGTATGATATCTCTATTGCTGATGATGGGTCTGTTCATGTTTTACACACACTCACGTCTCCTGCATGTCCGATGGGGCCAACAATTCAGGGTGACATTCGCTCTTCTGTTCTTTCTTTAGGTGCTTCTTCCGTTGAAGTTGAGTTGACCTTTGATCCTCCGTATCAGCCGAGTGAAGAACTTCGAATGGCTTTGGGTATCTAGTACACCTGTCATCCTGAACGAAGTGAGGGATCCCTTTCGTAAGTTGCTATATTTCTATTCACTTCGTTCTAGCTAAAATAGATGTAAGAAAGGGATCCTTCGACTGCACTTCACTTCGTTTCGTTTCGCTCAGGATGACAAAATGTCGAGGTGATAAATAAAAACTGTATGAAAACCATCAAGGTCTGCAACGGACCAAACTGTTCGAGTAAAAATGCTGTGGGTATCATGGAGAAACTCTCTTCATTTTTTGGCTTGAACGCAGGAGAAAAAGATGATAGGATAGATCTCGATTATTGTCGATGTTTGGGGTTTTGTAGTGAGGCACCAAATGTGGCAGTAGATGGTCAGTTTGTTACAAATACGAGTCCAAGTACTGTTATTGAAGATATAGAAACAAAAGCAAAAAAACGCGAAGATATACACGCTTATAAAATAGATTTTGATGAAGATTTTTTACCACTATAGTTATGCAACCACTTCCACAAAATGAAAACGGAGAAGTAAAACTCCCAGACAATCTTCCAGATGATATTTCAATGAAGATTCGTAATGGCGGAGAGATTCGTCGAATTGTTGTTGATAGACAGGCATGTATTGCTGCGCGGTCGTGTGTGTTGATTGCTCCTGGTGTATTTGCTATGGATGAGGAAAATCTCGCGTATGTCGTGGATCCAGAGAGTACTGATGATGAGATGATTCGTATGGCGGCAGAGAGTTGTCCGACGCTGGCAATTCATCTCTATGATAAGGATGGAAATAAGTTGTTTCCACAAGAATAAAAATATCCACCATATCGGTGGATATTTTATTACTTCTTTTTTATTTCGAGTCGATCATTTTTTACATCTACTTTTACTGTGGCACCATCACTGATAGAGCCGTCGAGTATCTTCATCGCGAGGAGATCGAGGAGCTCTGTTTGGATCACACGCTTGAGTGGGCGAGCGCCGAGATTTGGATCATATCCTTTTTTACCGAGCCATTCTTTCGCACTATCACTAACAGTGAGTACAATTTTCTTTTCAGATAATCGTTGTTCAACAAGTGTGAGTTGAATATCAACAATAGAGCGAATTTGCTCTTCGTTGAGTGGGTGAAAGATAATGGTTTCGTCAATACGGTTGAGAAATTCTGGACGGAAATGATCACGCAATGCTTCGGTAACTTTTTCTTTCATCTTTTTCTCATCGGTATCAGCAGCCTTGTCACTCTTGGCTGTTTCAAATCCAAATGAACCGCGGCGGCCCAGTGACATAATCACATCAGAGGCGATGTTGCTCGTCATGATGATCACTGTATTTTTGAAATTCACTTTACGTCCTTTGGCGTCAGTCAGGTGTCCATCATCGAGAATTTGCAACATCATGTTGAAAATATCTGGATGTGCTTTTTCTACCTCATCAAACAAGATGACAGAGTAGGGACGACGACGAATTTTTTCCGTCAGCTGTCCACCTTCTTCGTATCCGACGTATCCTGGAGGAGAGCCAATCAGTTTACTTGCAGCAAATTTCTCCATGTATTCACTCATGTCCACACGAATGAGGGCTGATTCGTCATTGAAGAGAAACTCTGCCACCGCTTTGGCAAGTTCTGTCTTACCCACTCCTGTTGGCCCCATAAAGAGAAATGATCCAATTGGGCGTCTTTCTTCACCCATACCAGCACGAGAGCGACGGATAGCATTGCTGAGTGCATGGATTGCTTCTTCTTGGCCGATGACTCGTTTTTTGAGTTCTTCTTCCATTTTGATAAGTTTTTTGAGATCATCTTCGAGCATTTTTTTGACTGGGATTTTTGTCCAGCGAGCGACGACGCCTGCAATATCTTCGTCAGTGACTTCTTCTTTGAGAATCGTGCGGCCTTTTTGGACTTCACCAAGCTGTGCTTCAAATGACTGTATCTCTGCTTCGAGTGTTGGGATCAGACCATAGCGAATTTCGGCAACTTTTTGGAGGTCACCTTTGCGTTCTTCGATCTCAGCTTGTTGTTTTTGCGTATCAATTTTTTTCTTTCTTTCACGAATATTGTTGATAATTTCTTTTTCATGTTTCCAGTGGACTTCGAGTTCGTTACTACGCTCTTTGAGGTTTTCCAATTCTTCTTTGAGTTTTTTGAGACGATCTTTGGATTCTTCGTCTGACTCTTTTTTGAGTGCTTGCTGTTCGATTTCTAGTTTCATGATTTTGCGTTTGAGTGTGTCGAGCTCATCAGGCATACTTTCAATCTCCATACGCAGTGCTGAAGTTGCTTCGTCGATGAGATCGATCGCTTTGTCTGGGAGAAATCGATCGGTGATATAACGAGTAGAGAGCTCCACTGCTGCGACAATCGCTGGGTCAGTAATACGGACACCGTGATGTACTTCATATTTTTCTTTGATACCACGCAATATGGCGATTGTATCATCAATACTTGGCTCTGTAACAGTCACTGGTTGAAAGCGACGTTCAAAGGCAGCATCTTTTTCTATGTATTGTTGGTATTCTTTGAGTGTGGTTGCACCAATAGTACGGAGCTCTCCTCGTGCGAGTGCTGGTTTGAGCATGTTGCTGGCATCCACTGCACCGTCACTCCCACCAGCTCCGACGATGGTGTGAAGCTCGTCGATAAAAAGAATCATCTTTCCATCAGATTCAGTGACTTCTTTGAGGACTGCTTTGAGGCGCTCTTCAAACTCACCGCGGAATTTGGTACCTGCGACAAGTGATCCAATATCGAGACCAATAATCTCTTTGTCTTTGAGACTTTCTGGAACGTCACCTTTGACGATACGTTGGGCGAGTCCTTCGACAATGGCCGTCTTACCAACCCCTGGTTCACCGATTAACACAGGATTGTTTTTGGTGCGGCGAGTAAGTACCTGCATCACACGACGGACCTCATCATCACGTCCGATAACAGGATCAAGTTTTTCTTTGCGAGCAAGTTCGGTAAAGTTTTTACCGTATTTTTCCAGTGCTTGATATTTACTTTCTGGACTTTGTGAGTCGACGCGCTGGTTTCCACGGACACTGACGAGGACTTTGAGTATGTCGTCATATTGTGCCCCTTGCTTGCCGAGGATTTCAGAGACTGGATTTCGGTTTAAGAGAAAGGCGAGAAGGATGTGTTCGACTGAGATAAATTCATCGCCCATTTTTTTGCTTTCATTTTGGGCTTGTTCGAGTATATATCCGGTGGCTTGTGAGAGCATGATCTGGTTACCACTTACTGATCCGCCGTCTTTGGAGCGGGGGATAGATCTGACCATGGTGAGGGTGTTGTCACGGAGTTCTTTGAGCGTGACATTGAGCTTTTTGAGGACTGAGACGACAACACCATCCTCCTGTTCGAGGAGGGCTGCCATGAGGTGAGGAGGCTCTACCTGAGGGTTTTTGTACTCCTGCGATATGGCCGCTGCGCGTTGGAGAGCTTCCTGGGATTTGTGGGTGAAGTTTTGAGGTAGCATAGGATGTAAGTTAGCACTCTATATGTGAGAGTGATAATACTATACCATACTGGTAAAAGGTGTCAAGATTAGGTATAGTATACCAAAAGAATCTCTATTTAGGATATATTTTGTATGTCAAAAGAAAATCGCCCAAAAGTAGGTGTTGGGGTCATTATTCGAAAAGATGGTAAGGTGTTGATGGGAAAACGAAAAAATGCTCATGGTGATGGAACATGGACGTTTCCAGGAGGTCATTTGGAGTTTGGGGAAAGTTGGGAGGAATGTGCTAGACGTGAGGTGCGAGAAGAGGTTGGTGTTGAGGTGGGTGAACTGTCCTTAGCTCATGTGACGAATGATATATTTTCTGAAGAGGACAAGCACTATATTACGTTGTTTATGGTGGGGGATTGGGCGAGTGGAGAGGTGATGTTGTGTGAGCCGGATAAAAATGAACAGTGGGAATGGTTTTCTTGGGAGATGCTTCCGCAACCTTTGTTTATACCGGTATGTCATTTATTGGAAAGTGGCTATCACCCGTTTTTAGATACAAAGTAGATATGCAGGTACTGGGTGTTCGAATTGATCAATATAAAAAAGAGCAAGTATTTGAAAAGGTACGTGATTTTTTGCATTCCAATACTTCGCACATGTTGTTTACTCCAAACCCAGAAATGCTCGTGGCGGCTCATAAGTATCGGTTGTTTCGAGATACACTCAACAGGGGAGATCTCAATATTTGTGATGGATTTGGTATTCAGCTCTTGACTCGTGGCGCAGTACGGCGAATGCCAGGTGTGGATGTGATGCTTGATATATGTCGTATCGCGTCAGAAGAGAATAAAAGTGTTTTTTTGCTCGGAAGTGGATCTGACACAGTGCTTGAAAAAACAAAAAAAGAATTATTGCGACAGTTTCCTAATTTGAGAATTGTTGGTGCGCATGCGGGTGTGTCTATTGAGATTAATGTAGAACTAAATACGCAGAATACACAGCAAATGATTACTCATTACGAACCATTTACTGGTCTTTCGTTAATCAAGTATTCCAAAGAAGAAAATGATCAGCTTTTGGATACTATTATCTCTGTGGCGCCGGATATACTCTTTGTTGCGTTTGGACATATCAAGCAAGAAGCATGGGTTGCAGAAAATATATCCCAATTACCAAGTGTTCGACTTGCGATGGGGGTTGGTGGGTCATTTGATTTCGTATCTGGTAGTGTGACACGTGCCCCTAGACTTTTTCGCTCTGTTGGACTAGAATGGCTATGGCGTCTACTAGTTCAGCCTAAGCGGTTTTGGCGGATTATAGATGCAATTATTTTATTTTCTTTTTACTTTATATTGTCATATGTCAGAAAGAAGTATTGATCATAGATTTGTTGGTAATGCAAATGAGGAAGCAAGTACGGAGCATGGTGATTTTCATGAGGCACTTAGAGAGTTGCGCGTGTTATTAGGTGAGGAAAAGCAAAAAAATTTTGATATTGGGTATGCTACTGTGTCTGTGCATGATATTGGAGATATGGTGAACGTTACTGTGCAGCGCAAAGAGGGTGGTGTTGAGCGTCGCGTGGTATTTCGTGTCTGGCCTGATATGATGAAAGTAGCTGGGGTGGAGACAACTATAGATACGAGTGTGGGGTATCCAAAGAAAAGGGGTTCTGATAGTATTCCTGTCTTTTCTCTAGATTCTGTAGTAGCAGAGATTCGCAAGGTAATGTGACATGTGATATTACATATTTGGTTTATGTTTAAAAAAATTTTTGGAGAAATAAAAACACAACAACGTGTCTGCCCTAAATGTCAGCATGGAGTCGCACAGGTACGTGAGGCGTATGTTTCTGGTGGTTTTGCGAGCCGTATTCTCAACCTGAGTGCTTCTGGATATGCTGTCTTTACCTGTAATCAATGTGGTTTTTCAGAATTTTTTGCACAAGATGTTGTGCCTGGTGCTGATGTAAATAAGAAAAAAAGACGGTGGGAGAATGTGCTTGATTTTCTTTTTGGTTAGTTTGTATGTCTGTTATTACTCGTATCCCACCATCTCCAACAGGATCATTTCACATTGGTACGATGCGCACCGCATTGTACAATTATTTGTTTGCCAAAAAGAATGGTGGAGTCATGTTGTTTCGTAGTGAAGATACTGATACTGAGCGCTCTACCAAGGAGTTTGAGCAACAAATTTTTGCGGGGCTTGTTGCGATGGATTTGCTTGATCCAACAACTCCTATTATTCGTCAATCAGAGAGGACTGCTCGATATAGAGAGGTGCTCGAGTCACTTTTGGAATCTGGAAAAGCATATTACTGTTTCATGAAACCAGAGGAGTTGGATGCAATTCGTGCACAACAAGAGAAAGATGGATTACCAACACGATATCCTGGTACATTTAGAGATTATCCACTAGCAGAAGCACGAGCACGTGTTACAGCAGGAGAGCGTGCAGTCATTCGTTTGTGTCTTCCAGAAGATCGTGAGGTAAAGTGGAATGATTTGGTTCGTGGTGAAGTTGCAATTCATACCAAAGATATGGATGACTTTGTGATTGCTAAAGGATTGGATATGCCACTGTATCATCTCGCTGTGGTGGTAGATGATATCGATATGCACATCACACATGTGCTTCGTGGTGAAGATCATGTGAGTAATACACCAAAACAAATATTGATTTACGAAGCGATGGGTGCGGCATTGCCAGAGTTTGGACATCTACCATTGATTCTCAATGCGGACAAGACAAAATTGAGCAAGCGAAAAAATAAGACATCAGTTCAAGATTATCTCGATGAAGGGTATCTTAAAGAAGCACTTCTTAATTTTGTTGCGTTTATCGGCTGGAATCCTGGTGGAGAACAGGAAATATATTCTCTTTCAGAGATGGTAGATGTGTTTTCACTTGATCGTGTGCAAAAAAGTGGTGCGGTGTTTAACTTAGAAAAATTGGATTGGTTTAATAAGGAATGGATGAAAAAACTACCAATTGAAATACTTGTTGAGAGAATACAACCATTTTTTGAAGAAGTAATGGGGGAAAAAAGTTACGAAGTTGCAAAGTTGCGAAATGCGATTGGTCTTGAGGTTGAACGGAGTGCAACGCTAAAAGAGTTGGCAGAAAATATTACGTTTGTCTTTGTCGATGAACTACAATATGATCCAGCAATTTTGATCTGGAAAAAATCAACTGTCGAAGATGCAAAACAGAAATTAATAGAAATTAAACAGAAATTAATAGAAATCGATGATGTTGATTGGACAAAAGAGTATCTGGAAAAAGCGATAGTCGACTGGATAGGGGTTATGGGATATGGGAAGGGGGATGTACTCTGGCCTCTGCGTGTTTCATTGAGCGGAAAACAAAATAGTCCTGGACCATTTGAGATTGCATTTGTTTTGGGGAAAGAAGAAGCGTTGGCTCGTATCAATCATGCAATTTCTCTCTTGTAACATTGTATGTATAAAAAGATACTTCTCCTGTGCGGTGCTATCTCTGTGGCGGGGGTGGGTATCTTTTTTTTATCAGTTCAGCGGACAAAAGATCCCTCAATAGCACTTCAAGAAAGTGAGCCTGTAGCATTGCAAGAGGAAGTGGCTTCAGCAACAGTAGAGTTGCTAGTAGATATGGTGACCACCTCTGAGGTGGCAGAAACAGATATCGAGCAGATTCCACCTGTAACACCAATTCAGTTTGATAGAATTAATCAACAGCTCATCGTCGCACATGCGATGGGGACGATTGCAACAACGACGGTGGATGGGACGGGGACCAATAGCCTGGAAGCGTTTTTGTATTCATACGAGCAAGGATTTCGTATCTTTGAGATTGATATCGTCATTACCGCCGATGATCAGGCTTTTTTACTTCATGATAATACCGAACCACTCGTCGGCCTGCGTGCAGGTGATACGTATCGGAGTGTTTCCTCTAGTGCTATTTTGGGTAAAAAATTTCGAGATACGTTTACTATTTTGACATGGCATGATGCATTGGTATTGTTACAGACATATCGAGATGTATCATTTGTGCTTGATATCAAAGACGAATTTGCTCACACACTAGAGATTCTCGCAGCTGATCCATTGTTTTATGAAGGAAATATCAAGGATCGTATCATTCCGCAGGTATACAATCCTGATGACATGATGTCTGTGCGTACCTACGAGTTCAATGATGTAATTTTTACCCTCTATCGTAGCGAGATGACGGATGACGAAGTAGTATCTTTCGTCGGAGAGAATCCTGATATTACTGTCGTGACGATGTGGTGGGATAAACGGTATACTGACCGTTTTGCAGTATTACTTCGTGATAGGGGTGTTGGTACATATGTACATACACCAAATCAACGTGATGTTGTCAGATCATTCTTGATCAAAGGGGTGGGAGTCTATACGGATGTGTTTTGGAAAAAATAGTGCACCATGTGATGTACACTGTTTTGGTGTAAAAACGAAGGACCCGGCCGCAGAGCAAGCTGCGGCCGGGCCGGATCGTCGGTTCACGGCACGTAGCCGTGAACCGACCAGAACATTTTCATTTCTGCCTCCTGAAGGTGGTTGTTGAACGCGCTACTGCCACCAAAGGGTGGTCCAGTGCGCACATACACGTTAACAAAGAGAGAGAGATGTCAAGGCTTTCTTGTGGATAATGTATATTTCAATCCGCGTGTATGGTATACTGTTGGTATGAAATGTACTTTTTGGATCAGTAGTATTTTTGTCTGTATCAGTCTGTGTGTATCAATCAGCTCTGTTTTTGCGTTAACTGAAATTGAAGAGTTAAACCAACGGATTGCTGAGAAGAAAGAAAAAGTGCGTCAAATAGAAGAGAGTATTGAGGGGTACAAAAAAGAAATTGCAGTGAAACAAACAGAGGCGATGTCTTTGTCCAATCAGATTGCCATCCTAGACAATCGACGTAAGCAGGTGGAGCTCGATATCGATGCGACGCAGACCAAACTTGATACATTAGCTTTGGAGCTGCAGTCGCTTGGGTTACAGATTGAAGATAAAAAAACAACAATTGAAAGACAAAAGAAAATACTTGCTGAGTTACTTCGTACAATTCATCAAAGTGATCAAAAAAATAGTCTAGAGATATTCATTGCATACGATAATTTTTCTGATTTTTATACTCAGACACAGGCGGTAAAAACAGTTGAGCGAGATATTGGCAAGACTGCCAAGAATGTTCGTATCGCAAAAGAGGATTTGGAATCAAAAAAAAATCAAACTGAGGAAATTACAGTAGCGGTACAAAAAACCAAAGAAGCACTTGATGCAAAGCGACAATCATTGGAAGAACAAGCTGAGTTGAAAAGTGGATTGCTGGCCAAGACAAAGTCATCAGAGTTGACATTTCAAACATTACTCAATACGCTACGAAGTCAATATCAGCAGATTGAAGGTGAGATTGCTGGCATAGAAGAAGAGGTACGCAAAAAACTAGAGGCAGAAAATAAATTAGATGAGGAGTTAGATGATAGCTCATCTATGCTTTGGCCTGTACCAAGCAAGTATATTACTGCATATTTTCATGATCCGAGTTATCCATATCGACATGTGTTTGAACATAATGCGATTGATATTCGTGCTGGACAAGGTACGTCGGTAAAGGCTGCTGCGAGTGGGTATGTAGCTCGTGCGAAGTATTGTAGTATCCCATCATGTTATAGTTTTATCATGATTGTTCATGCTGGTGGTTTGTCAACAGTGTATGGGCACATGAGTGCTTTGTATGTCAAAGAGGATGCGTTTGTGGCACGAGGAGATGTGATCGGGCTTTCAGGTGGTACCCCAGGAACCAATGGCGCAGGTCCGTTTGTGACAGGTCCACATCTTCATTTTGAGGTGCGTGATGATGGTGTTCCTGTGAATCCACTTAATTATCTTTCACAATAATTTTTATTGTATGCATATTATCGATTTTATTTTTCTTCTTATTATCGTTGGATTTGGCATGTTTGGGCTGTGGTTTGGATTAGTACATACGCTTGGGTCATTGCTTGGTACACTTCTTGGTGCATATCTTGCTAGTCGATACTATGAGCCACTTGCCAATTGGCTTGTTGCACTTACGGGGTGGGAGGATAATATTGCGCGTGTCGTGATGTTTATTATCTCATTTATTATTATCAATCGATTGGTTGGGTTTATTTTCTGGGTGATTGATAAAAGCACAAGTATTATTACAAGCCTTCCATTTATCAATGGAATTAATCGGATGCTTGGTGGTGTGCTTGGTGCGTTTGAAGGTGCGATTACACTTGGGCTTATCTTGTATTTTATTGAACGTTTTCCTTTGTCAGCTCCATTTATGGATCGTCTTGCTGATTCGACAATTGCGCCGTCATTAATTGCTATGGCAAGTATTTTGTTACCGTTATTACCAGATGCATTACGATTGGTCGAAGAAACAGTTGATTTTGTAGAAGGTCGTGTGACGGATATTGCTTCTACTACTGCGTTTTAATATATGTATATAAAAAAGACACTGGTATTGTGCGTGGGGTGTCTTTTTTTATTGAGTGGCTGTAGCGTCGTGAAACACGACATAAATCAGCCGCAAAAAGAGACGATTCAACGTCTATATCAGGTTAGTGCACCGTGGGATAAGGCATTTTTTGATGCACTGTATGATGCAAAGCCACAGATCCCATTGTTACAAACAGATGTGGTTGGTGGTATTGTCCCGCATCATTTACTTGCAGGAAAATATATTGCAACATTTTTTGAAACAATCAAAAGACAAAAACCGTCTACAGTTGTTATTATTGGGCCAGATCATTTTGGACGTGGACGTGGAAAAATTTCAACAACAATGCGAGATTGGAAAACGCCATTTGATGAGGTACAGACAAACATTGAATTACTTGAGAGGGTAAGACAGTATGCTGCTGTAACAGTTGATGAGGAGGTAATAAAAGAAGAACACAGTATATATGGAATTATTCCGTTCATTGCTCGTACATTACCTAAAACACAAGTAATCACGTTTGCACTTCGAGGTGATATGACGAGTGAAGAAAATCAAGAGCTTGCTCGTGTGCTTGTTGATATGTTACCAAAAGATGCTGTTGTTGTTGCTTCTATTGATTTTTCACATTATCAACGTGTCGAGGTGGCTGATTTTCATGATGAATTATCTCATGCGGTGATTCAGTCATTTGACTATGATCGATTAAAGAAATTAGAAATTGATTCTGTTCCAAGTTTGGAGACACTGTTGCGGTATCTAGAATTTCGTGGGGCACAAAAAATAGCAGCATCATTTTCTGACAACTCCGAGCGTATTATCGGGACACGTGACGTACTTGAGACCACGAGTTATTTCATTCCGTTTTTTGTTGTAGGAGAGAGACAATCAGTTGCGTTTGCCTCAACATTAAACTTTGGAGATATGATGCTGGATCGCAATGTCGCCAAAGCGATGGGGGAAAAAGGAATTCCATATCTTCTCGATCCGCTCGCAGGAAATGAAGGAAGATTTTTTTCTGGTGTTGATATTACTGCTGCAAATTTGGAGGGTCCATTTGCGGATGTGCGTCGACCAACTGAGAAATCGATTGCATTTCGATTTGATCCCGTGCTTATTCCTCAGTTACAAACATATGGATTTAATCTCTTTACGTTGGCAAACAATCATTCTGTGGATATGGCATATGCAGGGGATAGTGAAACGCGAAATCACTTGCGTACTACAGGGATTGATTTTTATGGACATCAGTACAAAGTGGCTGATGATTCGTACTTACTCAAAGAGGTAGGTGGTGTGAAACTCGCCTATGTTGGGGTCAATGACACACATCCAAATACAGATATTGCGAGTGCGATTGAACTAGTAAAAAAAGGGGAACAAGAAGCTGATTTCGTGATCGCCAATATTCACTGGGGTGTGGAATATGAGACCAAGTCACATCCACGACAGCAGACACTCGCGCATCAATTTATTGACGCAGGTGCCGATGTTATTTTGGGTCATCATCCACATGTGACGCAGGAAATTGAGGTATACAATGACCGTCCAATTTTTTACTCAATGGGTAATTTTATTTTTGATCAGTATTTTTCTGTGCCGACACAAGAGGGATATGCAGTTGGGCTCACGTTTATCAAAGAAGATAAAAAACATGTTCATGCGTATCTCTTTCCTCTGCAAGGAGAAAAAAGTGCGGTGAGGCTCAAGAGTCCGTCAGAGCGATATACCTTTATTCGGACATATTTTGACGAAGCACTTCTTTCAAAGTATACTAAAGAAAATTATCTTTCATTTACGTTTTAATGTGTATGCAAACGCCATCCATGTCAAAAGAGTTTTGGGTGTTTAGTGGGGTTATTTTTGTGTTACTGTGTGTCGGGGTGATTCTGCAGTTAGTGGTGTTTCGTAATGTGGCACCGACTGTCGAACGTACAGATGTGGTTATACAAGAGCCCACTTTACCAGTAGAAAATCAAGGTAATACACTGGTTTCAGGAACCGATACGCGTGGTGAGTTTTTGTTGGAACCAAATTCACTATGGAAAATATATACTAATATTGCTCCTGTAGCGTTTGAGGTTGACTGGTTGGAGACACCGAGATTTATTTCTTTGGCTGATAAAGATATTGTTCCTGAAATGTTTTCTGCATTTGAAGATGTAGAACAATTACGTAAAGAGTTTCAGGGCGGTGCGTGTCAGTATTTGTCCCCTGATGATACACGGAGTGATTGGTACTGTTATCCGTATTTGTATGAAGTTGGTACGATTATCTCTGGACTTGGTTGGGAAGGACGTTCGATGTATTTGTTGTTTTTACCTCAAGAGGGTATGGGTATTACATCACTTCCATACTATGTACTGTTTGATAGTACCAGTTCAAAAAAGTTTATTGTAATAGAGCCAAGCGCTTTGACAGCTGTGCAAAATAATTCTGAATATACACAGTCTATTTGGGACACTGAGAATAAGCTACTGTCTCGAATCCTACTTGGTGCAATTCCTGCAGAAATACTTAATCTGCCTCAGACAAATGTTACTCCCCAGGAGATAGCACTTGAGGATGGTTCTGGGACGATGCTCTCATCAAGGTATGAGTATATGGAACGTACTATTGGTTCTTTTAGTGGTTGGGAATCACGTACACCGTATGAAAATATATTCGGTATTTATGATGTATCTACTGGTAAGATGAATCCTCCGTTACGTACAGCGACACGTTTTGAGTCTAAAGAGTGGGGCATCTTTTACATGGATAGAAATGCATTTGTATTGAATACACCAGGAGGCCGTAGGTTATATGAATATATTCCATATTTTCTTCAGTGGCCAGATAATCAAGAAGAAAAGAATATGTATGCAGCACGGTATATTCCAGAAATTAATTGGACAGATGGACGTGATAATGTAAGTGATACATTTGTGCTTGGAGGCACTGTAGCGATCGGTGGATGTCAGCAAGGAGTGGTGCCTTTTACAAATATTGTGACGAATGAGTCCTGGTTTAAGGTGTCTGATTTGAAACAAGTTGGAATGACCAAACAAAAAGGTGAACCAGTGTTTACAGTAGTAAACCCACAAGAACATTCGTATTATAAGCAGTTGTTTGCATATGGTTTTGAGGGGTCAAGATCGATGTATTTTTCGGAGAATGGTATTGATCCGACTTTGCCTGAATCTGAAGGAGGAAGTCGTTTGGTTACACAAACAGAAACAGAAAAATACGCTCAATTTCTTGCAGACAACCCAGTATTTTTTTGGAAAGATTCTATGGGAAACTGGCGTGTATATCAAAAATCAAAGTATCAATCAATGGCTGAATGTGGCAAACCAGTTATCTATCTCTATCCAGAAGAAACAACAGATGTAAATGTACAGGTGGCACCAAACGGTGGATTTACTGAGACGATTCCAGAATATCCAATGGGTGGGTGGAATGTGAAAGCTGAACCAAATGGTGCATTGACATCATACGATGACGGGCAGTCATATCCATATTTGTTTTGGGAAGGATATGCGTCTGGATTTGAATACCCAAAACAAGGATTTGTTTTTGCACAAGATGATGTGGAGAATGGAATGAAAAAAGTTCTTGCTCAGTTTGGTATGAATGAGACAGAGATTGCTGATTTCCTCGAGTTTTGGCTCCCAAAGATGGTTGAGAAACCATATGTCTTTGTCACATTTGCAGATCAGCGTGCGTTTGAAGCGGTTGCACCGCTAAAGATTACACCAAAGCCAGATAGCGTACTTCGTGTCTTTATGTACTTCCAACCACTTGATGAAGCTCGTACCGTAGATCCACTACCAATTCGTCCGTTTGTTCGAAAAGGATTTAGTGTGGTAGAGTGGGGTGGAATGTTATTTAAATAATTGAGTATGGAAGGTGAATTTGATTCAAGTAAGTTTATTGAAAGGGAGAGAAGGGAACTTTGTCGCCAGCATATCGAACGTATTCGCAATCTTCTTTTTGATAATGCCGATGATCTTTTTGGTGGTATATTTGATGGTGATACTGTGGAAAATGCTATTATAGAAGCGATACAAAATGAAGGTCTGGATCGTGCCTGTGTTGTTGCATTTGCATTTATGGATGACGATGTTAATCCTGAGGAAATAGTAGAATCGATACCTGATGGTTTGTTGCTAGAGATGAAAAAAGTACTACTAGAGTACCAAGATAGATGTTTTCTTCAGTAAATATATGCTGATAGATACCCACTGTCATGTTCAATTTAAAGCGTATCAGGACGACCGAGAGGTCGTTCTTGGGCGTTGTAAAGAGAAGGGTGTGGTCATGAATGTCATTGGTACACAGCAGAGTACGAGTCAAAAAGCGGTTGAGCTGGCAGAGAGTCGTGATGACGTCTATGCCACAATTGGGTTGCATCCGATTCAAACAGAAAAAATTACTGTGGAGGAAGAAACAACGATGTTTGTGGCACGAGGTGAGGATTTTGATATGGAGTTTTATGACACACTCGTTCGTTCTTCAAACAAAGTGGTTGCAATAGGGGAGACGGGACTGGATGCGTTTCATGTACCAAAGGATCAGGAGCTCAGTGCAGTAATGGAAAAACAGTGGGGGTTGTTTCTCAAGCATGTAGAGTTAGCCCAGCGACATGATCTACCACTTGTGATTCATGTCAGAGATGCACATGAAGAACTTATTAAAAGATTAAAAGATCAGAAGATTAATATAAAAGCAGTCATTCATTGTTTTACTGGCAACTGGGAGCAGGCGCAAGCATATCTTGATATGGGTTTTTATCTCGGATTTACTGGCGTTGTTACATTTCCTGTCAAAAAGACAAATCCAACAGCCCAAGAGCAATTGCTCGAAGTGGTAGATAAGATTCCACTAGATCGGATACTCGTAGAGACCGATGCACCATATCTCGCACCACAGGCGTATCGAGGGCAGCGCAGCGAGCCATGGATGGTGGAAGAGGTGGTGACGTTGTTTGCCGCTAGACGAGGTGTGTCGGGTACAGAGATGCGAGAGACGACGGTACGAAATGCAAAGACTTTGTTTGGTCGTATCCACATGTCATAATGTATAGAAGTTGTATTGTGTAAGAAATGCACGGTTTATATCAGGCGTGCATTTTTTATTTGACAAGATATGGATGGGTATAGTTCTTAAAAAGAAAAATTTTGAAACCATTGACGATTTTGGTGTATGTGTGTATACTGTTGCAGTTATATTATATCTTTTGTATGAAAAAAATACTGTCAAATTATGGTGTGCTTATTGGTGCACTTTGTCTCACTATCGTACTTTCTCGCATGTCACCAGTTTTGTTTGATTTGTTTCATCATAGTGCTGATGCAGGCATGCTTATTACTTTTTTCGCAGTTTCAGTGCTTTTCTTGCTTAGTTTCGTGATTCACTATTGTGCTGTTCGTGTTCATTTTCCTTCCTTCGTCGTGGCAATTTTCTTTGGTATTGCAGCGCAACCGATGCTTGGGAGTATTACAGCTCATGACCATATTTTGGGTATTATCGTAGGGGCAGGAGCAACACTGATACTGTTTGGCGGTGGACTTGAGACACCATTTGACAACTTCAAAAAATTGATCTGGAAAATTTTGAGTCTTTCTTTTTTCGGTTTATTTCTTACTGCAGTATTGCTTTCATGTAGTGTCTATTTTTTGGGCAATCTTTTTGGTACCCATGTTCCTGTGGTGGTTGCAGCATTGCTTGGAGCTATTTTGGCATCTACTGATCCTGCCGCGATTATTCCTGTACTTCGTTCACTTCGGTTTAATAATCGTCAGACCAAAGATTTAGTTATTTCAGAAAGTGCTGTCACGGATGTAACGGGTACATTGTTGACAGTTGCGTTTTTGGGAATTTTGGTTGCGGGGGGTTCATTTATCTCAATTACTGATGCGTATCAGTCGTTGTTTTCTGCTGAAGTTGGGCATATCCTGTTTGAGGAAATTTTGTATGGTGTGATTTTTGGTGTACTTGGATTTGGGTTACTGACAGTATTGACCCGAGCCATCTCAAATCATGGACAAGAGGCTGAGGCACACGCTGCATATTTTCTCTTTGTCCCGTTGTGTATCTTTACTCTTGCGGCAGCGTTTCATGGAAGTGGGTATTTGGCATCGTTTATTGCCGGTCTATTGTTTGTGCTTTCTCGCCACATGCATCAGACAGAGCATTTCTTTAATTACACTATCGAAGGATTTTTTAAACCAACCATTTTTATTTTGCTTGGTGCATTGGTAGATATACCTGAATTGATTGCGTATGCTGGTATTGGTATTGTGGCATCCGTGTTGTTTATGTTCGTAATTCGGCCTATTTCTGTATTTCTGACGTTAGCACCGTTTTCTTTGTTTGGAAAAGATAGGTTTACTGTAAAAGAATTGATATTTGTTTCATTTGTTCGTGAGACAGGTGCTATCCCGGCAGTATTGTTGATTACCGTGATGAGTAGTGGTATTCCTGGCTTGGATGGGTTGGTACCAATTGGTATGTGGGTTATTTTGTCTACGCTCATTGTAGAGCCACCATTGACCCCATTTATAGCAAAATGGTTGGGTGTGGCACAGCCAATTAAAGATAGTATTGAACTCGCAATTCAAAATGGTAAAACTCCGTTTGTGGTTTTGGGTTCACGTGGGTATTCATTCTTGGATCGTCTTCCATATGTGACGCAGTGGGCTGTTCGTCATAATATCTATCGTATTGTAGTGCTTCATTGTCCAGAAGATAAATATACTCAAGAGTACGCAGCCTCTATTGAAGGGCAGGCAAAGTTAGCATTCATGCAAGTTAATAACACACGTTCTGATAAAGGTGAGGCTACTATTGATTTTGAGTATATTAGTCGAACTGGGTTCCTTCAGGACAATATTGATGCTTTGGCTAAAGAGGATGATCTTGTTACTGCGATTTTTGTGGGCAGAAAAGTTCTTGATTATCGCCTCGACCAGGTAAAAAATCTCAAGGTTCCTTTGTTTTTTATAGATTAAATTTTGAAAAGTCTTGATTTTTATCGCAAGGTAGTGTATACTATTTCATTTTTCTATAAATTTGGCTGTAATAAGCTAAATTATCCACAGATGAGTGCCTTCAAAAGCATTGACGGATTGGGTTTTGGGTGTTATCCTTTTTGTGTACGTATATGAAGACAGATTCTCAAAAACAACGTGCGTATACACTTTTAGCCTTGCGTATTATGGGAGATATGGGCGCAACGATAGCTATTCCAGTGGTTGTGCTTGTTGCTTTTGCTCAGTATGTGTCTGAAAAATACGGATATGGGTACTCTCTCACTGTGGTCGCGTTTATCTGTTCTGCGCTCATTTCTGGATACAGTGTTTGGAAAAAAGCAAAACGATACGGCAAAGAATATAGCGATATTGATTTACAATAAGTATATATGGCAGAAATTCACATCCCAACCCTTGCTCCTGAAGTGATTGGCCACATTGGTCCAGTTGCTATTACCAATACGCTGATCAATGTTTGGATTGGTATTTTGATACTTGCTTTCGTCGCGTATGCACTGCGCAAGCTCACACTTCGTCCGGGACGATTTCAAAACGGATGTGAGTTGATACTTGAGATGTTGTTGCCGTATTTTGATAGTGTGACGCAAGATCGACGAAAGACAATGCGCTTTTTACCTATTGTCGGGTCGGTCTTTTTCTTTATTTTACTCTCCAACTGGCTTGGTTTGATACCTGGGACTGGGAGTATTAGTGTTGGGCACTCGATGTTGCTTCGTCCTGCCAATACTGATTTGAACCTGACACTGGCTATGGCATTGGTGGCTGTAGTATCTTCACATATCTTTGGTATGCTCTCTGTTGGGGTGTTTGTCCATATTGGAAAGTTTTTACAGTTCGGTAATTTTTTTAAAAGTTTTGCACACGGTCCAATTGCTGTATTTCAGGCAATTATTGAGTTTGGTGTAGGGCTACTTGAAATCATTAGTGAAATTGCCAAAGTGTTGTCTCTCTCACTTCGTTTGTTTGGAAATATCTTTGCGGGTGAGGTACTGTTATCAGTGATCACGGCTTTGGTTTCTTTGGCCGCACCGACACCGTTTATGTTGTTTGAACTTTTGGTTGGATTGATTCAGGCGAGTGTGTTTGCGATGTTGACATTGGTGTATTTGACCGTAGCGGTGGAGGAGCCGCATGGAAGCCATTGATAACAATTGACAATTGACCGGTGACAATTAACAAAAATGCTGTAGTCCGTAGCTATGCTGTGTAAAATAATTACGCAGTACGTGGTACGAAGTACGCTGTACGTTAGTGCCAATTTATTCAGAGGCAAAAGACGAAGTAAAAAAATCCTTTTTACCCTTCGATCCGCATGTCTCACATAAGTATTTTCGTATGGAACACGAATCAATCGTAGCGCTCTCAAAAGCGTTTACAATGGCAATCGGTGGTTTGACACCAGCGCTTGCAATCGGCAAGATTGTATCCAAAGCTATGGAATCAATCGGTCGCAATCCAGAGTCAGCAGGAAAGCTCTTCGTCCCAATGTTGCTTGGTGCAGCGTTTGCTGAGGCGATCGCGATTTACTGTCTCGTGGTTGTATTCACACTCAAATAAGTATACTCTTCGACGGAAGACGTGGATTCCATGTCTTTCGTAAAAAGTATAGTTATTCCCAATTACATGTATATGGCAAAAGTTCAAAATGAACACACAACAGAAACAGAAGTGCATGCTGAGACAATTTCTCATATGAGTGCACCAGCAGATGAATCTGTTACAGCGTCACTGGGTATCAATGCACAGTTGTTTGCATTTCAGCTCGTCAACTTTGCAATCGTGCTTGGAATTGTTTGGTTTTTGATTCTCAAACCATTAACCAAAAAAATGGAAGAACGAAAGCAACTTATTGATGAGAGTCTGGATAAGGCGAAAGAAATTGAGACCAATCATCTCATGAGTCAACAAAAATATCAGGAAAAAATTGATGAGGCCAAAATTGAGGCCAATGCTATCGTAGCAGCATCTCACGAAAGTGCAGAAAAACTTGCTGAGTCACTTCGTGGTAAAGCAAAACAAGAGATTGAACTGTTGATTGAGCAAGCAAAGAAAAATATTGAACGTGAACGTGCTGATATGCGAGAGGAAATCAAAAAAGAAACAGCAGACATGATTGTGTTGACATTACAAAAAGTATTGGGAGAAACTCTTTCCAAAGAGATTGATACAAAATATATTCAATCCTTGATCAAGAAATAATATATGCAAAAAAAGACAGTGGCACAGTATGCATATATACTCTACGCACTGACACGAGACATTGCACAGGCGGATATCGACAAAGCAATTTCTGTGTTTCATGAGTATCTCCGCAAGGAACATGCATCACATCTGCTGAAAACAATTGTACAGACATTCCAAGCACGTGCTGAAGAATGGAGTAAAGGACCAATCGCAGTGATCACTACTGCACATGATGTGAGTAATGATGAGTTGCAATCAATTGTTAGGCTTCTCGCTGCGGATATGAACTACACACATGTGAAAGATTCGTCACTGCTGGGGGGTTTTACCGCACAGACAAAGACACTTCATATTGATGCGAGTCTCAAACAGTCATTACAAAAACTCCATACACATCTTGTCTCATAAATTCTTTATATGTCATACACAGAACAAATCGTTGCACAACTCAAAGAACGTATTGCACAATTTGATACGACAGCAACAGTTTCAGAAATTGGTACAGTGATTGAAGTAAAAGATGGTATTGCTCGTATTGATGGACTTGATCGTGCTCAGGCTCAAGAGATGCTTGAGTTTCCTGGTGGCACATTTGGTATCGCTTTGAACCTCGAAGAACAAACTGTTGGTGCGGTTATTTTGGGTGAGTCACGTCATATCAAAGAAGGAGATACCGTCAAACGCACCAATCGTATCATGTCTGTACCGGTAGGTGACGAGCTTATTGGTCGTGTGGTAGATGCAGTAGGTAATCCAATTGACGGCGGAAAAGAACTCAAGACAAAAGAGTATATGCCAGTGGAGCGCATCGCTCCTGGTGTGATGACACGTGAACCAGTGAATCGTCCAATGCAGACAGGTATTAAATCAATTGATGCGTTGATCCCAGTTGGTCGTGGACAGCGTGAGTTGATTATTGGTGATCGTCAGACAGGAAAGACAGCGATTGCGATTGATGCTATCATCAACCAAAAAGGCGAAAACATGGTTTGTGTGTACGTAGCAATTGGCCAGAAAAAATCAAAAGTTGCTCGTGTTGTGCAAAAACTCAAAGATGCAGGTGCAATGGACTATACGATTGTTGTGGTTGCTGGTGCATCTGATCCAGCTCCGATGAGTTTCCTCGCACCATATACTGGTGTGACAATGGCTGAGTATTTTGCCTACAATGGTAAAGATGTATTGGTAGTATATGATGATCTCAGTAAACAAGCGGTGGCGTATCGTGAGATGTCTTTGCTTCTTCGCCGTCCACCAGGACGCGAGGCGTATCCTGGAGATGTCTTTTATCTCCACTCACGCTTGCTTGAGCGTGCATGTAACCTCACCAAAGAAGCAGGTGGTGGATCTATTACAGCACTTCCTATTATTGAGACACAAGCAGGAGATATCTCTGCCTATATTCCTACCAACGTGATCTCGATCACTGATGGTCAGATTTTCTTGGAGTCTACACTCTTTAACAAAGGTATTCGTCCAGCAGTCAACACAGGTCTCTCTGTGTCACGTGTGGGTGGATCAGCCCAGACCAAGCCAATGAAAAAAGTGGCAGGAAGTTTGAAATTGCAATCAGCGCAGGCTCGTGAGCTCGAAGCATTTGCGCAGTTTAGTAGTGATTTGGATGCTGATACAAAGAAAACAATTGAGCGTGGTCGTCGTATTACTGAATTGTTCAAACAGCCACAATTTGCACCACTCAAGATGGAAGAACAAGTTGCGTCAATTTATGCACTCAACGCTGGGTTTTATGACAGTGTGGAACCAGCAGAGGTGGGGGCAAAAGAAACATCATATTTGAATTTCTTGCGTACTACCAAATCAGCATTGCTTGAACAAATTAAAGGTGGTGCGTGGGGTGAGGAAGTAGAGAATGGTCTCAAAGATGCGATGAAAGAGTTTACGAAGTAAAGAAGTTGTCTAAGTTTTCTAAGTTGTTAGTATCCGTAAATCCGGATCAACTGTATATCCGCAACATATGCCTGTAGGAACTAAAGCACTGAAAAAACGCATCGCTTCGGTGAAAAACACCAAGAAGATGACCAAAGCCATGGAGATGGTGTCGGCCGCAAAAATGCGTAAATCAGTGACTGCTACCCAAAAAACACGTCTGTTTACCACACTCAACCGTGAATTGGTCTCTCATTTGTCATATGTAGAGGATATTTCTCATCCACTCATGAGTGAAAAAGAGGCGGGCAAGACACTGCTCGTATTGATTACATCAAATCGCGGATTGTGTGGAAGTTATAACAGTAATGTGATCAAAGATACACAGGCATATTTGAAATCAAACGGTGTGACTGATGTGGATGTGCTTGGTGTAGGTAAAAAATCTGCAGTTTTTTGCAAACGGTATGGTTATACTTTGATTGGTGTGTATGAAGAGTTTTCTGACAAACCAGAATTTGATACTGTGCTCATGCTGGTCAAACGAGTCATGAATGAATTTGCTTTGGAAAAATACAATCGAGTGCTTGTGGCGTATACAGATTTTCGTTCGCCTGTACTTCAGACTGCTACAGTCCGACAGTTACTTCCATTGACACGTGATGCCTTTGATATGTTTGGTGATACTAGTGATACTGGACAGTCATCATCGCAGATGGAAAATTATATTTTTGAGCCATCACAGCAGGAGATTGTCAACGAAGTGGTACCGAGATTGGTAGAAGTACTTCTGTATCAAATGATACTTGAGTCGAGTGCGAGTGAGCATAGCTCTCGTATGGTAGCGATGAAGAATGCGACGGATAATGCGAGTGATTTGATAGAGACAATGACACTGGTGTACAACAAAGCGCGACAGGCAGCGATTACCCAAGAGATTAGTGAGATTGTCGGAGGAGCGGTTGCACTAGAATAAACACACAATATTTCATTTTTATACTCTATTACACTCATAAACTATTACACGCTTATATGAATAAAGGAATTATTACTCAGATCGTCGGTGTGGTGATCGATGCACAATTTAATGAAAACATCCCAGCAATTTACAATGCGCTTGAGGTTGTTGGAATTGATGGAAAAACAATTACATTTGAGGTGCAGCAGCACGTGGGTGGTGGTATCGTTCGTGCTGTGGCAATGGGTGCTACGGATGGACTTTCTCGTGGCACAGAAATTATTGATACAGGCGCGCCAATCTCTGTTCCTGTTGGTTCTGTCACATTGGGTCGTATGTTTGATGTGGTTGGAGATGCTATCGATCAAAAAGGTGCTGTGGCAAAAAAAGAAGTATGGCCAATTCACCGTGAAGCGCCAGCATTCAAAGACCAATCTCAAACAACAGAAATTCTTGAAACTGGTATCAAAGTGATTGACTTGCTCTGTCCGTTTCTCAAAGGTGGAAAAGTCGGTCTCTTTGGTGGTGCGGGTGTTGGAAAGACAGTTATTATTCAGGAGTTGATCCGAAACATCGCAAGTGAACACGGTGGATACTCAATGTTTGCGGGAGTAGGAGAACGTACTCGTGAGGGAAACGATCTCTATCGTGAAATGGAAGACTCTGGTGTGCTTGAAAAAACCGCACTTGTATTCGGTCAGATGAATGAACCACCAGGAGCTCGTGCTCGTGTAGCGCTTACAGCGCTCACTATGGCGGAGTACTTCCGTGATACAGAAGGCAAAGATTTGCTTCTCTTTATCGATAACATTTTCCGTTTCACACAGGCAGGATCTGAGATGTCAGCGCTCCTTGGTCGTATGCCATCTGCTGTGGGATATCAGCCAACATTGGCTACTGAGATGGGTGCACTTCAGGAGCGTATTACTTCAACAAGCAAAGGTTCTATTACTTCAGTACAAGCGGTGTATGTGCCTGCCGATGACTTGACTGATCCAGCTCCTGCGACAACATTTACACACCTTGACTCAACTGTGGTGCTTTCACGTGCGCTCACTGAAATCGGTATTTATCCAGCTGTGGATCCACTTGATTCTACGTCAACCATTCTCGATCCACAGATTGTCGGAGAAGAGCATTATCGCACTGCACGTGATGTACAGAAAGTATTGCAGCGCTACCGTGACTTGCAAGATATTATTGCTATCTTGGGTATGGAAGAGCTCTCTGATGAAGACAAGCAGCTCGTATTCCGTGCTCGTAAGATTCAGAAATTCCTTTCACAACCATTCTTTGTGGCCAAACAGTTTACAGGAATGGATGGTAAATATGTCAAAATTGAAGACACTGTTCGCAGTTTCCGTGAAATTCTTGATGGAAAACACGATGATAAACCAGAGCAAGCGTTTTATATGAAGGGTGGCATTGAGGAAGTGGTGGTTGCATAGTTTTTTATTATGTCTCAATTATTACTCAAAATTGTTACGCCTGATGGCATTGTCTATGAGGACTCAGTGGATGAGGTAATTTTACCTACCTCCACTGGTCAGATTGCAGTGTTGCCGCATCATATCCCTATGATCTCTCGCCTCAAGGCAGGTGAGCTGGTGATCAAAAAAGCTGACGGAGAACATGGTATCGCGGTCTCTACTGGATTTTTGGAGATGCGTAGTACCAATGAGCTCTATGTTGTCGCGGATACCGCTGAACGTGCTGAGGATATCGATATTGAACGCGCTGAAAAAGCTCATGCACGTGCTCAGGAGTTGCTTGCACAGCAACATGATATCGAAGATATTGAGTTTGCTCGTGTGCAGGCTGAGATCGAACGAGCCTTGACTCGTCTAGGTGTTGCTCGTAAATACAAGAGATAAAAGAGGGTGTGGATTTATCCACATCTTTTCTTTTGCTTTTTGTATTTTTTGGTATACTTATAGAGAAGATTGGGGGTACCTAATCTCATATAGATTTTCATACAATTCGTATGATCCAGGGAACATGCTCATCATGCGGCGCAGAGGATACTATCTGCGACGGATGTTTCAACTGTGGTGGTTGCGGTTGTCAATGTGACAAAGCAATCGATACAGAAGAGATAGAAGATGTAGACACTGACAGTGATATGTAGAAAAAGGGGAGCGGGTGACCGCTTTCTTTTTGTTTCTACACATGGTACGCTATAGGTACTTTTACTCATTATTCACCACTAGTGTTAGCCCTACTGGCTACGTGCTATTGGTTATGAACTAATCATATGGAACCACTCAAACAAAACAGTGCGAGAGACTTCTTTCTCCATGCACTCTCTATCACGACATTGTACATGTCAACCATCTCTTTGTTGATTGTGGTGTTTGCAATTATCCAGAGATTTATTCCTGATATTTTGGATACGGCAGGATATTATTACAATCCAGCAGATATGATTCGTACGCCAGTGGCGATTCTCTTTATCGCGTTCCCTGTGTACGCGTGGAGTGTCTGGTATTTGGCAAAACTGATGAAACAAGAACCTGAGATGGTTGAATTTCGTCTGCGCAAATGGCTCATGTATCTCACTGTCTTTGTCTCTGCAATTGTAATGCTTGTGACGATGATTAGTGTGGTGTATAGCTTCCTCAATGGTAATTTGACCCTTCGTTTCTTCTTGCAGGTACTATCAGTTTTGTTGGTATCTGGTATGGCGTTTTACTATTACCTCGTGACGGTCAAACAGGAGGGAAACAAACTCGTCTTGCGCGGTATTGAAATTGCAACCATTGTGTTTGTTGTACTCTCACTGCTCGGATCGTTTCTCATCATGGGCTCACCAAAACAACAGCGCGAACGTCGTATCGATGATCAACGCGTTTCTATGTTGCAAAATATTGATTCATTGATCCAAAATGAGTTTAGTCGTGCGAATAAAGTATTGCCCGCATCACTGGATGTTGTGTTTGATGGCGTGGATCCACTCATGCGTCGTGATCGCGATCTGGTGACAGGAGAACAGTATGTTTATGAAGTAACAGGTATATCAACATACAAACTCTGTGCGACATTTGCGCAGATGAGTTATGATCGAGAAGTGGCACAGCGTACCAAACAGACTTCGCCAGTAACGTCCTATTATGATTATGGTATGTATAACTGGTCACATGACGCAGGATACTTCTGTTTTGATCGTGAGATTGAGCAGTACCGTTTGGACGAGATCAAAGATTCATTGCAGCCGTAGTGTTGTATGGGGGAACGAGCACTCAACTCATCCCAACAAAAGGCCGTCCAATATAGCGACGGTCATTTGTTGATTGTCGCCGGAGCGGGGACGGGCAAGACGACGGTGATCACCGAAAAGATCGCCTACTTGGTCAAAAACGGATTGGCGAAACCTGAGGAGATCCTCGCGCTTACCTTTACGGATGCCGCGGCGTTTGAGATGCAGGAGCGCGTGGATAGTCTCATTGATACTGGGTACGCGCAGATGCACATCAGTACGTTTCATGCCTTTGCACAGGAGCTGCTCGAGGAGTTTGGACTTGATGTGGGGATCCCAAATCGTTTCAAACTCTATACCGAGATTGATAGCTGGTTGATGCTGCGTGAATCGGTCTATGATATTGGTCTTTCATACTATCGTCCAATTGGTAACCCATCTCGACATCTCGATGGCTTGATTCGTCATTTCCTCAAATGTAAAGATGAATTGATCTCTCCTGAACAGTATCTGACCTATGCACAAAACATGGCGATTGATGCGGACGCTGAGGCAGAATCAAAAGATGAACAAACACGACTGCTGGAGCTCGCCGCAGTCTATCGTCAATACAATCAACTTCTCCTCAAACACAATGCACTGGATTTTGGTGATCTCATGTATTACAGCGTCAAGCTCCTCACCGAGCGTCCACGTGTCGCCGCAATTCTTCAAAAGCGGTTCAAGTATGTGCTCGTAGACGAGTTTCAGGACGTCAACTGGGCTCAGTATATCCTCACCAAGCATATCGTTGGGCAGAGTGGCAAATTATGCGTTGTGGGCGACGATGATCAGAGTATCTACGCCTTTCGTGGTGCGAGTGTCAGCAACATCCTGCGATTCAAAGAAGACTATCCCGATGCAGTGAGTGTGGTGCTCAATGAAAACTATCGTTCACGTCAGGAAATTTTGGATGCGTCGTATGCGCTGGTGCAGCACAACAATCCAGATCGGTTGGAAGTGAAGCTGGGGATTGACAAACGGCTAGTGTCAGCAGGTACGCAATCAGTACTAAGCACTAAGCAGTCTGTCGTAACGCATGTTGCGTATCCGACTGGCGAGGATGAGGTGCGTGGGGTGGTGGAGCGGATGATTGAGATTCGCACCGCAGAGAATTGTGAGTGGGATAGCTTTGCAATTCTCGTGCGTGCCAACAATCATGCCGAAGGCTTTATGGAGGCGCTCAGCAAGCGTGGGATTCCATTTTTTTACTCTGCCTCGAGTGGATTGTTTCGTCAGAGTATTGTGCTCGATACCATTGCCTATCTACAGTTGCTTGATAATCACCGTGAGTCCAATGCGGTGTATCGGCTCCTGCGTCTGCCGATGTTTGGACTCAGTGAACACGATATAACGAGCTTTGCATCATTTGCTAAACAAAAAGCAGTCTCATACTACGAGGCACTAAAGCAGGTCGCGCAGAGTGGAATGACTGGTGAGGCGATTGCTGTGTGTGACAAACTCCTCTCACTGATTCACGCAGGTATGAGCGAAGCCAAGAGTGAGAGTCCGACGACGGTGCTGTATCACTTTTTTGAGAACAGTGGCTATTTTACCTATCTCACAGACGAAGATGCACGGGGCAACGCGATGGCGGTCCGTGCTGTCGCACATCTGCGCGCATTTCTGGATCGCATGAACGAATATGAGGTCAACCATCCACAGTGTGATGTCCGACAGTTCCTCGCATATTTCGAAACACTGCTCGAATCAGGGGACGAGGGTGCGCTGCCAAAAGAGGAAGCACCAGCGGGAGCAGTTCGTATCATGACCGTACACGGATCCAAAGGACTTGAGTTTGATCATGTCTTTGTCGTCAACATGGTCTCTGACCGATTCCCATCTCGTCGACGCGGGGACGCGATCGCACTCCCAGATGGGCTCGTCAAAGAAATGCTGCCAAGTGGTGATGCACATATCGAAGAGGAACGACGTTTGTGCTACGTCGCCTGTACCCGTGCACGTCACACTCTGACACTGACGAGTGCCAAAAGTTATGGTGGTGTGCGTGAAAAAAAGATCAGTCAGTTTGTCAGTGAACTCAACGTTGAGACTATCAGTGTCGGACTCGAGATCCCGACCGAGTCACAGCTGCTCCACAAAGTCCAGCACGTCAATATCGTTCGCGGTGAAGAAGGGGCAGTGCAGTACGAACTCCCAAAAACATTTTCATTTTCACAGCTCCATCTCTTTGAAGAAGATCCGTATCAGTACAAGATCGAGCGCATTCTCAAAATCCCACAAAAGGGGAGTCCACATTTTAGTTTTGGGCAGAGTATGCACCTCACGCTCCAGCGGTTTTATGAACTCCTCAGTGAACGCAACAGTATCTCACAGAGTTCACTCTTTGACACTGCACCAGTGACCAAGACGGAGGGACTGAGTGTTCCAACAGTGGAGGAGATGATGTCGCTCTTTGAGCAGTCGTGGATTCCTGATTGGTATGAGAGTCGAGAACAGCGCGAAGAGTACTATCACAAAGGCAAAGAGATCGTGAGTGAATACTACAAAAAGCACGATGGTACCTGGCGCATTCCACTGTTTCTCGAGAGCGGGTTCAAGATCAAGCTCGGTGAATACACGGTGACTGGAAAAATTGACCGTATCGATAGACGCGAAGACGGACTGCTTGAGATCATGGACTACAAGACTGGTTCACCAAAGAAAAAACTCGAAGCCCATGACAAAGAACAGCTCCTGCTGTATCAAATGGCAGTGAGTTCACTCCGTAGCTATCAGGCGTATGGAGATGTCGGTGCACTGACCTACTACTATCTCAATGATCAAAGCAGTCAGAGCTTCCTGGGTGCCGACAAAGATATAGAAAAACTGCGCGAAAAGATGATTCGCTTGATTGATGAAATCTATGCGACGGATTGGTCGCAGGTCTTTGGGCCTGATGGACGGCCGTAACACTCGCCCAAGTGTCATTCCCGAGTAGTCGGGAATCTAGTCATTCGTCTTTTTGGCATAAAATAAAAAAGCCTCTCGCTTTAACGAGTTGCCATCCGGTAACCCAACGCGACAGGTCTTACTTCTTACAACATAAGTATATCAAACATTTTTTATTTTGTTAATATGGTGTAACATATTGATATATGCAAAAAATAACTCTCAACTCGTCTCATGTATCTACTGCCCAGTACGACAAAGAAAATTCTTTGTTGATAGTTGAGTTTGTGTCTGGTGATAGTTACCAGTATTTTGATGTACCTGAGTTTGTATATTTGCAGTTTATCCAAGCAGTCTCACCAGGTCAATTTTTTGCGGATAACATTCGATATCAGTATAGGTATCAAAAGATCTAACGTCTCAATATGTTTGTACCAAAAACACAAAAGATTGCTGATATTGCAAAAGAAAAAACACGGGTAATACAAGAGCTAGAGAATATGTTTTCTGGTACTACTCGTATGTATATTGATTATGCAAATGTTCGTCCGTGGAGCACAAAACTGGGGTGGCACGTTGACATTAAGCGCTTAAAGCAATTTTTTGACTCGTTTAGTACCGTTCAGGCGGTTCATTTTTATAGTGGTTATTTAGAAGGGGATGAGCGTTCGGAAAAAGAAAAAAAGGATATAGAGCAGTACGGATATTTGTTTAGAACAAAACCAGTTAAAATAATGAGATTTTCAATAGACGTGGGACGTTCATCGCCTCAGTCCACTGCGCTACTCAGTCCGTTTATCAAGCATTCTTTATTGCGTAAATATAGTGGTGAGACAGTTGAATACCTCAATGGCAAATTCTCTGAAATGAATAAACAAGGAGAACTCTACATTGAGGATAGAAAATGTAATTTTGATGTTGAAATCGGCACTGATATGTCGTTGGATTGTGAGCGGGGTAGAGCTGACGTGTTTGTGTTGTGGAGTGGGGATAGTGATTTTGCAGACACTATCCAAAAATTGATGTCTATGGGAAAAAAGGTTGTGTTATTCGCTACTGCAGGGAAGATTTCGCGAGAATTGGGTGGTTTGAGTAGTAAAGGTCTTCTCATTTTTG
Source organism: uncultured bacterium (assembly GCA_937861125.1). Taxonomy (GTDB): domain Bacteria; phylum Patescibacteriota; class Patescibacteriia; order Magasanikbacterales; family UBA922; genus CALMAY01. The sequence goes on along the minus strand of CALMAY010000038.1, from coordinate 282,896 downwards.
ATATTCAAAAAATCAATGATTTTATTTGTTGGTATCGAGAGATAGGTATAAAAAGCAAAAGAGGCTCCCTTGCGGGAGGCTCTAAGCAACAAAGTTAGTGATCTTACGATCAAATAGAATATACCACGTTTTTATATAAAAGTCAATAGTTATCCACACCGTATATTTTCCTTGTCTTTCGCATCCGTCTCGTGGTACTCTATCCATAGTATGACCCTCAGCTCTCTCAGTGACTCACTCAAACAACGCATGCAAGACGCTTCGCCACTCATGCGAGGTGTTGTGGCTGCGTCGGCTATTGATATCGCTACTGATGTGATCACCTCCATCCTCCCAGCGGGACTCGCAGAGCACGTCAAACCGCTGTATGTCAAAAACCGTACACTCACCGTCACCTGTGCGAGCTCTATCGCTGCCAGTGAGATTCGTCTGCGTCAGGCAGAGATTGTCTCTATGATCAATGAGCGATTGGGTGTGTCTGAGGTGGATCGGTTGAGGTATTTGGTGTAAAATACTTTTGTATTTCAAACATATGACAACAGCAGAAAAAGTTCTTCAGATTCAAAATCAATTTGGTGTTAATTTTATATTTGCACAGCGAGCTGTTGATTTGGCACCAGAGCCAAAAGAGATGGTTGACGTTGAAAAGATTGTGGTTGATAGACCTAAGCCATTTGTAAAATGGGTCGGGGGAAAAAGACAGTTATTGAAACAGTTTAGTAGTATGGGTCTGTATCCGCCAGATGAATTTGACCCAAATAAAGATACATATTTTGAACCATTTGTCGGAGGCGGTGCTGTTTTTTTTGATCTTCTTCCAAAAAAAGCTGTACTTTCTGATATGAATCTAGAGTTGGTAACAACATATATCGTTATACGAGATAATGTAGAATCTCTCATTAAACTTCTTAAGACGTATAAATACGATAAAGATTTTTTTCTCAAAATACGCGCCAAGAAAATAGAAAAATTAAGTGATTTACAAATTGCTGCCCGGTTTATTTATCTCAATCGTACATGCTTTAACGGATTGTATCGTGTTAATGGAAAAGGGGAGTTCAATGTGCCTTTTGGATCTTATAACAATCCGTCTATTTGTGACGCTGTTAACTTGAGAAAAGTATCACTATCACTTGCAAAAGTAGAAATTAAACATCAGGATTATAAAGAAGTGTTAAAAAAGGCAAAAAAAGGAGATTTTATATATTTCGATCCACCTTACTATCCTGTCAGTAAAACGGCATCATTTACTTCGTACACTAAAGATGTTTTTTTGGATAAAGAACAGATTGAACTTCGAGATACTTTTGTAGAACTACACAAGCGTGGTTGTTTTGTTATGCTTTCAAACTCAGATACACCATTTATCAATGAAATATATTCTGAAATAAAAGATAAAAAGGTAAAAATTAACAAGGTGCAGGCTGGGAGAGCAATTAACTCTAACGCAAGTAAAAGAGGAAAAGTTTTTGAAGTTTTGGTGACTAATTATTAAAAATTATGAATATAATTACTCGTGCGAAAGCAATTGAAAATCTTAAAAAATATATAGGTCAAGATCTGCGAGAATTGGCTATCCAATATAAAATTACGACCTTTGAGACTGGAAAACAAAATAAAGGTTGGAAAGGTCTTGTTCTTGAAAGACTTGCGGGATTGACTAATAATAATTCAAAAGCTCCAAACGGTCTTACTTATGAGTTGAAATCAGTTAGTTTCAATTATGATAGAAAAGGCAAGCTTAAACCAAAAGAAACAATGGCGATTACGATGCTTAACCAGAAACAACTACTTGAAGAAGATTTTTTTAGTAGTCATTGTTGGGCTAAATTAAAAACTATTGTTTTTTGTGCAGTTGCTTGGCATGGGAAAAATGCTGATAAAGCTGAAATTATCGATGTTGTTAGTCTTGATTTTGCAGAAACAGATGATTTGATTATGGAGATTAAAGCTGATTATGATTTTATACGTAATAAATTAAAAACCCAAGGATTTGAAGCTTTGACAGGAAGAGATGGAAAGTGGATACAAGCAAGAACAAAGGGATCGAAAAATTCAACAACCCGTGCTTTTTACGCTCGTCCTCAATTAGTCGCAAAAATTTTTGAAATTGCAAAGTGATGTCTTTTATAAAAGAACTAAAACTTCACCCCGAACAGTTTGATCTAGAATGTACAACAGTCTGGTCTTTTCCGCGTCGTGGAAAATGGGCGACACACACGTCTGACTGGAGGGGGAATTGGTCTCCAGAAGTGGTTCGTAATCTTATTTTGAGGTACTCAAAAGAAAAGGATGTTGTATTTGATCCGATGGTGGGAGGTGGTACGACTGCGATTGAGGCAAAGATTTTGAATCGAAATAGTATTTGTTCTGATGTAAACAAAAAAGCACTTGAGCGAACAAAAAAGTGTCTTGATTTTCCTGTAAAAAATAAATCTTGGCACAAGTTATATTTGTGGGATGCGCGTGATTTGAAAAAGATGCCTGAGGAGAGTGCTGATTTAATTATCATACATCCGCCATACGCTGATATTATCAAATATAGTGAAGGTAAGTTAAAAAACGACCTTTCAAACATACATGATATTGATGCGTTTTGTGATGAGATGGAAAAAGTAGCAGGGGAACTATATCGCACGCTCAAGCCTGGAAAGTATTGTGCGGTGCTTATGGGAGACACGAGACGAAACAAGATGTACCAACCTCTTGCATTTAAGGTAATGGAGCGTTTTTTGAAGTCTGGCTTCAGTTTGAGAGAGGATATTATTAAACACCAACATAACTGCAAGGCAACTGGTTTTTGGGTAAAACGGTCGCAGGAAAGCAACTTTTTGCTTATTATGCATGAGCATCTATTTGTGTTTCAAAAAATAGTATGAAAATAAAAACTATTAAAATTACTAATTTTCGCTCGCTTAAAGATGTGACTATTTCTGGTCCTTTGGATGATGTGTGGACTTGTGTTGGGCAAAATAATGCGGGTAAATCATCTGTAATGCATGCAATAAGAGCGTTTTATGGAGATTATGATGTAAAATTAGAAGATTTTCTTCGTTCTGATGCTGCTCATCAGCCAATAGAAATATTGATTGAATATCAACTAAGTGCAAATGAATTCTCTCAAGTGCCAGAACAATATAAACTTGATGGAAATATTTTAAGAGTGGTAAAAAGATATAAGACAGATTCTTTAAGAGGGGAGGTTCATGGTTATATAAAAGATAACCAAACAGGAGATGTTAAGGAAAGTGAAGAAGAGTTTTTTGGTGCTAAAAATGTTGCTGTGGGAAAACTTGGTACGGTGATTTATATTCCAGCTGTAAAAGAACTTGGTGAAGAACTTAAAAAAACTAAATCATCACTTTTTTCAAAATTGGTTAGTAGAATTTTAACAGAAACATTAACTGACTTACCATCTTGGAATAAACTTGTCCAAGATACTAAAGAGTTTACTAATGATTTAAAGAGTCCAGTAAAAGCTACTGGTGAGTTTAAGAGTGTAAATGAGATTGAGGAGAATTTATCTTTAAGACTTAGTGATTGGGGTTTGAAATCACAGATTTCAATTTCGCCACCTTCACCAGAGGATATAATTTTATCAGGTGCAAAATTAAACTTGATTTCTAACGAGACAAATATAGAGGAAGACCCTATGAATTTGGGGTCTGGTGCGCAGCGCTCAATTGTTAATAATTTGCTTTTGTTGTGGGCTGAGATTGAAGGAAAAAAAATGAAATCAGATAAGAAGAAATTTAATGGTGATATGACCCTTCTCCTCTATGAAGAGCCGGAGGCTTTACTGCACTATGACCAAGAATGTAAGCTTTTAAAAAATCTAGAAAAGCTAGCAAAAACTGAAAGTAGTCAGGTTTTAGTCTGCACCCATTCACCCAATTTAATTAGTTCTAAAAATGATTCACTGAAGTGTATTTCTAGATTTGTCAAAAATTCTGGTGTGACAACTAAATATAGTGCGAGTGAAGAATTCTTGGGAGAACTTCAAATTCAAGCTCCAGATTTTGATTTTATTTTGTGGCTAAATCCAGATAGGAATACTATGTTTTTTGTGGATAAAGTAGTCCTTGTTGAGGGGGCATCAGACAAGGCTTTTTTAAATTATCTACTAAAAGAAAATAATTTAGATAAAAATTTATATATTGTTGAGTGTGGAAACAAAAGTAATATCCCGTATTTTATGAGATTGTGTCAACAATTTGGTATAAGACATTCAGTCATGTTTGATAAAGACAATAATAAAACTCCAAAACACGAAGAATGGAATGAGGCGATTGTAAATGCCTGCAACAAATTTACTTCAAGTGTTAAGAGTTTTGAAGTGGATCTCGAAACGTATGTTAATTTTGATAAGACCTCTAATAATGAAAAATTTAAGAAGCCGTTAGATATTCTTCGGCAATTAAAAGAGGGTAAATTAGCCCCAGCTCATACAGATGAATTTGTGGAATTTTTAAATAGTTAGCTATTATTTTTTATACTAATTTTTGCATAAATAATGAATTTTTTTATTTAGTTTAACCCCCTTGCCAAACACCCCCATTTCCCATACAATACAGGGAGCTCCAACTGGAGAGCTCCCTTTTGTTTCTATGACCTTTCGTCAATACCTCCTCACCATGCTTTTTGGCACAGCGCTCTGCTGGGTATCCTTTGGTTTGGTGCTGTTCAATGTAGATCCGTTTCATAGTAACCTCGCTGGGTTTCTTTTCTTTTATTTGAGCTTCTTTTTTGCCCTCTTGGGCACATCTACTGTCGTCTGGTCGCTGCTCGCGTCGTGGCGTTCGGACGAGGGAATACCGCTGTTTCGACTGGTGGGAGTACGATTTTGGTACTCGGCGATGCTTTCTGCGAGTCTCGTGCTACTGCTCTTTTTGCAGTCACTGCGCGTCTTGCGCCCGTGGAACGTCGCGCTCTTTCTCTTTTGTCTTTTTCTCTTGGCAGTATATCGATATACCGTCAATCGCTCACATACATAATATATGAAACAATCATTACTTTTTACCAAAACACTCAAAAACGCACCAGCAGATGAAGTGTCCAAAAACGCACAGCTGCTGATTCGTGCAGGATATGTCTACAAAGAAATGGCAGGCGTCTACGCCTATCTGCCACTGGGTTTGCGCGTGGTTGAAAAAATTAAACAGATCGTCCGCGAAGAGATGAATGCCATCGGTGGACTCGAGCTCATCATGACCTCACTGCAGCGCAAAGAAGTGTGGGAGACGACGAATCGTTGGAGTGATGAGATGGTAGATGTTTGGTTCAAATCACAACTCAAAAATGGGACGGAAGTTGGCTTTGGGTGGTCTCACGAGGAGCAGATTACTGAGATGATGAAAAACTATATTGTCAGTTACAAAAACTTGCCAGTATACGTCTATCAATTTCAAACCAAACTACGCAATGAGCTGCGTGCCAAAAGTGGTATCATGCGCGGCCGTGAGTTTGTGATGAAAGATATGTACTCATACGCGACCGACGAGGCGACACATCAGGCGTTTTATGACAAGACGATTGAGGCGTATATGAACGTCTTTCGTCGTGTGGGGATTGCTGAGGATACCTTTGTGACCTTTGCTTCTGGTGGTGCGTTTACACAGTTTAGTCATGAGTTTCAGACGATTACTGATGCGGGTGAGGATAGTATCTATATCAACCGTGACAAACATATCGCCATCAATACTGAGGTACTCAACGACGAGACACTCAAAACACTCGGTGTGACACGCGAAGAATTGCAGGAGGTGAAAACGGCGGAGGTGGGCAACATCTTTAACTTTGGTCGTACCAAATGTGAGGAGATGGGACTCCGATTTGCGGATAGTGAGGGTGGAAACACTGCGGTGTGGCTCGGATCATATGGAATTGGTATCACCCGTTTGATGGGAGTACTGGTAGAGAAGTTTTCTGATGACAAAGGAATCAAATGGCCTATGGCAGTCTCACCATTTCACGTGCATTTGGTCTCACTGGCCAAAACGGACGAAGAAAAAATGAAAGCTGATGCACTCTATACACAACTGCAGCAGGCGGGGATCGAGGTGCTCTATGATGATCGTGATGCACGTGCGGGAGAGAAATTTGCGGATAGTGATTTGATTGGTATCCCACTTCGTCTCGTGGTCAGTAGCAAAACACTCGAGCAAAACGCAGTTGAGTGGAAAGAACGTGTCAGTGAAGAAAGTAGTATGGTGACATTAGACAGTCTTATTGAAAAGATACAACAATATGCGTAAGTTTTGGAATGCCGCCACGCGCAGTGAAATTGGAATTGATTTGGGGACGACCAATACACGCGTCTATACCAAAGAAAAAGGGATCGTCATCAACGAGCCGTCTGTTGTGGCAATTAATACCAAGACGGAGCGCATCCTCGCCGTCGGGCAGGAAGCCAAAAACATGCTGGGCAAAGCGCCACCGCATATCGAGATCTCTCGTCCACTCTCAAAGGGTATTATCTCAGATTATGAGGTGACAGAAAAAATGCTCGCCTACTTTATCGACAAAGTGACTGAGGGTCAGTCTGGCTGGCGCAAGCGTCCACGTGTCGTGACTGCAGTGCCACTACTCGTGACTGAGGTGGAGACCAAGGCAGTGGAGGATGCGACGATTGCGGCGGGTGCACGCGAAGTCTTTTTGATACAGGAACCAATGGCAGCAGCAATTGGTGCGCGTATGCCGATCTCTGAACCGATTGGAAATATGGTGGTGGATATTGGGGGTGGTAGTACTGAGGTGGCGGTGATTTCACTGCACGGGATTGTGAATTGGAAATCCACGCCGATTGCCGGTGAGGAGATGAACAAAAGTATTATTCAGTATGCACGCGAAGTCTTTAACCTCTATATCGGAGAGAGTTATGCAGAGATGATCAAACTCAAAATTGGATCAGCGCTCCCACTGAGTCAGCAGATCGAGTTTCCGATGCGTGGACGTGATGTGATGACAGGGCTACCAAAAGAGGTGATGGTGACAGACGGACATATTCGTGAGGCGCTCTCTCGTGGCGTGGATACGATTGTGGACCACGTCAAGATGACGCTCGAGATGACACCACCAGAATTGACTGCGGATATTCATGAGCGTGGAATGCTGCTCTGTGGTGGTGGTGCGTTGCTGCGCGGGATTGATACGATTATTGCACGTGAGACGGAGATCCCTGTGCGTATTGCTGACGATCCACTCACTGCAGTGGTGCGTGGGACTGCGGTGTTGCTCGAAGATGAGCAGTTGCTTACAGAAGTAGCATTGCCGTCTCCGCGGGCGAATCGGTAGTGTACCGTTGTCATTCCGACCGAAACGAAGTGAAATACATTTAACACTAAAGCCACCTCTCTCCACTATGACGTGGTTCAAGGTGATGTGCCCTACGTCATTGCGAGGAGGAGCAAAGCGACGACGCGGCAATCCATGGTCAATTGGACAAACGTTGTGGATCGCCACGTCGCGCGAGCTCCTCGCGATGACGTAATGTTATTGTGTGTATATATTCACGTATATGAACCGTCTCCGTATTCTCATCGCTTTTCTCATCGTGATTGGTATCACGATTGTTTTTCATTTTCTCTCGTGGCTCGCGCCGATTGAGCGTACGATTCGCTCAATTATTCGTCCGCTGGCGTCGAGTGCCTATAGTTTTAGTGTTTCACTCGAAAATGAGATACAAGTATTTGATGATCCCAAAGAATTGGAAAAAGCGTATATCGAATTGATCTCACAAAAAAATGTCTGTACGGTGGATACAGCGACCGTTGCACTGCTGACAGCAGAAAACGAGACACTCAAGCAGCAACTCAAATTTGTCCGTGAACGCGAGCTCAGTCATGTGGGTGCGCGCGTGATTGGCAAGGGGATTGATCCGCTCGAGCAGACGATCGTGCTCGATCGTGGAGAGACGAGTGGTGTCTCTGTGGGTGATGCAGTGATTGTGGGAAATGGTATTTTGATTGGACAGATTATTCGTGTGGAGGAGGGGACCTCACTGGTGCGGTTGCTCGAGGATTCACAGAGTCGCATGGGTGTCACCTTTGCGGGCAACGAGACGACGATTGGTGTACTCGAGGGAGGTTTTGGTATTTCGCTCCATATCAACTTTATTCCACAAAATGAGATTGTTGAAGTAGGACAGACAGTGGTGACCTCGGGAATTGTGGGTATACCAAAAGGATTGGTGGTGGGGACAGTGGAGGCGGTCGAGCGTCAGCCGTATGAACCGTTTCAGCGTGCGATTGTCACGCCATTGTCACAGTATGATTCACTCTCGGCTGTGTCGGTGTTGATACAGATGTAGAGGTTTGAATAGTACGCAAAAGACCCCTACGTCATTGCGAGCGACAAAGCGAAGCAATCCAGTATCCGTCTGGCAAGCGTAAAACCAATGTTGTGGATTGCTTCGTCGCGCGAGCTCCTCGCAATGACGTAAGTAAGTCAATTGATAAAATGGTATGTTCCTCTACAAACTTGCAAAACTTATTGGCTTTATCTTGCTTCTGCTCACTATCACGACAGTGCATATTTTTTTTACCAGTGTGTTGCCTGAGCCGTTTGTGTTTGTGCATGTCATTATCGCCTCATTGATTTGTTATTTGTTTTTGTTTGAAAACGGATCGGTGGTGTGGTTGAGTTTTTTGTTGTTTTTCTTTCTTGACGCATATAGTGCGGGGACACCGTTTGGGGTGTTGCTGCTCTCTGGGACGATTGCCACACTGTGTGTGTATTGGCTCTATGAGCGTATCTTTACCAATCGGTCGTGGTATTCTGGATTGGCGTTGACGGCGATTTGTATTGTTTTGTTTCGGGCACTGTATTTCATGTTACGCTTTATTGTGAGTGTCTATACGGATGTCCCACTGAGTTTTGTGCGGCTCTCTGATATCTTGCTGTGGGAATTGGTGCTGACACCGAGTATTGTGGCGATTGTGGTCGCGATTGTGACGGTGACTGTCCCGTCTCTTCGTATGCGTTCCAAAAAAGAGTTGTTTACGCTCTCTCGTCGATCCTATGAAAGATGATGACAAACAACAATCGTATTTTCCTGACGGCTTCTTGCATATAGAAACTGGTCATATTGGGAATGATTGGGTCGAGGGTGCGATGCATATCGATGCAAAGACGGGGAGACTCGATCCGCTGCCATCAACTCGTGCACACATTGTCACGAGTATCAATCGACGTTCGATTCAGATTTTGCTTGGGCTATTTGGATGTGTGTTTTTTATTGTCTTGGCTCGATTGATGTATGTACAGCTGTTTGCGAGTGGTTCGTTTCAAACTGCAGCGCTACGCAATTCACAACGCGTTGTGCCGATTCCATCCGAGCGTGGTGTGATTTTGGACGCCAATGGTGTGGCGTTGACCCAAAACGTGCCAAAGTTTTCACTCGCACTCGTGCCGCAAGATCTGCCACGTGATGTAGAGGAGAGAAAACAAATTGTTTCTCGTCTTGCTGCCTTGACCCAAAAACCAGAAGATGAAATCGAGGCGACACTCAAAGAATATGGATCATATCGCTACGAGTCTGTGGTGATCGAAGAAGACATTCCCTATGAGACGGCGCTCTCGCTGTATGTCTCGCTCTCTGACTTGCCAGGTATCTCCATTATTCGCGGGAGCAAACGACAGTATGTGCAGACATTTGCCGAAGTCTCGCCGACGCAGCGCGTCGAGGGGCTCTCACATGTGCTGGGATATTTAGGAAAATTATCAAAAGATGAATTAGATGCACTATACAAAACCGGATATTTACCATCAGATGATATTGGTAAGACAGGACTGGAAAAAACATACGAATCACAACTGCGTGGGACGTACGGTCGTCGTCTCGTAGAGGTCAATGCGCTCGGGCGTGTGCAGCGCGTCCTCTCGGAGTCGTCACCGGTGGCGGGTCAGTATATGACGCTGGCGATGGATATCCGTGTGCAGGCAGCATTGGAAAAAGCGGTAGCAGCGCATCTCAATGCGAGTTATCCAAAAGCTGCAGCGATTGTCAGTAATGTGCACACAGGTGAAGTGCTCGCATATGTCAGTACGCCATCCTACAACAACAACGATTTCTCCGGTGGTATCACGACTGCATCGTATACCGCCTATTTCGCTGATGAGCGCAATCCATTTATCAATCGTGGCGTGAGTGGAAATTATCCATCTGGGTCAACACTCAAACCATTTGTTGCTTTAATTGGTCTGGAGCTTGGAGCTATTACCAAAGAGACGACGGTCAATAGTACAGGTGGACTCGCAGTCGGACGATGGTTTTTTCCTGATTGGCAGGGTGGGGGACACGGTATTACCAATGTGACCAAAGCACTGGCACAGTCGGTCAATACTTTTTTCTACTATCTCGTCGGTGGATATGGTGATCGTGAGGGTATGGGAGTTGACGCGCTCATGGCGGGACTCAAGTCATTTGGCTTTTCTGAGAAAATGGGGGTAGATATTCCGGGTGAGTCAGATGGATTTCTCCCATCCAAAGAGTGGAAAGAAAAAACCAAAGGTGAACCATGGTATATCGGTGATACCTACAATGTCTCAATCGGTCAGGGTGATGTGCTCGTGACACCTCTGCAGATCAATGTGCTTACCGCCGCGATTGCCAATGGTGGGACAGTCTATCAGCCACGATTTGTGCATGGGTTTATTGACAAGGAGACAAACGTGAGTACGACGGTGAGTTCAACGGTGGTGCGAGAGCTCCCTGCCAAGAAACGAAACATTGAAATTGTGGCACAAGGTATGCATGAGTGTGTGGTGTACGGCTCGTGTCGACGTTTGTCGCAGCTTCCATTTAGCGCAGCAGGTAAGACGGGTACAGCCCAGTGGAACGCCAACAAAAATAACCATGCATGGTTTACTGGCTATGCGCCGTATGAAAACCCACAGATTGCCATCACAGTGCTCGTAGAGGAGGGGAAAGAGGGTTCAGCTGTGGCAGTCCCGATTGCCTATGATTTTCTGCGAGAGTGGGGGAAGATTGAGAATAATAATTAGTTCTTAATTCTTTGTATTTAGCTATAAACGTCCCTCCCCTTAGAAAGGGGAGGTTAGGTGGGGTTGATACCTATGCAACATAAACCAAAAATTCACAACATTGAATCTTTGAAGCGTACACGACAAAAATTACGAAAAGGCTCGACAACTTCAGAACAAGAGTTGTGGTATGTATTGAGAAATAATAGATTAGGATACAAGTTTAGACGACAGCAAAGTATTGGTAGGTACATTGTGGATTTTTATTGTCCATCACTGCATCTGGTTATTGAAGTCGATGGAAATATTCATGGAGAGGTGTTTAAAAAGAAAAGTGATAGTATTCGAGAAGCTTTTCTGGTGTCTCAGGGTTTACGTGTGTGCCGCTATCATAATGAGCAAATTAGGGATGAGATAGAATCTGTTACCCAAGATATTATCAATGTGTGTTCGTCTTTGGATACTTCGTTGTCAACCACCCCTGACCCCTCCTTTCCAAGGAGGGGAACGTCTTAGGTGAGTCTTTTTTGTACTTGACAGTCTTAGTGATATCTGGTAATATAGATACATCTATATAGTCCGCCATTCTTATTTTGGCGGCTATTTATTTCTTTTATACTAAGGTACGATATAATATGTCAGAAGATGCAGTAGCCCAGTTTATCAGTCCAGAAAAAAAGGCTGAATTAGAGGCAGAATACAAAGAACTCAAATTTACCAAATTACTTCATATTGCGAAGCGTATTGATGATGCTCGTCAGCTAGGTGATCTCTCAGAAAATGCTGAATATCACGCTGCTCGTGAAGAAATGGCGTGGACCCAGAGTCGAATCGCTCAGATTAGCGCTATTTTGGAGTCTGCACAAATATTATCCTCAGATCACTCAGAAGGTGGTGTGATTTCTATTGGTTCCACAATTGTGGTGGAGTCAAAGGGAAAAAAGAAGGAATATATGATCGTCGGTGCTCAAGAAGCTGATCCTCTCAAGGGAAAGATCAGTAATGAGTCACCACTCGGACAGGCATTTATCGGCAAAAAGAAGGGTGACACCGTCACGGTAGAGATACCAGCTGGCACCCAAGTATTTACCGTTTCAGAGGTAAAATAAGCCAAAAAATGACAACCCTGTACGAGCTCTGTACAGGGTTGTTTTTTTATGGTGGTTTTGGTACTATTATCTATATGAATTCTATGCAGTATATAGGGAAAAAATCTAATACTTTTTGGCTTTTTAATAAAAAGCATATCCTTATTGCTATTATAATTTTTCTCCTATCAGTGTGGGTGGTAAAATCATTACGTCAATACATGAATGGTTGGGGTGATCCAGCGCCTGTTGCTGTCCGCGAAACCCTTCAACTACCATTTGGCATGAAGACTGATGTGGTGATACATAAAATGTATATAGACGCTAGGTATGATGTTGTTTATACACAGAAACAATTGTGGAATTATATATTAGCACCATATAGGTTTGGTTTTAAGGTAGTTGTATTATATCTGTGTGCTGTGTCTTTATTTCATTATGTAATTCGTAAGTTTTGGTCTAGTCCTCAGTAATTGACTTTATGCAGTATACAGGCAAAAAAGTAATATTAGTTCCTATTTCGGAGAAATACCGAGAGGATATTTTTGCTGCGTCTACTCCGACATTAGTTCGGTTTATGAGCTGGTCAGCACCAATTGATATTTCTGAGACAGATGCGTTTATCAAAAACGCTATGCAAGATAATCTGACAGGTAAAACATATACTTTTAACATAGTAGATCTAGTTTCAGGGCAGTTTATTGGTACCTGTAGTATTCATGAAGATATACCAGGAAAAAAGGAAGTAGGTATTTGGATCAAGGAGTCATCGCAAGGAAACGGATATGGTAAGGATGCGCTACAAACATTATTGGTATTTGCAAGAGAGGCATTACAATTAGATTCATTGTTATATCGAGCGGCTCCAGAAAATATTGGAAGTCAGAAATTGTGTGAATCGCTTGGGGGTGTATATATAGGCATATCCACCTTAAAACACAAAACAGAACCCAGAGAAATGCCCATGAAAGATTACATTATAACTTTATAAACTTTCCAACTTTATAACTTTCAAACTAAATTGTATGCCAGACATTAACATAAACGACGAACACGAAGTCCGCCTCGGCAAACTCGCTGAGATTCAAAAAGCGGGGATTGATCCGTATCCAGCGACAGTGCGTCGTACGCACCGCATTGTTGACGCACTGACACTAGAGGCAGAAACACCAGTGATCATCGCCGGACGTATCCGCTCCAAACGTGAGATGGGGAAACTGACATTTTGTCACCTCGATGATGGAAGTGCAACGATGCAAGTAGTGCTCAAATCAGATACGGTTGATGCAAGCGCATTTGAACAGTTTGGTGCGTTTGTTGATATTGCTGATTTTATCGAAGTTTCTGGAACACGTTTCAAGACACAACGTGGTGAAGAGTCAGTTCTCGTGTCATCATGGAGATTGCTCAGCAAAGCACTGCGCCCACTCCCAGACAAATTTCACGGACTTCAAGACGATGAAACACGATACCGCAAACGCTATCTAGATTTCATCATGAATCCAGAGAGTCGTGACAAAATGATTGTGCGCGGCAAAGTGTTGCGCTACATGCGTGAGTTTCTCTATAGCAAAGGATTTGATGAGGTGGAAACACCGGTCCTTGAGACTGTGGCCTCTGGCGCGATGGCACAGACATTTGATACACATCTCAATGCATTTGATTTACCAGTGCATTTGCGTATTTGTATCGGCGAGCTCTGGCAGAAACGCCTACTCGTGGGTGGATTTGAAAAAACATTTGAGATCGGTCGTGCATTTCGCAACGAGGGTGTGGATCATCAGCACAACCCTGAGTTTACGATGATCGAGTACTACTGGGCATACGCTGACGCACATCAAAACATGGGGCTACACCAAGAGATGATTCCGTTTATTATCAAAAATTCAGTCGGTGATCTCAAAGTACAAACGGATGGACATATGATTGATTTTACTCCACCGTATCCTGTGGTCACATTTCGTGATGCAGTGCTTGAGCGCAGTGGGATCGATATTTCAGATTATCCAACCGAAGAAGGTCTGCGTGCAGTGATGAAAGAAAAAGGGTATGAGACAGAAGGAGTGGTGGGTCGTGGAAAACTGATGGATAATCTCTACAAAGAAACCACTCGTCCATTCATCATCCAACCAACCTTTGTGATGAACTATCCAGTTGAGCTCAAACCTTTGGCCAAAAAAGCAGCGGACCCAATGTACACCGACATGTTCCAATTGATTGTCAATGGATTTGAACTTTCTAACTCATATACTGAGCTCAACGATCCGGTTGATCAACGTGCACGTTTTGAGGAACAGGCACGCGACGCGGCTGCAGGGGATGATGAGGCGATGAACAATGATTGGGACTATGTCGAAGCACTCGAACATGGTATGCCTCCAGCAACGGGGACGGGTATTGGTATTGATCGCTTTGTGGCGCTTATTACTGGTTCGCACACTCTCCGTGAGATTATGGCGTTTCCATTGATGAAGCCAGTAGTTCAAAAAGAGGCTGAAGAACAAGAATAATATATGGATATCCGTGTTCTCACACCAAATGATTGGGAACAATTCAAACAAATTCGTTTGCAGGCACTTCAAACAGATCCTCAGGCGTTTTTTGTGACATATGAAAAAGAACTTGAGACATCTGATGAAGAGTGGAAAAATAAATTGCAAAAACAAACCCATGTCTATGTTGGCGCGTTTGAAGGAGAATGTACTGTTGGGCTTGCGGGTGCGTTTACCATGGATACACCGCAAGAGTGGGTTCTTATCTCTATGTATGTTAATCCTGAATTTCGAGGTCGGGATATTGGAGGACAGTTGATTCGTGCTATTGAGGACATAGTAAAAGAAAAAGGTGCAACACGACTCAGTTTACTTGTAAATGAACATATGACGTCTGCGGTTCGTTTATATGAAAAAATCGGTTTTGAAATAGTAGAAACAGTTCCAGATCAAACAGTAGGAGACGGCTCTGTGGTAAATGAGTATAGAATGGTAAAACAAATATGACAGTCCTCGTCTTTGGTACATTTGATATTCTCCACGCTGGACACATTCACTTTTTGCAATCAGCAAAAAAGTTGGGTGAGACGTTGACGGTGGTGGTGGCGAGAGACAAGACGGTAAAGCTACTCAAGAAAAAACAACCAGTGCATACAGAAAAAGAACGTGTTACTATTTTACGAGAATTGCGTTGTGTAGATCAGGTGGTGCTCGGAGATCCAAAGTTAAATGTGTATGCAGTGATCAAAAAAATAAAACCAGATGTGATTGCACTCGGATATGATCAGATTGCGTTTACAGATAAGTTACAGGAAAAAATAAAAGAGTTTGGATTGAATACAAAAATTGTTCGGTTGAAATCGTATAAGTCAGGGAAACATAAATCGAGTAAGATTCTGAAAATATTGTCGTAAATATGCAAAAAACAAAAATCCTCATCGCCACCGGAAATGTGGGGAAATTCAAAGAAATTTCTTCCTTCTTTTCGACGTTGTCGTGTGTGGAATTTGTGTCGCTCAAAGATATCGATCCGATTCCAGAACCAGAAGAAATAGGTGAGGAGATTGAGTACAACTCATTGCTCAAGGCGAAATATTATGCAGAAAAAAGCGGACTTATTTCACTTGCTGATGATTCGGGATTGTTTATTGATGGGCTAAATGGTTGGCCTGGAGTGCATACCAAAGATACTGGGAATACAGACGAGGAACGTCTAGCGAACATATTGGAGAAAGCAAAAGATCTCAAAGAGGGAGAGCGTTCTGCATATTTCGCTTCCTGCATGACACTGTATGATCCGTTCAATGAAACATGGTTCTCTACACGTGATGTCGTCAATGGATATTTGTTTGAAGAACCTGCTGGTCCAATAAAAAATAATATGCCGCTGGATCCTATCTTTTTTGATATAGCAGCAAACAAGTTGAATTATCACATGACGACAGAGGAAAAAAATGCATCGAGTCACAGAGGAAAAGCGATGGAAAAAATAAGTTTTTATTTCAGAAATAATTTTGCACTAAAACAGATCGTTGTCCCATGTGCCTTTATACTGAATGAGGGCAAGATATTGATGAGTCTGCGCAATGATCCTAGACAGCCACAATTTCATAACAAATGGGAGTTTCCTGGTGGGGGAGTTGATCCAGGTGAGACGCTTCATGAAAATGTGGTGCGTGAAGTAGAGGAAGAGGTTGGTTTGAAAGTGGAAGTCGTACGATTGTTGCAGCATATTCACGTAGAGTTGATGGAGAAACAGCATACTCAGACGTCGTATCAAGTATTTCTCGTTCCGTATGTGTGTAAAGTCGTAGGTGGAGAGCTCAAACCTTCGGATGAAGAGGTAATAGAAGCGCGATGGTTTGAACTTGATGATGTGTTGAACCATGAGTTGATCGGAACAAATGCAGAGATGTATAGATCGGTGTATAATGAATTGAAAGAATATGCGTACTAAATATTTTCTTATTCCACAAGAAGATGCTCTAGGTTGTGGTATTGCTTGTATCGCGGTTGCTTTGGGTATTTCATATGGTAGTGTAGTAAGAAAAATACCAAAAGAAAAATATAGTATATATCAAGAAAGAGGATTATATTGTAGAGATATTGTATCTGTATTGAAACTATTTGGAGTTAAAGCTAGTTGGTCAAAAGTGACAGATAAAAATGTAGATTTGATCTATAATGAAGGTAACATTATATATATGAACGATGACGATCATTACGTCATTGCAGTAAAAAATGGTTGGCATGACAGTTGGATTAATTGGCCAAAAATGAATCCAGTGAAAGCTGGTATAATAGAACAGTTACCAGAAAAACCAAGTTATATCGTTGTGCTAAAAAAATAAACTTTTCACTTCAAATACTTAAAAAATTTCATATATGTTAGACATTAAATTCATTCGAGAAAACGTAGAACTCGTCAAACAAAACTGTATCAATCGTCGTAATAAAGTAGATATTGACGAACTGATTCGTGTTGATGAACTTCGTCGTACACAAATCACTGAAATCGAAACACTTCGTGCTGCACGCAATGCTGGATCAAAAGGAAAACCAACTCCAGAGGAAATTGCACAGATGCGTGAAGTAGGAGAAAAAATCAAAGCACTAGAAGAGGGTATGGCTGCAACAGACGCGGCGTATATGGATCTCCTCATGCAGGTACCAAACCTGACACATCCAGAAACTCCTGCGGGTGGGGAAGAGGATTTCATGACAGTTGGTGTATATGGCGCTAAACCATCATTTGATTTCACACCAAAAGATCATGAGACATTGCTCACTGAGCGCGGCATGATTGACTTTGAGCGTGGTGCTAAGGTTGCCGGTGCTAAGTTTTATTTTAGTAAAGGCGATCTCGTTCGTCTCAACATGGCACTCACCAATTACGGGATCGATGTTGCGACTGCACACGGATTTGAACTCATGGAGACACCGGACATGGCCAAGACTGAGATTCTCGTCGGGACTGGGTATAACCCACGTGGTGATGCGCAGGATCAGATTTATGTGATTGAAAACACTGATATGAGTCTCATTGCTACTGCTGAGATTACTGTTGGTGGGTATCATCGTGATGAGGTGCTCGATCTCTCAAACGGTCCAAAGAAATACGTTGCCCTCTCACACTGTTTCCGCAAAGAAGCGGGAGCGTATGGTCGTACCAGTAAAGGACTCTACCGTGTTCATCAATTTACCAAACTCGAGATGTTTGTCTACTGCAAACCAGAAGAGAGTGAAGCAATGCATCAGGAAATCCTGGCGATTGAAAAAGAAATTTGTGATGGACTGGGACTCCACTATCGTGTGATTGATATTCCAGCAGGGGATCTCGGAGGTCCTGCGTATCGCAAATACGATCTCGAAGCCTGGATGACGATGAAGGGTGATGAGACACATGCAGGTGATTTTGGTGAGGTGACATCAACGAGTAATTGTACAGATTACCAGGCACGACGTCTGGGTATTAAATACAAAAAAGAAGATGGAACAAATGAGTTTGTCCACACACTCAATGGTACTGCTGTCGTACTCTCACGGTTCCCAATTGCGGTGATTGAGCAAAATCAACAAGCTGATGGGACGATTCGTGTACCAGAGGTGTTGGTGAAGTATGTGGGGAAGAGTGTTATTTAATATATGATCACCGTCGTCGGCACATTCCTCTGGTATAATGACAAATTTCTCATTATACAGCGTCACCCTGATAAACCGCAGGGTGGAACATGGGGTTTGCCTGCGGGTAAGGTTGATGCAGAAGAAAGTGACGAGAATGCTGCGATGCGAGAGTTACAAGAAGAAACTGGTGTTGTTGTAAGTTCAGTAAAGTACATGTCTGAAATCGATTATCAGCATGAAGGTCAAAAACCAATTAGGTTTGTTTCATTTGAGTCTCGTGTAGAGCAAGAACCAGATATTACAATTCGTCCGGAAGAAATTTTAAGTTACAGATGGATTACTGCAAAAGAATGTTTTGAGCTTCAAAATACAATCCCTGGATTTCAAGAGGTGCTTATTGCGTGTAAATATATAGTAGTATGAGTACACAGATCAAAAACATCACCACAATTCATAAAGGTAAATATCGTGATTTAGCTGCGGCTGAATTTGTAACATCTCGTGGTTCTGTACAGGTGTATGAGTATTTTCATGAGTTTAATGAAAGTGTCATTGTGCTTCCAATTACACAAAGTGGATCAATTATTACTATTGATGAATATAGAGTGCCTATAAACTCTCGTATACTGAGTCTTCCTGCTGGCACATTTGATCCAAAGACAGAACAGTCTATCGATTGTGCGCACAGAGAACTAGAAGAAGAAACTGGGTATACAGCTAAAGAAATGTATTCGCTCGGGACATTTTTTGGTTCACCTGCAATATCCAATCGAAAAGCAGAGATATTTGTGGCGTTTGGTGTGGTAGTCTCTTCGCAAACAAATTTTGATGATAGTGAAGATATTATCGTCTGTGAATATACGTACGAACAACTAAGAGACATGTTTTTGAAACAGTCAAAAAATATGCATACAAATATTTTTGCTGCGTATGAAATGGCGAGAATAAAGTTTCCTGAAAAGTTCTCTCATTAACATATGAACAACATACATCTCATCATCCTCCCAGGCTGGGGCGGAAACAAACAAACGTGGCATGAATTTGTAGAGATTGCAAAGCCATATTTTGCGTCTGTGACAGTGATTGAACTGCCGTGCTTTGGTGATGAGCCGTGTCCGGCTGAGGTGTGGGGAGTGGAGGAGTACTCTGTTTTCGTAAATGACAAAATAAAAAATATCAAATCCAAAATAACAGACCCAAATGCGAAAGTTATTGTCATGGGGCATTCTTTCGGTGGTCAGGTTCTCGCTCATGTAGTTGGAAACAACCCAGATATCTGTGATAGGGTTATTTTTGCGGCATCCTCTATCGTTCGTGAAGATTTTTGGTTCAAACGCTCCGCACTTGGGTTTGCTGCGAAAGTAGGCAAAAGTATATTCTTTATTCCTGGAATTAGACAGTTTGAACAGGTTGCCAAAAAAGTACTATACAAAGTGGCTGATTCTCCTGATTACCAAAAAACGAGTGGAGTGCAACGTGAGATTTACAAAAAGATTATACGCCAAGATCAGCAGAGCGCGCTGGATAGTATTACCGTGCCTGCGTTAGTGGTGTGGGGAGACAAAGATAGAATGACACTACTAAAGTATGGTACAATGATACACAAGCGTCTGAAACAGGCGGAGTTTGTTGTTATTTCTGGTGCGACACATGGATTGCATCACGAAAAACGCAGAGAATTACTTGATGCAGTAGTATCTTTTTGTACGATGATATAAAGAACGTTGTTTGTATGATCGAATCAATATCGACAATGCACTACATATTTGCTGCTCTTTGGGTGGTTTCTTCGGTCTGTACCTATATTGATTTTCTCTACTATTGGCAGCTCAAAGAATATCGACTTGATCGCATGGCTGATTTTTTCCGTTCCGTGCAGGGACGAGAGTATCTCTTGTCCTACAAAGTGCTCTACCGTATGGCACTGGGTGGCTTTCTTCTCATGTTGCCATTTAATGGGTCGTATCTGTCGTTGGTGGCTGTCGCTCTGTATGGACTTGATAGTGCTGTGTTGTTGCGAGGTTTGGTTCACAGGAGTCTGAGAATACCTAGGAGGACGATAAAAGCAATCATTCTCACTGGTCTGGTGTTGTTGCTTGATTTAACGTTGCTTTTGGGTGATGGTGCATGGGATGGGGTGTTTATGATATTTATTCTGCGTCCGTTGTTGATGGCTGCAGTTGTGTTGATATTTCAGTTGCCGACTGTGTGGGTGAAGCGTTGTATCATTGCTCTAGCAACACGCAAGATGGCACGTCATCCGCATATTACTGTTATTGGTATTACCGGTAGTTATGGCAAGAGTACGGTCAAAGAGATGCTCTCATATGTGCTCGGAGACAAATTTCGTGTCTGGAAAACACCAAAAAATACCAATACAGACATCGGTGTGGCACAGCTGATTTTGAAAAGTCAGTTGCGTGATATTGATGTCATGGTGGTCGAGATGGGGGCGTACAAAATGGGGGAGATCAAGGCGATTTGTGACATCGTTCGTCCAAAAATTGGTATCCTTACTGCGATCAATGAGCAGCATATCTCACTCTTTGGTTCTATTCGGCATACACAAAAGGCAAAATATGAACTACTAGAGTCTGTCCAGTCTGGTGGTGTGGCTGTGGCCAACACTGACAACGAGTACATTCGCGAAAAACTACATACACTCTCTGTACCAGTGCTTTCATTTGGTTGGGAAGATCAGTATCAACCAACATGTAATATTGATGATGCACATGAGACGCTCTCAGGGACGATGGTGACATGTGGTATGGGTGTAGATTCAAAAAAATACGATGTGCATATCCCACTTATTGGTGCACATCATGCGATGAACGTTGCTCCAGTCCTTCTCGTTGCAGAATACCTCGGTATGACTGTTGAGGCGGCTGTAGAGCGATTCAAGACACTGCCTCAGCCAGGACGGGGGCTCACATTGCGTCAGTTTGGTCAGAGTGTAATTATTGATGATAGTTATAATTCAAATCCAGATGGGTTTCGGGCCGCACTCAACGTACTATCTCGTTTTCCGGGAAATATGCGTCGTGTGGTGGTGACACGAGGTATGATTGAACTGGGGGATGAAAATGATCGTATTCATGAGACAATTGCAGGTGAGATCGCATTTGTTGCTGATGAATTGGTGCTGGTAACCAAAGATCAAGAAGCACCGATGCGAAAAGGTGCTATTTCTGACAAGTACAAGCTGGATATTTTTCTTAAAGACGTGCCAAATCAGTTACTTACTCATTTGGAACAGTATGAACAAACACCAGCGGTGGTATTGTTTGAAAATCGCATTCCTGGAGCAGTCTATACTAGTATCATTGATCGCTGTACTCCATTTATTTCAAACACATGAGTGCAAAACAGTACACATTTTTTGGCTTTGCTCCCAACATGACGAAGGAATCACTTCGTCTGTCGTTGCATTTGCTCCTACCGACACAGTGGGGGACGTGGTACTCTCCTGAGCCTGTACGCGAAGTGGAATCTCTACTCTCTACATATCTCAATGATGTGTCTGTGTATACAGTTGATAGTGGGCGCAGTGCACTCTATCTGGCGCTACAGACATTGGGTGTTGGGGCAGGGGATGAGGTGATAGTTTCGGGTTACACCTGTATTGTCGTACCCAACGCGATTGTGGCACTCGGAGCAACACCTGTATATGTCGATATTGATGACCAGCTCTGTATTGATCCGGTGTCACTCAAGGCGCGAATAACACCAAAGACAAAGGCAATTATTTTGCAGCATACATTTGGGTATCCTGGACAGCTTACTGAATTGCTTCGCATCGCCAAAGAGGCGGGAATCCCAACCATAGAGGACTGTGCACATTCACTTGGTTCGACGTATGAAGGAAAGCCACTGGGGACTTTTGGTGATTTAGCGATTCTTAGTTTTGGAACTGAAAAAATTATTAGCAGTATTCGTGGTGGAGCAGTAGCGGTGAATAACCTTGCATATATGGATGCTGTGAAAAAGAAAATTAATACTCTTTCTTTATTTCCACGTCTGCTTTTATTCAGACACTTACTCTACTATCCAGCCGCTGCGTTGGTCCGTTCATTATTTTTTGTTGGTCTCTCTGGGCATCTGTTTACACTATTGCGTATCACACATATCTTACCAAAGATCGTCTCTGACGGAGAGCTAGAGGGTAAGCAAGATATGTGGACGCCGGTGCAGTTTCCAGCAGCTCTGGCTATGATACTTCTCACTCAACTTCGTCAATTGAACACAATAGTAGAACAAAGAAAAACTCTCGCTACCGTAGTGAGAAAGAGTCTGAGTACAAAATGTGCTCAATCAAATCAAGAGGGGATTGTACCATTATTTGTCGCTGCATATACCGACGTTCCAGATACCACTGAGTATAGTTTGCGCCAGGCGAGTATTATCATCTCAGCACTGTGGTCAAATACGCCGATAGTACCTGACGATGCCAAGAGAGAAACAGTGGGGTATAGAGATGGAGTATGTCCAAAAGCCGAGCAGGTCGCCAAGCATATTTTTGTGTTTGGGACACACCCATCTATTGTGTTGTCAGATGATCAACAACGTATTATTGCTGGAACAGTATGACATACAAAGTGATTGAAATAGACAACAAACGCTGGGATGCATTTGTACTGGCACAGCCGGATACACTCTTTGTGCAGTCTTCTAGCTATGCAGAATTTTATAGAAAACAGGGTGAGCAGGCGTGGTTGTTTGGTGTGGTAGATGAGAGTGGTACATTGGTATTTGGTAGTTTGGTCACGAGTACTCATGCCAAGCGTGGTAATTTTCTCTATCTTCCATATGGTCCGATTGGGAGTAATTCTGACGTAGAATTATACAACATATTTTTTAGTTTTTTGACAGAGTTTGGAAAAAAACAAGGCTATCACTTTGTCCGCTTTTCACCATTTTTTGATGAGACAGGGGAGTATGAGCAGCTATTAAAATCAATTGGAGCAAAACCTTCACCAATGCATATACTTGCTGAGACGACGTGGCTTCTCCCGCTCAAAGAGTCAGAAGAAAAGCTACTTGCAAACATGAATAAAAACCATCGTAATTTGATCAATCGTTGTCAGCGAGATGGGGTCAGAGTTGAGATGCGAACAGACTTGGAAGCGTTAAAACTCTTTAATGATCTTCATGATGAGACTGCTAAACGACATAAATTTCATCGTTTTTCACGTGCGTATATTGAACACGAATTTTGTTCACTAGTGGAGCAGGGGAATGCTGTTATATTTTTAGGTTACCTCCCGGATGGGACGCTTGATGCGGCCTCCATTATTATATATTTTGGCAATACTGCAAGTTATCGTCACGCCGCATCGCTCAATCAGGATAAGCGATTGCCAACTGCGTACCTGCTGCAGTGGAAATCTATTGTAGAGGCAAAGAAGCGGGGAATGACTCTGTATAATTTTTGGGGTATTGCACCAGAAACTGCTAGCAAGGACCATCCGTTTTTTGGTATTACACATTACAAAAAAGGATTTGGCGGATATCAGCGCGACATTGTTCATTGTCATGATATTGTGCTGTCATCTCGATATTATCTGACATGGATAGTCGAGACGATTCGTAGTAAGAAACGTGGTTTCTCATAACATATGTCTTTGTTTGGTGTTCGCAAAACTCGTGTACAGTCTGTCTCTCGTAGCGTCAACATGCGCCATACGAAAGATTTTGATTGGCGACCAGCAAAGAATAATCCATTCAAAAAGAAAGACGAGCAGAAGAGATCGACACGCAAAGTGGCGGTACTTGTCTCTGTCTGTGTTGTTTCATTTGGTACGACGGCCGCTATATTGATGTATCATCCTGCATTTCGTATCACTGATATCTCTATTGAGGGTACCAAGCGTGTTGCCTCTGTTGACGTCAAAAGTGTTGTCGCAGGAATCATGGAAGGTAAGCGTTTTTTCTTTGTTCCACAAAACAATTACTTTGTCGCCAACCTCAGTGATGTGGAGTCTATTCTGCTCAAACGATATCCTATCCACTCGGTAGACATTACAAAACAGTTTCCAAACAAAATCATTGTGACGGTGAGTGAGAAACAAGCTACATTTCTCTATGATAATGGTCGACAGTATAGCTATATTGATGAGGATGGGGTGGTTGTAGATGTGCTCAAAAATGTGCCAAGTGATCAGTGGCAAGAGCAGAAAAGTGTCCAGTACGCTGCACCAGCCACTGCTGATGTTAGTACAACAACCTCTCTTGGTGTGACAAGCACTGTAGTGACTCCAGAGCCTCCAGTAGAGACGGTTATAGTCTCTCGTACTCATATTCCCGATGTCGCCTCGATACAGGCTGAATTTGGACAACTACCTCTGATTTATGATACTCGAGCATTGGAGGCAGTAAAAGACAGTACCACTGTGGACGCTGATACGCTACGAGCTGTTTTATCCTATTATGAAGAATTAAAAAAACGCATGATCACACCTCGTTTTATTGAAATTGATCAAACTGGACAGTTTGGTCATATCAAGACAGGGGAGGGGTGGGATCTACTGATCCGCTTGGACCCACGAGTAGTCTCTACACAGATGTCCGTTTTTGATCAGGCAAATGCTGAGAGTAAAAAAAGTGAGACAGCTGTGTCATATATTGATATTCGATACACTGGTCGAGCATATTGGAAATAAGAGATGGCTAACTATACAAGAGAAGAGAGGAGAGTCTCCAAATGAAACGGCCTTGATAGCCGTTTTTAGTTTGGTCGCTTCCTAGGCATTCCTATCTATATAGTGTCGTACAATATATCTTATACGACACTGTATATATATACAAAGTAGGGAAAATAGAGATCAAAAAAACCAGCCACATTGTCGGGCTGGTTTTTAGTTCACTTGTTATGTTTAGCTTCGTTTCGCACGTGAGCGATCAGCTTCAGTCAAATGTTGTTTTCTCAAACGAATTGATTTTGGTGTAATTTCGAGGTATTCATCCTCAGTCATGATTTCAAGTCCGCGTTCAAGTGTGACTTCAAGTGGTGGTGTGAGCAATATTGCGTCATCAGATCCAGAGGCACGCATATTGGTAAGTTGTTTTCCTTTAATTGGGTTGACAGCCATTTCCTCACCTTTGGCCGTGTTTCCGATCACCATACCCTCATATACCTCTGTATTTGGGCCAATATAGAGTGTTCCACGGTCTTGGAGGTTCCACAGTGAGTATGCAAGCGCTGTGCCAGTCATCATGGAGATCATAGATCCTACTTGGCGTTTTTCGATGACACCCACATGTTTTTTGAATCCAATCATATGGCTCGCTAAAATACCTTCACCGCGTGTATCCATAATAAACTCACCACGATAACCTAGTAATCCACGAGTTGGGATTTCAAAGAGCATACGAATCATGGTGTTGTTTGCATTTGGTTGCATAAATGTCATAGTTCCTTTGCGTTTTGACATTTTTTCAATAACAACACCACTAAATTCAGTTGGGACATCAACAGTCGCTTCTTCAAATGGTTCTACTTTGACACCGTTTTCTTCTTTGATAATAACCTGTGGTTGAGAGACTTGAAGCTCAAAACCTTCACGTCGCATATTTTCAAGCAAAATAGCGATGTGCATCTCCCCTCGTCCGTATACTTTGTAGCGATCTGTATCTGAGAAATCGATTTTGAGTCCAACGTTGATTTCAAGTTCTTTTTCAAGGCGTTCGCGGATTTGACGACTGGTAACAAATTTTCCTTCGCGGCCTGCAAATGGTGAATTGTTTACGAGGAATCCAAGAGAGATGGTCGGTTCATCTACGTGAATTGCAGGAAGTGCTTCCTGGTCAGCATTTTGACAGATAGTTTCGCCAATATAAATATCTGGGAGACCCGCAATCATAGCAATATCGCCTGCCTGTGCTTCTGTAACATCCTTTTTTTGCGTACCATGAAATGTGTAGATTTTGGTAATACTACCACTACGACTTGCGCCCTCGGCGGTTTTGATGATGACTTTGTCCCCTAGTTTGACAATTCCTTCATATACACGTCCAACAGCCAGACGACCCAAAAAGTTGTCATAGCTGAGGTTAAATGGTTGCATGCGGAATGGAACAGTTGTATCAGCTGGTGCCGGTGGAACGTATTTGAGAATAGTATCAAGTAATGGGTCAAGGTTTGTTGATTCATCAGTGAGATTGAGTTTTGCAATACCGAGCTTTCCAATCGCGTATACAGTCTTGAAATCAAGCTGTTCATCATTGGCGCCGAGATCCATAAAGAGTTCCAATACCTGCTCATGGACAACATCTGGTTGGGCTGCTGGTTTATCAATTTTATTGATTACAACGATTGGTTTGAGACCAAGTTCGAGTGATTTTTTGAGTACAAATTTGGTCTGAGGCATCGGACCTTCCTGTGCATCTACGATCAACAGCACACAGTCAATCGAGCGGAGCACACGCTCTACTTCTGAACCAAAGTCGGCGTGGCCTGGAGTATCTACAATGTTGATCTTTGTGTCTTTGTAAAATAACGCTGCGTTTTTGGCATAAATCGTAATACCGCGCTCTTGTTCCAGAGCATTACTATCCATACTGACGGTCTCGTCTGTGACCATGCCAGTCTGACGCATCAAGGAGTCGGTCAAGGTGGTCTTGCCGTGGTCAACGTGAGCGATAATCGCGATATTTCTGATTTCCATAGATGATATATTAAAAGTTGCCTAAGTATAGCAGGTTTTTGAATTTTTAGCAAGAGGAGGTGTATAGGTTACTCTCTTGTTGTGTAAAAACACAAACGACAGCCAGAGACTGTCATTTGTGGTGTAAATATACTGAGTATTATGTTTGTTCAATACGAGGAAAGAGGTTGTCAGCTTTTTTGGTCATACTTCCAGTCTCGAGTCTCCCCCACTGTTGATCAAGTTCAAGTGCTATGGTGGTTGGGTCAATACCAAATTGGGACAATATATTTGCTCCAGTATTTGGCATAACTGGAAGCAAGAGGAGACCAATATGGCGGAGTGATTCGAGGAGTGTATAGAAGAGAGAAACGTCGAGTGTTCCCTGCTTTGCCTTCTCCCATGGTTTCTCTACTGAGATATATCCGTCCACTGCTGAGACGAGTTCATTGATTACCTTGATCGCTTCATCAAATTTGTATTCAGTGAGCGCTTGGTCAAAGCGATCCCAGTATTGTTCTGTATTGAACACATTTTGTGTTCGTTCTGGTACTTTACCATCACAATACTTTTCTACCATTGTGAGGATGCGTGCATTGAGGTTGCCGATACCGTTGGCGAGATGTGCGCCGTAGTATTCGTCAAAACGGCTCATCGAGAAGTCCCCATCATCATAACTTGGGAGTGCCCCAAGGAGGTAAAAACGCACTGGATCAGTACCATACTTCCCTACTAGCTCGTATGGGTCTACCACATTGCCCAGTGACTTACTCATCTTCTGTCCTTCGCTCGTGATGAATCCGTGGATAAAGATTTGTTTGGATGGCTCTAGCTGTGCGGACATGAGCATTGCCTGCCACATTGCACTTTGTTGACGGAGATTGTCTTTTCCAGCTACTTGCACTCCTGGCCAGTTTTGTTCAAATACTACATTGTCCTGTGGCCAGCCGAGTGTGGAGATATAGTTCACAAGTGCATCAAACCAGACGTACATCACCTGCTCGTCGTCTCCTGGAACTGGAACCCCCCAAGGCATCTTGGATTTGAGGCGTGAGATACTAAAATCTTCGAGTCCTCCTTTGACGAATTGACGAATCTCTTCCAAACGACTACTTGGGACAACAAAATCTGGTCGCTCTTCGTAGAGTTGCAGAAGTGGTTCCTGATATTTAGAAAAACGGAAAAAGTAGTTTTCTTCGTCAATAAAATCAACATCACGGTTTGGGTGGATCGGACAGCGACCATCGACGAGTTCAGAGTCAGTTTTTTCGAGTTCACACCCAACACAGTATTTTACTTTGTATGTTTTTTTGTAGATATCGCCATTTGCGTCACAGCGTTTCCAAAACTCCTGTGCTGCAGCGAGGTGGTGCTCATCGGTGGTACGGATAAAATTGGTGTAGGTGAGGTTAAGTGCTTGACGCAGACCATCAAATTTGGCGGCGTAGACGTCGCAGTATTCTTTTGGTTCGAGTCCACCTTCGAGCGCTTTCTGATAGATTTTTAAACCGTGTTCGTCAGTACCAGTATTAAAAATCACAGTCTCACCCTTCATGCGGTGATAGCGGCAGAGCGCGTCAGCTTGGATGATTTCTAAAGCAAAACCGATATGTGGGTCGGAGTTGACGTATGGGAGGGTGGTGGTGAGGTAGTAGTTTTTATTCATATTTAAAGTGTATTGATAATAACAACGAATTCTCCTTTTTCCATTACCTCCATCACTATAATCTCCGAAATCGTTCCACGATAGATGGTCTCAAACTGCTTGGTCAGTTCGCGGCAGACGCACACTTCTCTCTTTGGGTCGAGCACGGCTGCGAGTTCAGAGAGTGTTTTTTTGATGCGATGGTTGGATTCGTAGAATGCGATCGTGTATTCGCAGTCAGCTACTTCTTGAAAGTACTTGTTACGTTTGTTTTTGTGGGGTGGGAACCCCATGAACATGAATTTGTCTGTCGGAAAGCCAGAAATAGAGAGGGCTGCGGCAATAGCAGAAGCCCCTGGAATCGGTGAAATCTCTATTTGTTTATTGGTTTCTTTGATAATTTGTGCGACGAGGGCATTGCCTGGATCTGAGATACCTGGCGTACCAGCGTCGGTCACCAGAGCGAGGTGTTTTCCTTCTTTGAGTAGATTAATGATGTCACGCACTTTTCCTCCCCCGCTGTGCTGGTGGTAGCTCATGGTTGGTGTTTTGATTTCATATGCGTCGAGGAGTTTTTTGGTGTTTCTTGTGTCTTCGCACAATACCAAATCAGCCTCGCGTAATGTTTCAAGTGCACGTTGTGTAATATCTTTAAGGTTGCCAATAGGTGTGGCGACAATGGAGAGCATATGGTTTTTTTGGTTGTCATCCTGAACGCAGTGAAGGATCATTTTTGATCGGGTTGAACATTTATTCACTTCGTTCGGGCTAGGTCAGGCGTAAGAAAGGGATCCCTCGGCTTCACCTCGCTATCGCGGGGTTTCGCTCGGGATGACAATGTTGAAACTATACCAGAATAGAGGGCTTTTTGCAACTTACGTTTTTATCTCAAAAACATTGTCGCTCTCCTACTTTTCTGCTATACTATACCCACTATGAATACCTTTCTCAAAAAAAGCTTTTTTGTTTTTCTTGTTGCAACAGTAGTTGCTCCACAGGTGACGTTTGCCACTTCTTCGTTTAATCCTGATTATATTATCTCAGATGAGCAGCTGACGGATTATAAAAGTATGAGTAAATCTGATATCCAGCTTTTTTTACGTGAAAAAAAGAGTGGGCTTGCAAAATTAAAAACATCAGATGTGAATGGAAAGAAACGAACAGTGGCTGATATGATCTATCGTGCTTCCCAAGAGTACAAGATCAACCCAAAGTATATTTTGGTTAAACTACAAAAAGAACAGAGTCTTATTACAGCGAAAGCACCAACTCAAAAGCAGCTCGACTGGGCAGCAGGGTATGCAGTGTGTGATAGTTGTAGTATGGATGATCCAAAAATCCAAAAAAATAAAGGATTTGGAAAACAGGTAGATAGTGCTGCTGGTATTATGCGTTGGTATTATGATAATGTTGGAACACAAGGATTTATCAAAAAGAAAGATATTACGTACACTATCAATGGTGAGTCTGTGACACCAAAAACAATGGCAACGGCGTTTTTGTATACGTATACGCCACATCTTCAGGGAAACGAAAATTTTTGGAAGCTCTGGCAGTCTTGGTTTGGACAAACATATCCTGATGGGACACTACTCAAGAGTGCGGATAGTCCAGGAGTCTACGTGCTCTCAGGTGGAAAGAAGCGCTTAATTTCGAGTATGTCTGTGCTCCACTCACGATACAACACAGCAACTATTGTCACAGTGCCTGCATCAGAAATTGCACGATACGAAGAGGGGTCTCCGATTACATTTCCAAATTATTCAATCCTTCTTGTGGATGATACCTATTATCTTGTTGATTTCGAAACTGTTCGTCCATTTGCGAATGCCGAGGTGGTGCGTAAACTTGGATACAATCCAGATGAGATAGTAGAAGCCACAGAAGCTGATATTGAAGGATATGAGCTTGGTAGTGTCATTGATGGGAGTGAAAAATATACTCAAGGCCGCTTGGTTCGTGTCAAAAATCCAGATGCCTTGATATTGATCAAGGGTGATTCTTTCTACACTGTTCCTGATCCTAAAGTTGCGCTCGCAGCGTATCCTAAACTCAAAGAAAATGCCGGTAACAGAGCGGAGTTAAATGGACTTATTGATGCGGGTAACTTGTTACTTCCAAACGGTTCATTGATGCAGATGGTGGGTAGTGAACGTATATATGTCATTGACGGTGGTAAAAAACGACAGATCAAATCAGATGAACTGTTTACTGCACTTGGATATAACAAGAAAAATATTATTGTGGTAAACGAAGCCACTGGATTGGCACACAAAACAGGCGCGCCTATTTCGGTTGATGCAACCGACGGGTCTTCTGTAGCAGCAGTACCAACACCTACTGCTGTCTCAAAACCAGTCGTTTCTCCTGTTTTGACTGATACCGTCGCTTCAGTCAAAGAAGATGTTGTTCAAAATACTTCTTTTTTATTCACTGAAGGAGAGATGGTTGTGACACCAACAGAGGAAACAATGTTTATTGGTACAAAATTTGATACCAATGTAGATAGTTATATTGTTGCCGAGTATGATTCGCTAAAAATTTTGGCTGGAAAAAATGTCGATACACTGCGTCCACTTGCTTCATTGGTCAAACCGCTCACAGCATACTATCTTCTCAAAGATGGACTTTCTCTGAGTAAAAAAACTGCGTATGATGTAGCGAAACATCGTGTATTGTATAATTATTTTCGTATTGCCCCAGGTGAAGTGGTGAGAAATTCAGACTTGATGGATTCGTTTCTTGTTTCATCACTCAATCGGGCTGGAAGAATGTTGGTACAAAATATTTCTGAAGACGAGGTGTTTCTTGGATCAATGACCAAACGGTTACATGCTGATGGACTGACTACATTTTCGTTTTTGGATGTTTCGGGAGAAGAGGTAAAAAATATTGCAACACCACGTGAATATGTACATGCTTTTAAGATGCTGACTGAAAATAGTACTATAAGTGAATATTTGCGTAAGACAGAATATTCATATGATGAGGTGCTAGATTTAGATGGTAAACCAACTCATTTTGATACAAATACGAATAAACTTGCAGGAAAGACAGATTTAGGGTTTACTATACTTGAGAGTAAAACGGGGTATCTCGATGAGGCTGGGTCAAATTTGATCATGGTGGTGCAACGTCCAAAAGATAAAAAGAAATTTATTATTCTTACAATGGGAAATCCAGATTATAGGAATCGGTTTGTTGAACCTGAGCGATTGGCAACATGGGCACTTAAAAATTTCTAATTACTAATATCTAATTTCTAATGAAATTTCCAATGCTACTATCCATTCTC
Source organism: uncultured bacterium (assembly GCA_937861125.1). GTDB lineage: Bacteria > Patescibacteriota > Patescibacteriia > Magasanikbacterales > UBA922 > CALMAY01. Next base: position 251,127 of record CALMAY010000038.1, on the reverse strand, counting down.
TTTTCGTTGTTTCATTAGAAATTAGTAATTAGAAATTTGTCATTTCAAACATATGTCTCTCGTCTTTGCGGGTATTGTCCCTCATCCACCACTTCTTATTCCTGAAATTGGAAAAGATAAAGTGCAGCAGTTGGCAAAAACAAAAGCTGCGTTTGAGCAACTCGAACAAGACCTCTATATTGCCAAACCACAGGTTGTTGTCATTATTTCTCCGCATACCGGACGTTTTGAGGAGGCGTTTACGATCAATGCGCATACACATTTTTTTGCAAACTACGAAGAGTTTGGCGAGTTTTCTGTCAAGAAAGAGTGGAAAGGAATCCCAGACATTGGGGCTCGTATCGCACAACATGCCGTAGAAAAAGATGGTTTTCCGGTTCGTCTGATTAGTGAAGAAAAACTGGATCATGGTGTGAGTATTCCCCTACACTTCCTCTGTTCACATCTTGATGGGGTAAAAATTGTCCCTGTTGGGTATTCTGCGCTTGATGCAAAAATGCATTTATCATTTGGTGAGCTGCTCAAACATGTTATCTTTGATACTGACAAGCGTGTGGCTGTGATTGCTTCTGGTGATATGTCACATTGTCTTGCGCAGGGCGCTCCTGGTGGATTTCATGCAAACGGAAAAGTGTTTGATGATACATTGATTGAATTATTGCAAACACGTAATACTGTTGGGATTACACAGATGGACCAAACAGTGATAAAAGATGCACAAGAATGTTCCTATCGCAGTACATTGATTTTGCTTGGTATGCTTCGCGATATGGATTATACCTTTAAAAATTATTCGTACGAAGCTCCATTTGGGGTTGGATACTTGGTGGGTAATTTTGTTTTCTAGTATTTGTTGTGTGCACGTCGTATGATTGCTCGTGTCGTTCCGCTCGTCCGACTGCCAAACATCAAAGCAGAGTTTGATTACGAAGTACCAAGTGCACTTGAATCAGGCATTGCAGTCGGTCAGCTCGTCTCTATCCCTTTTCGCAAGTCCGAATGTTTCGGGCTTGTTTTGGCTTTACATAACGATGTACAGCCGAATCGAGTATTGAAAACACTTTCCTCGATTGTGTTTATTGAGCCGCTCTATACTCAAACACAGTTGGATTTGTATGGTGTGATTGCGCAGGTATACCGCATCAACATTTCGACTGTACTGCTCCTGAGTATGTCACCACTTCAGAAAACGAAGTTAAAAAAGATGAGCGTGACGCCTCGTTTGATTGAACAAAAAAAAGAGATAAAAAAAGCATGCTGGTTGGGATATGATATGGCATCAGAACATGCGCAAGTGCTGGAAAAACATAGCAAGGGGTACACACTGATTGTTGTCCCCACTATCGAGCGTATTGATGAGGTGCTTGAATTGATGCCACAGCATATGCAAGATGAGGCTATTCTCTGGCATGCAGAACTCACTGAAAAAGAAAAATTTGAGCACTGGTGGCAGATCCGAAATGGACAAAAGAGAATTATTATTGGGACGCGCAGTGTCGCGATGTTGCCGTTTTTTGCGCTCTACACCATTATTCTTGATTACGAACATGATGAACAGCACAAACAGTCTGACCAAGCACCACGATACCATACACGTGATATGGTTGCATTGCTAGCTCGTGTTTATGGTGCACAGTCTATTTACACCTCTTTTTCGCCGAGTACTAGTACATTTTTTGGTGTACGCAAGGGTTTGATTGATGGTGAATTAGTGTTATCAACCACAAAAAAACCACAAGAAATTATCTCGATCGAAAATGAATGGAAAAAAGGAATGAAAGGCACACTTGCTGAATCAATTCATGAACATATTGCGAGTCATACCGGCAATGTCTTGTGCTATATCAACCGTACTGGTTTTGCTCAGGCGGTGGTGTGTAAGTCGTGTCACCAAAGTATCGTTTGTTCAGTCTGCGGCGGTGCGGCCAAGTATTTTGAAAAAACACAAACGTTATCATGCGGACATTGCAAAAGAACCGGCCCGTTACCACCAAGTTGCCCATCATGTCAGCACCCAATCCTCCATTTGGCTGGGATTGGGACAGAACGACTGGAAAAAGAACTCAAAGAGCGATATGGGAAAACTCATCGTATTGTTCGTATTGATGCGACGGTTGATACTGAGACATTTGTCTCGTATCGTGAACGAACTATTTTTATTGGTACGCGGGCGATACTGAGTCGTCTCCCCTTTTCATCACTTGAGACGATTGTGTATGTGGATGTGGATAGTGAGTTACAGATGCCGGAGTTTCTCTCACATGAGGAAGTATGGCATACGATTGAGTCGTTCAATTATTATCGTACTGGCACAAGTACATTATTTTTGCAAACACACAATTCGAAGCACATTGTGATTCGCTCTCTGAATGAAAAAGAACGCTGGTATCGTACCGAACTTCAAACTCGTAAAGTGGTCTCCTATCCTCCGTATTTTTGTCTCGTCAAATATTGTATCCCAGGAGAGACGCTCGAGCTTTCAAAACAGACAGCACAACGCTATTTTGATACGATTTTAGCCACATTGACAGAAAAAAAGAGTCCTATTATACTAGAACGGCCGTATCAAATGAGTCCATCGTTTGTCCAGCGCCGCCACTGGTACGGTATAGTGGCTCATATCCCGATGGCGACCTGGGTCAATGATATTTTGTTCTTAAATGGTTTGTTTGCGGCTGATGTTAAAGTCGATCCAAATCCTATCAACTTACTCAGTTTTTGATAGATTCGCAAATGAAACGGATTTGGCTGATTATTACTGATTCGTTCAAATTTGTTTAATCTGTTCAATTCGTGAATCAATCTCGTGTATGTTATCTATAATAACCATTCCAAATAAAATTCTAAAAGCCGAAACGGCACTCGTCACACCAGAGACAATCGCTAGTGCTGATTTTGGTATGTTTGCCAATGAGCTTTCCCCTACTATGCGTGCAGCACGTGGTGTCGGTCTCGCTGCCCCTCAGGTGAACGCTGGAATCTCTGTCTGTGTTATTAGTAAAGACGCAGCTCCAAATATGTTGAAAGAAGATCTGGTTCTGATTAATCCAGTTTGGATAAAACTATCAAAAAAAGAAGTGATTGATGCTGAAGGGTGTCTCTCAATTCCCAATGTCTACGGTGATGTCTCTCGATATAAAAAAATTTATGTCGATGCGCTCGATATCATGGGCAAACCACTCTCATTTGATGCGACAGATTTTTTTGCTCGTGTGATTCAGCATGAGGTGGATCATCTCCATGGTGTCTTGTTTGTTGAGAAAGCGACCAATATGTATCGGGTGCTATCAGAGGATGAGTCCGAGCCTGTTAGATTGCAAGATTTAAGTATATAACATGACGTCTTTTTTTCTAGAAAAGTATTTTTTAAAAATAAAAGATCATGCGAATAAAACATGCAGTTTTGAAATTTTTCCAGAAAGTGTAAAAGATTTTTTATCTACTAAAAAAATTCGTAGAAAACTGTATATCGTTAGCCACGAGAGTGATTGTTTTTATGTAGGTGAAACAAATACCTCTATAAAAGAAAGAATGAATAGGGGTTTTAGAAGTTATAACACATATGCTAAAACTGGTATAAAAAAAGCTGGGTATGGGGGTTATAAGTGGATAAGTCCACAAAATAATTTACAGCGAGAAATGGTACTACATGTATACACTTTCGATGATAAGTACGATAATGATCGGGAATATGTTGAGGTTGTTGAAGCGGAGTTTTGTTTTTTGGTTCGTCAACATAAAAAACAGTGGCCAACTTTTCAAAATGAAATTCATTTTAATAATCATAAAGATTCTCAGTCGGCTGAACGTCTTGCAAGAGAAATATTTAATCAAATATGGAAAAATCTTCTTTAGTTTTCTTCGGCACCCACGACTTCGCCAAAACTATCCTTCAATCCCTCATTGACGCAGGCTGTGTTGTTGAACTTGTCGTGACTCAGCCAGATCGTCCGGTAGGGAGAAAACAAGAGATGCAAAAACCAGCGACAAAAATACTTGCAGAACAGTATGGCATTCCAGTATTTCAGCCAGAGAAATTGAAAGATCAAAAGATTGAAATCTCAGAAGACTGTCAGTTTGCAGTCTGCGCACAGTACGGTGCGATTATTCCTCAATCTGTGCTTGATTTGTTTCCAAAAGGAATTATCAACGTTCACACATCTTTGCTACCAAAATATCGTGGTGCATCCCCTATCCAATCAGCATTGCGAGATGGTGAGACACAAACTGGTGTGACGATTATGAAAATGGATAAAGGCATGGATACTGGTGCGATTCTCTCACAAAGTACGATTGAGATTTTTCCAGACGAAACATATCCGCAGCTCGATGCACGTATGGCAGAGATCGGAGCGACACTGCTCAACACCACGCTTCCACTGTATCTCAGCGGAAGTCTTATTCCAGAGGAACAAGACCACACACAAGCGACTGGATGTAAAATGATTTCTCGTGAAGATGGTAAAATTGATTGGAATAAAACAACCGCAGAAATTTACAATATGTACCGTGCCTACACCCCATGGCCAGGTATCTGGACGATGTGGGGTGACAAACGACTCAAGCTTCTCGCCATCAAGCCCTCAGAGCGCAAAAACAGCCCTGGGAAGGCTGTTGTTGATGGTTCTCGCCTCTTTATCGGTACTGGTGATTCTAGTGTTGAAATCGAGCAAATTCAGCTGGAAGGGAAATCTGTGATGAGTGTGGAGGAGTTTGTTCGAGGATATGGAAAACAGTTTTTGGATACGCAGCTATAGCGAGTGTTTTCTTATGATCACTTCTTTTGCTTTTTTGTATTTCTCAACCCTCTCTCTAAACCATGGCAGATAACACCATGGTTTTTTGTATACAAACGATGGGAGCCATGTACTCATCGTACCACCAGTTATTGCGCGAAATAGATATTCATCCACCCAAATCCCCTGCTTTCCCAGCTCTGCGAGTGTGAGAAAATAATCCCAATCTTGAAAACGTTTCAACGATTCGTCCCATTGTATCGCGTCTTTTTTTCTTATTAAGGTTGTCGAAGTAATATAATTACAATCTTTTAATCTTTCAATATTAAAATTTTGTCCTTTCATTTTTTTCCAACCAAAATAAAAATTACAATAGGCAAAAGAGACACTTGGGTTTTTTTCAAGTGCGCCAACAAGTGTTTCTATCATGTCTTTGTTTCCGATGACATCTGCATCCCAAAAGATAACGTATTCACCTGAAGCATTGCGTAAGCCATTATTACGTGCTGCCGGTGCTCCTAAGTGTGGTTGGTTGATATATGTAATGCGTAATGGGTAACGCGTAACGGGTAATTCTACGCCACCATCATTGACTACAATCACTTCCAGATTTTTGTATGTTTGCATGTCAATTGATTTGAGTACCTGATCCAAAACACCTGGTTTTGGATTCCAGACAGGAATGACAATACTAATGAGTGGTTGGCTCATATTATGACAAAAGTGTTTTGAGTGTTTCAAACTGTTTTTCTGGTCTATACGTGCTGACTACCTCTTGGTGTGCGATTGTTACTTGTTGTATCGTCTTTTCTTTGTTTGTTAGTGTTTTTATAATAGCATCGATAATCAGATCGTCTCCACGATAAACGTCAACGAGTGTGCCATTTTCATTGTTATGTACTATGTCTGGGACACCACCAGTTCGTCCAGCGATTACTGGCACATTGCGTGCCATAGCCTCGAGGAAGACTGTTCCCGCTCCTTCTTGCCGCTTGTCGTCAGTGTGTGTGAGAAGGACAAAACAGTCAGCGAGATCATAGTAGTGAGGAAGTTGCTCTTGTGGTATAGAACCAATATAGCGGACACTCCCTTGCAATTTGGCAGACTCTACTTGTTTCCACCAGTCTATTCGTTTTGGTCCATCTCCTAGGACGAGCCATGTGAGCTGGGGAATCTGTTCGAGGAGTTTTGGGAGGATGCGCGTCAGGTGGGTAAATCCTTTTCCTTCATCAATGCGGCTGACAGTCAGCATCACTGTTTTACCATTGAGTGCAAGTGTATCTGTGAGTGTTTGTATCTTTTGTTCATCTCGTGGAGCGAGAAAACATGCTTGCGGTGTTGGATAGATAGTATGCAGTTTTTGTTCAGCACTTTTTTCTAGTTCAATTACTTGTTTACCTACAAATGTTGAATTTACAATGCACGCTTTGGCACGTCGAATAATATGACGAGCGAGCCATCGTTTCATTGGGCGCTCATTGGCCATGATAATATCAGTGCCGTGGAAAAAAAGAATGTATGTTCGTTTAGTAAATATATTGAGGATATATGCGATAGTACCAATAGGTAGTATATGATGAACTAAGAGTGTTTCAACTTTTTCTTTTCGTGCGATGTACCAAACATGAAATAATCCACGTACCCAACGAGGCCAGAGTATTTTTGGGAAGAAAAGTGGACGAGTGTAATGTGTTTGTCCATTGATCGTCTTTGTATTCTTTTTTCCATGTTGCAATACAACGACGTCAGATGATAGATATATTGCTAGGTTGTCACAGTATGTTGCAATACCGCCGATAGTGGGTGGAAATTCGAGTGTGATGAGGAGTGATTTTTTCATACGAGCATTATTGAGATATACGAAGCATCTGTTTGAGTGATGCTATACTTACAATATGAAACAAAAAGAGACATCCAACGTACACGAGCGCACCAAGTCCGATAGAGAGGATAAAATGAATATAGTGTGTACTGTACCACACAACACCCCCCATAATGATTCCAGAGAGCGTGATACCGCCTAGTGATGTATATGCTTGTATAAACCAACCACGAGCGAGCGTGCGCGCAGCAAATAGACCACAAACAACAAAGAATATATTGCCAAGTAGTGCAGCAAGTGCTGCGCCGATAATAGAGTAAGCTGGAATTAAAATAATATTGAGAATAACATTCAAAACGAGTGCACAGGCAATAATACCTGTTTGGATATGCTGTTTGTTACATGCATTGAGTAATGCGCCCAGTGGAAATGTTAAAAAAGAAAAAATTAAACCAGTGAGAAGAATTTGTAGTGTTAGTATTGATCCAGTATAGGCATCTGTGTAAATAAGCGGAATAATAGTAGGTGCAAGGACGCTCAAACCTATTGAGATAGGTATGACACATAAAAAAAGATACTGTATTGATTGACGTAGTAATTTTGGAATATTTTCTTTTTCATGTTCAAATGAGTAGCTAAACTTTGGGTACAGTGCTGCCCCAAGAGCCAGTGGAATGAACTGGAATGCATACGTGATTTTATATGGGACGCTATAGAGTCCGACGGCACTCTCCCCCGCCATGTGTGCGAGGATAAGTGTGTCAGCATACGAATATAAACGTGCAAGAATCGCTGCTATTGCGAATGGAATCATCATTTTGATGAGCGGTGACAGTACATCGAGGTTACATGTTGGAATTGGATATATGCTGTAGCGTTTAATCAATATAAAAAATGAGTACAGTACGTTGCAAACACTAGGAATTAAAAATGCTAACATGAGAAATGGTAGCGGTGCACCATACCAAAGAAAGCATGAGCCGATCAAGAGTGTTAGGCCTTGACTACCAATCAGACCAAGCGCTTCGTAGCGTAAGTTTTCTTGTGCGCGCAGTACTGCGTAGTTGGTCAAATGTAGTGAATCAAACAACATGGTGACACCAGATATCAGTATCAATGTCTGTGTTACTGTGCTGTATTCTGAATTGCTGGTAATGATCCAAAGTGTAATGTACGTGATAAACCCTGCAAATATTTTGACAAACAAAATGTTAGAAAAGTATGTCTGTAGTTTGTCTTTTTGTTTGGCACCTTCACGGATTAATACCTGAGTAAATCCGAGGTCGATAAAAATAACAAACACAGTGGTGAATGCCAATGCAAATGTATACTGTCCTGTCGCCTCTACTCCAATCGTGCGTGCAACAAGGGTAAAATAAATAAACGAAAAAACCTTCTGCAATACTGATGCAGCGGTAATAAAAGAGGTATTTTTGGCAATGGTGTGGATGGACATGGTGTCTATTGTACTCTGTTTTACATCGAAAGACAAACAAAAAACCCACGTGCAGTACACATGAGTTTTTGGTATGTTGAAATGAGATTAACGTTTTCTCCATTGACGTCCACGACGGGCTTTTGGCTGACCAAACTTTTTGCGTTCTTTTGAACGAGCATCGCGTGTCATAAAACCTTCTGCTTTGAGCATTGGTTTGAGGGTTTCGTCCCATGCAACGAGTGCACGTGCAATACCATGTCGTACCGCACCAGCCTGACCTGTTGTACCACCTCCAACTACTTTGACTGACACATCAAGACTGTCTTGACGTCCAACAGTGCGTAGTGGTGCAGTTGCTGTTTGCTGCAAAATAGGTGTTTTGAAGTATTGTGTCAACTCTTTTCCGTTGATTGTGACAATACCTTTACCAAGACTCAAACGAACACGAGCTGAAGCAGCTTTGCGTCGTCCAACTGCACGAGTTGTAGAAGTGTCTTTTGTTGTAGCTTTTTCCTTCATACAATTATGAATTGATAGTTAAACGTGCCATACGAACTTCGCGATGTTTGTTTTTTGGCAACATTCCGTTGACTGCTTTGCGGATTACTTCACCTGGATCAGTAGCAAATACATGTGCCAATGGTGTACGAACGATACCACCTGGATGCATGGTGTGGTGGTAATAATCTTTTTGCACCAATTTTTTTCCAGTAAATTTCAATTTTCCTGCGTTTTTTACCACAACATAGTCTCCACAATCAATATGAGATTGGAATTCTGGTTTGTGTTTGCCCATAAGCAATGTCGCTATAGCTGCTGCCAAGCGTCCCACTGCCATGTCTTTGGCGTCAAGTTCATGCGTACTGCGGAGATTGTCCGCAATAGAAGCAGATTTGACTTGGATCTGTCTACGTGTAGGCATATTATGAAACAAATTCTATCACCGACATGTCGGCGGCATCATTAAAGCGATTGCCAATTTTGGTAATACGAGTGTATCCACCACTACGTCCGACATACTGTGGTGCTACCTCTTTCATCAATTTTACAACAACTTTGTCAGTGTAGAGTGCACTTGTCAAGATTCGGCGTTTTGAAACCTCACTGCCACGACTACTTTTTGCTTTTGTGACAAGTGGTTCAATAAAACGACGTAACTCTTTTGCTTTTGCTGTTGTGGTTGTGATTGATCCGTGGAGGATCAGACTTTCGGCCAAAGAACGCATCATCGCTTCGCGTGGTGCTTTTTCTCGGCCAAATGTTCTTCCTTCTTTTCTGTGTCGCATAAATAATAGGTGTTTAACCCTCACGCCCTGCTTCAGTGAGCAGTAATGAGAAGTGATCCATCAAAATTTGTGTTGCTTGTGCAATTGATTCTTTTGGTGTAATGGTCCCATTTGTTTCAATTGTAACAGTCAAACGTTCATAATCAGTGATGTCTCCCACACGAGTAAGCTCTACATCATATCCTACATCGCGGATAGGAGTATAGAGTGAGTCGATGGCAATTGTGCCAAGTGGAAGATCTTTTGTGTTTTTTTCAGCAGCAGGGATAAAACCACGTCCTTTTCCTACTGTGATTTCCATATTAATGGTTGTCTTTGGGTCAGTAATGTTCATCAGTAGCAGCTCTGGGTTGACAATTTCTACATCAGAATTTTTTGCAAAGTCACCAGCAGTTACCGGTCCAGATCCTTTTTTTGTCAAACTCAGTGTTACTGTATCCTCTGCATGAACAATAACGGACATTTGTTTGACATTGAGGATGACTTGAATGACGTCCTCAAGGACACCATCAATTGCTGCAAACTCATGTGCAACACCGTCAATTTTGATAGTTTCTACTGCTGCACCTGGAAGAGATGAAAGGAGAACACGACGAAGTGCGTTTCCAATAGTAGTACCATATCCTTGGCGGCATGGTGTCATGACGACTTTACCCACATGTGGTCGGTCGCCCTCAAGAAAATCGATTGATGTTGGAAGAAAGATTTGTTCCATACGAAAAACGCATGATTAACGAGGGAAAATTCCCTCAGTAAAGAAGAGTGTTAGCGAGTTGAGTAGAACTCAATGATCTGAGTCACATCAAAGATGTGTTCGAGATCAGCCTGTGCTGGCTCATTGAGCACCTTCCCTGTTTTTGCACTTGGGTCGACAGACACCCAGGATGGCAAATTTTTTGCCTGCAATCGCTCTTCCAATCCATCAAATAATTTACTCTTTGCCTTGGTAGGCTTGAGCGCAACCACATCTCCAACAGAGACAAGATGTGAAGCAATGTTCATTTTTTTACCGTTGAGGGTAAACATGTTGTGTGTTACCATCTGACGTGCTTGTGCACGAGTTCCTGCAAATCCAAGACGATAGACGAGGTTGTCCATACGTTTTTCGAGGAGTTGCATCAAATTCATACCAGAATCACCTGACATACCAGTAGCCAAATTGACGAGACGGCGAAGCTGTGTATCGCGAAGTCCGTAGACAAATTTTGCTTTCTGTTTTTCGACAAGTTGTTTTCCAAATGATGAAGATGCTGGACGGCGTTTTGCACCGTGTACACCAGGAGCTTGTGTCAAACGACGAGCTACTTTAGATGAGTTTTGTTTCAACCCAAGATCAACGCCATAGCGTCGAGCGAGTTTGTTTTTTGGTCCAGTATAACGTCCCATAGTGAAGTAATCAGTTAATCAGTTTGCCAGTTAAATATCTGAATAAATAATAGGCTAAACGCGGCGACGTCCTGGTGGACGACAACCGTTGTGTGGTAATGGTGTTGTATCTTTAATAGAAAGGACAGTGTACCCTTGTGTGTTGAGGGCGCGGATTGCACCTTCACGTCCACCACCGATGCCTTTGACAAATACATTCACTTCTTTGACACCGTACGCCTCGATTGAGTCAGCAATTTTTTTGACGACTTGTCCAGCTGCGTATGGAGTTGCTTTTTTTGGACCTTTAAATCCACTTGCACCTGCACTTGACCAACCCAGTACATTACCAGTTTGATCAGTAAATGAGATGATAGTGTTGTTGAATGTTGCCTGAATATAGACGTGTGCGTGTGGTACGCTTTTCACTGTCTTTTTCTTTTTAGCAACTACTTTTTTATCTGTCGATGTTGTCATACAATTTCAAACAAAAGATTAGGTCTTTTGTGCAACTGGCTTTTTACCACTTGGAGCCATGTTGCGTTTATTACCACGAGTTGTGCGGCTATTTGTTTTTGTGCGTTGTCCACGTGCAGGCAAATTGCGTGCATGACGACTCCCACGAAAACTTTTGATGTCCTTGAGACGTTTGATGTTTGCTGAAACATCACGACGAAGGTCACCTTCTGTTTTGTATTCTTTTTCTACAAATGAGCGGATCGCATCTTCTTGATCTTGAGTAAGATCCTTGACACGAATGTCACCGCTGAGTTTTGTTTTTGCCAAAATTTCTTTGGCACGAGTAGGCCCAATACCGTAGACGTAGGTCAATGCGACCTCTAGACGTTTTGGTTTTGGGAGATTGACTCCTGAAAGACGCATAACGTAAAAAATAAAACTGTTAAGTGACTATACTAGCCCGCTTTTGTGCGTTGCTTGTGACCTTGACGCTGTTTGTGGCGTGGGTTTTCGCAGATGCAGTGCACCGCCCCTCGACGTCGGACGATTTTGCACTTCATACAGCGAGGTTTGACTCCTGTGTGTACTTTCATATAAAAATAAAATATACCAACCACTGCCGTGATATCTTAGCCTTCCCTAACAGACAGATCTGCAATATACAGAGGGAATATGGCTCCACCACACTGGTTGATACACTTTGAATAAATTGTATAAACGGATTAGTATCGGTATGTGATTCGACCTTTGGTCAAATCGTATGGAGAAATCTCCACTTTTACCTCGTCACCAATACCGATGCGAATACGGTTTTTGCGTATTTTTCCAGCCAAATGAGCTGTGACGCCAAGACCGTTTTCGAGGGTTACTCGAAACTTTGCACCAGGTAAAAGTTCCTCAATGGATCCTTTTACTTCGATAAAATCGCTTTCTTTAGCCATTTTTGTGAGTGTTAGTGAACGTGGCGCAATAATACACCAAATTCAGATGAATGTCAAGGAAAATTGTGTGTGGATAACCTTTGCTTAGACGTATGTGTAGTATAGCATAGGTTTGTGGTGGTGGCTAGTTTTGAAGAATGAGATTAAGATTGAGATTGAGATTCTGATAAAGCGTCAGTTGGCAATAATCTTAATCTTATTCTTAATCTATGTCTACGGTCTATACACCCACTTCTTGTACAAAAAAAAGTTCCAACACACCGCCACTCCAATACACCCGATACGAACAATCAGGTGGTGCACCTCATAGAGCTCATTGAGGACAAACATCGCTCCGACAGCAAAGAGGTAGTTCCACGCCGCGAGGATGCAGAAACGGATAAACTGACGGTGTGGGAGGTCGGTGTTTTTGAAAGTGATAAGTTTGTTGAGGGTAAAGACGTAGAGGATGAGAAATGCCTGGTTGATAATCACGGCAATGAACGGGCGAATATCAAAAAATTCTTTGAGAATAGTGAGACTGACGAGATCCAAAAGCACGGCACTCATGCCGATCCAGGTGTAGGAAAGAAATTGTCTAAAAAGATTGTGTGTCACAAGATAGAATCTTTTTCTATGATCTGTTGTAAGGTTTCTAAAAGCGCTTCGTGTGCAAGACCAAGCCGTTCTCCTTCATCTGCTACTGGAGCAAGTAAAGCGTTATACTTAATGAGACTAAGTAAATTTACTAGATTATGTAGTTCAAGAAAACGTTTGAGTTCACGTAAAGGGGTTTGGATAGATTCAGGAAGAGTTTTCTCTGCTAATAAAATAAGGCTCTCTCTGTTTTGTTCTGTTTGTTTCAGAGTAGTGAGTGCCCCAAAAAGACATTCTTTCATCCTCGAAAAATGAGCATTTAAATCAGTAACTCGAGTATCAATTTCTTCTGGAGAAAAATGTTCACCTACATTGTTTGGTGGGTCGAGTGTGTCTATGGCAGTTTGTATAAATCCATCAAATGCAACAAGCTCTCTGCGAACATCCTGATTGATTTTTTGATATTGTAAACTAAGATTATGGATAAGTGTTTCCCGTTCATGTGCAGGGTTTTCAACAGACATATTATATTATTTACTCAAGTATAGCTTTAATACGTCTCACTCCAGCACTACTCGCCTCTTCTTTGAGAATCTTAAATGTCCCCAAGTTTCCCGTGCGTTCAACGTGTGGGCCACCACAAAACTCAATTGAAAATGCGTTTTCAAATTGTGGGTTTTCTACCGTTGCACCCTTTGGACCGAGTGAGTAGACAGAAACCATATCAGGATATTTGGCACCAAATTCATGCTCGGCACCGAGCTGCTCTGCTTGTTCTTTTGGGATGATACTGCGAGTCATTGGGAGATCAAGAGCGATTTGCTCATTCACAATTCGTTCCACCTCTTGTTTCTGTTCATCTGTCATTTTGTCATTGTGCACAAAGTCGATACGGAGGCGCTCTGCAGTGATGTTACTCCCCCGCTGTTTGACGTGTGGACCGAGTACGATTTGTAGTGCTTTGAGGAGAAGATGGTGTGCGGTGTGGAGTTTTGTGGTTGCTTCGGATGCATCAGCGAGTCCACCTTTAAACTTCCCTTCTGATGCAGTACGAGACAGTTCTTGGTGTCTTTGTTTTTCTGCTGCAAATACCGCCATATCAATAGTTAGACCTCGTTCGGTTGCGAGTTCCTGTGTTACCTCAATTGGGAAACCAAAACTCTGGAGGAGGTCAAAGGCGTCGACACCAGAAATCTGTTTACTCTCCCCTACTTTTTCAATCACAATCTCAAACTGTTTCATACCAGCCTCGAGCGTGCGACGGAATTTGGTTTCTTCTTTTTCAATCTCGGCTTTGATTATCTCTGCTTTTTCACGAAGTTCAGGGTACTGTCCTTCGTAAGTACTGATCACCGCATCTGTGATAGGAGTGATAAAGTTGGTATTGATACCAAGGTCACGTCCAAACCGAACAGCACGACGAATCATGCGACGGGTGAAATAGCCCTGATCTTTGTTACTTGGGAGTGCGTTGTCGCTAATGAGAAATGTGCTCGCACGAATATGATCCAAAATAACGCGGAATGCGTATGTTTCCTTGGTGTTTTCGCCATATTTCTTTCCACTCGCAGTCTCGAGCGCTTCACGCATTGTGTCAAAGAGGTCAATCTTGAACACATCAGGTGTATCAAAGAGTGCGGCAGCGATACGCTCAAGCCCACCACCAAAGTCGACATTGCGTTGTGGAAGTTCGATAAAGCCGTCAGCAGTTTTTTGGTACTGCATAAAGACATTGTTGCCAATCTCCATAAAACGTCCGCAGTCGCAGTTAACATGACACGGTTCATCTTTCCATTGAGACTGTTCGTGTAGACCCATCTGTGCGCCAAAATCCCAAAACATCTCTGTGTCAGGGCCTCCTGGTTCGCCTACGGGCATGTTGTTTGGTACACCGGCACGACTCCACCAATTCTTTTTTTCATTATAGTAAAAGATACGTCCATCCCCCATACCATTCTCCTCTGGGAAATCAACAATTGGTGCCTCGATACCATCTTTGGCAAATTGTGCTTGCCAATACCCGGCTGCTTCCTCATCTTTTGGAATACTGTCTAGTCCACGGAAACAGGTAATGTAGAGTCGGTTTGGATTCAGCCCTACTGTTTTTGTGAGAAATTCGTACATCCATTCAATCTGTTCTTTTTTGAAATAATCACCCAAACTCCAGTTGCCAAGCATCTCAAAGAATGTTGTGTGACGGTTGTCTCCCACCTCCTCTATATCTTGACTACGAAATGATTTCTGTGAATCACTAATGCGAGTGCCGAGTGGGTGTGGTTGTCCCAGGAGATATGGCACCATTGGCTGCATACCACTTCCAGTAAAGAGTGTGGTTGGATCGTTTTCTGGTAGGAGTGATGCCGACGGAATAATTGCGTGTCCGCGGTCTTTGAAAAAGTTGAGGTATGCGTCTCGGAGTTGTATGGTGGTCATATATTTATGGAGTTGTTGTGCTTGTTGAATCAATAAGTGTAGGTTCATCTTCTATTATGTATTCCTGTGTGTGAATATATTGTGTGTCATACGTGTTTACAATTCGTAGGAGTTCTTGACGTTTTTCTTCTGATAATGTATCAAATCCAGTTTGTTTTACTATGCTCGTTCTACCAAAATGATATTCTTGCCAATCTGGACTAAGCACAATTCGATCTGCATCGATCGCTCCATCATAATCCTGATCAAAACGAATCGAATGAATCACGTTTACTTGTTGTTCAACAGGCAGTCTTGTAAAATGTTCAGACAAAACAAATGGTGTGACGACGGGTATTACATCTGGTCCTAGTATGTGTAAGTACCATGTATCCAGTGCATCTTGTGCCACTTGTGATTGTGCTGGAGCTGCTATAAAACGATCTATATTTTTTTGTGCAATAAGCCCATCTACATTTATCGAAACGACAACAGTCAGTGAAACAAGTCCATACACCCACAAAACTAGAAAGTTCTTTCGGAATTCCATGTTTGAAATAATTCCGTATCCAATCACCGCAAAAATACCAAAAAGGAACAGGATAAACCACTCTGTATAGAGACGGAGAACAGTAAATCCGTATGCATCTTGATACAGATTTAAACGTGTAAAAGCTGACGCAGCAATGATACCTGTCTGAATCAAGAGAAGTAATGCTGTTATGTAGAGCACAGGCATTGCTTTGAGGTGTTTGTATCCACGATAGATTGCTTGAGCGATGATAGTGGCAAATCCAGATACAACGAGGAGTTCAAAGAATCCTTTGCGTGCATATTCTGCGTATGTCAATTCATTTTGTGTTATAAATGCAGAACTTCCAAAAAGATATCGAAATTGGATAAAGACAAACACACCAAACAAGATATTGATGAGTACTAAAATAACACTTACAATAATTGGATCAGATTCTTTTGCTTCTGGTTTGTTTTGTGATTGTGTAAATCCATAGCCTGTTTTTGCTACTTCATAAAAAATACCACCAATTAACAATGATAATCCAATTGTGCGGATGACACGCCAGAGATCTACCATCTCTACATCGATTTTATCGATCCAGTCGGCAAACACTTGGTCCGCGGAATAAAAGAGTGCACCAAAGAAAAAGAGAATCGGTAGGGCAAGAGCGACACCAATAAAAACACGACGAGCGACTGCGCGACTGCCTGTACCATTGTCCGCTGAGAGATCACGAATGATATTCCCCCATTGTGCAATCGCAAGATCGAAATGACGAATGAGTGGAATTCTTCGGACAGCGAATACTACACCTGATGGATTTTTGGCTGGGAGCCAACCAGTGAGGATGAAAAGTTGCACCAAGATAAAGAGTGGAACCCAGTAATGTACTAATGTATTGCTGTAGAGCTGTGTGTCCACTGTCATGATGAGAATCGGCGTGAGCAAAAACAGTGCTTTCTTTTGTGCAAACAAAGAATATTTATAGCACAGTGTCAAAAACCCTGCGAGATATAACACCACAAAAATCGCAAAGTTGATTCCTAAACTTTTGTCCCAAAATAATATGTCGTATGCAACCGCAAGCAATACGGCAAAACCTAAAAACCAGAGTCGTTGTTTAGAACCGATTTCGGTTGTTTTTTGGAGGAAGTTCATAAAATTGAAATTATGTATCCAAATTAGTAGTATCTGAGTTCTCTTTATTAGTAGTATCTGAGTTCTCTTTCTGTACTGGCTCAAGTACAACCCAACGCATTGGTTCTGTTTCTTGATGTTCTTTTGCAGTGAGAGTTACTGGTATATCTGTGCCTGTAATTAAAAGTTTCAACCTTTTCTTTCTTGGTACTATGTGTGTTGGTTCAATAAATGCTGTGTTAGAGGTGTGCGCCCGTGCTTCTTCTTGTGTATTATATACCGTTTGTGTCCAGTCTATATTTGGATATTGACCCATTGCAAGACTAAAAAGCGGTCCATCTTCTGGTAATGACAATCCACCTGGTAGTGAACTAGGTCCATAGACGAATGAATGTAGAGTTACAACAAGTTCTCGATCATGCCCTTGGATTATGGTTGATTCTTCGATTAGATGTTTGTCTGCTGCGTGTGAGAGTAATAAACTGAGTGCTTTATCCGCAATACGTGCAGCAAAAGAGTGATATACTTCTCTATACATCATTGCACGGATGTCTAACAGCTTTTGCCATGGTTCTATACTGGAGACAACTAGCATTTGTTCTCCATCAAATATTCCTACCTCCTGAATGGTCTCCAGGATATGTTTTGCGTCCTCTAAAGTGAATAGATTCTCTCTTCCTGTTTCGGAAAGATCCAGTAGGAGATATGATAAGGTATCGCAAGCTGACTGGAGTGTCCCTAGTACACCCTCTTCGTCTATAATATCATGCACTGACTGAGAATTAATGTTTAATTTTGTGCAAATTTCCTGTATATCTGTACTGTCTACATGTGTATGGGAAATTTGTTCGTGATCAAAACGAGGGTTTTTTTTAAATATGTCGTTTAGTGCGTCTTCTCCTGCATGTGCAAATGCGGTGTGTCCACTATCATGTAACCATCCTGCCAGCATCATTGCGAGTACATCTTGCTGCGGTAGTTGTAATCGTAAGCCGATTGTCATTGATAAGTGACTCAAAAGTTCAGAGTGTTGAAATCTGTTATGGACAGTCGGTTTTTTTTCTGTGTTTACCGGTGCTCTGTCGAGCATCAAAATATCATGGAGTCTTTTTACTGGCGCGGTTTTTACAACAGCATGTTCGAGTTGCTCTACCATCTCCAGTGTCTGTGCAACGTATTCTGGTGCTGTGTTTCGTGTTTGGGCTATGAGGTCTTCGACAAAATCAGCCCGTTGCCAACGATCAAAAGGGCCATCAGTTCTCTTTGTTGATGGGTCATATTGATGTAGTGCCTCTCGTAGTTTATGCATACCTTCCATACGGGATAATATATTTCTTTATACAATTAGTCCCCCACCCAGACAAACACCTTTCTGATAAAATACCATAAACTGTCCTGGTGTTGGTGCACGTTGTGGCTTTTTGAATGTTGCTATAATGGTTCCTGATTCTTGCTCTTCGATCACTGTTTTCTGTAAAGCCTGCCTGTGTCGTAGTCTTACCTCACATTGTAGCGGTAATTTAGGTGGGCGTCCAGCGATCCAATGGATATTTTCGAGTGTAATTTCTTTTTTGTAGAGAGATTCTTCTGGACCTAGTGTGAGAGTGTTTTTTTGCTGGTTTTTACTGAGGACGTATAAGGGTTTTGTAATTGGTAATTGGTGAGTATTAATTTTTTGTTTCTTGGTGTTTGGTGTTTTTGAGTTTAGACTTAGGTGTCGCTGTCCGATGGTGTAGTACGCAAGCCCATCATGTTCTCCAACAATCGTCCCATCTTCAAGAACAACCTTTCCTTTTTTCTGAGAAATACGAGATTGCAAAAAATCCTTCATCGGCACTTCTCCGATAAAACAGATTCCCATGCTTTCTTCTTTTTGGGCAGTCGGAAGTTTGTGTTTTTTGGCCAGTGCACGAACTTGTATTTTTGTGTACGGGCCGAGTGGAAATAATGTGTGTTTAAGTTGATCTTGGGAGAGACGGTGGAGGAAATAGGTTTGGTCTTTGTCGCTGTCCTTTGGAGTGAGTAATTGGTAATTAGTAATTGGTAATTGGTTTGGTGTTTGGAATTTGGTGTTTGGTTTTTCCACCCGTAGGGTGGCGTAGTGTCCTGTTGCAATATACTCAAACCCTTCATGCTTCGCACGCTCCAACCACGCACCAAATTTCACGAATTCATTGCACAGCACATCCGGATTTGGAGTTCTGCCCGCTCTGTACTCTGCATCCATATATCTCAGCACATCACGAGCGTATTCTTTGGTAAAATCCCAACGAACGAGTGGAATACCCAAGTGTGCTGCGACACGTACAGCATCGCGATAGTCCTTTCTCCAACATTCAACAAGTTTTTTGTTCTTTGTTCCTTGTTCTATGTTCTTTGAATCATCATAATTGACCATGAACGCCCCAGTGACATCATACCCTTGTTTCAACAACAAAAGAGCGGTGACAGAAGAATCCACCCCGCCACTCAGACAAACAAGGACACGTTTTTTTTGGTCTTTTGAACTATGAACTTTTGGCTTTGAACTTGGCATATATTTCCCTTATCCTAGCATCAAAATACAAAAAAAGCAACCCGTTTTCACGGATTGCTTTTGAGATGTTAGTATTAATTGCGGTGAGCTGCGAGGCAGTTCTTGCAATATACAGGCTTGTCACCACGTGGTTCGAATGGAAGCTCAGTAATCTGAGTGCCACAGTCACCACAAGTGAGGTTGACCTGGAACATCTGGCGTGGAGCGCGTGGAGCGCGTTCATCACGACTTTGGCGGAATGCACGGTTGCAGTCTGCACAAAAGACGTCACGACCAGGTGTTGGTTGGAATGGCAGCTGTGAAATGTGTGCATTGCATTTTGCGCAAGTGCAGTCCACATTAAACATCTGACGATCAGTTCCAAATGCCATAGACGTTTGTTCCCTAAGTTTTGAATAAATTATTCGACCTTGCTACTCTGGGAACCTATGACGACGTACGTTGTGTTGCCCAAATTAGCTCTAGTATAGCACAAAATATACTTTCCGTCAAGTTGTTTAGTACGGAAATGTGATCATCAATCCAACGATAAATAAAAGTAGAAAAAGGAAAAGCCATCCTAGGGTAGAAGCAAGCATGACTGTCCCTTGTTTGAATCCGTGATGAAGCATGAGTTTGAGTGGCGCAAAAAAGATAAAGTAAGCTCCAATAGCAAGAGAAACAACGGTCAAAAATAATCCAAACACCATTTCAATTATCGGTGAAATTATACCCAAAAATAATGGTGTAATAGAAAGATATATCAGTACAGTAAATATGGTATATAGCAGCACAATACATGCATGCAAAAAACCAATCCAAAATGGTTTACGATAATCTGTAGAAAAAAACATACTCAACATTATTGAACTGGCACGGGACCTAGTGGTGTAGGTGGTGCGATAAGTGAATTAATTTTACTAGCAATATCTGGGTTATCTGGGTTGAGTTCGCGGACTTTTCTAAAGAGTGCTACCGCTTCGGCTGTCTCCCCCTTTTTTTCATAAGCCAATCCGAGTGCATAGAGTGCATTGGAATACTCTGGTGCAATTGTTGTGGCACGTTGCCAAAGCTGTATAGCACGATCGATATCCCCTTCTTTGTCACGATTGTAGAACAAACGACCTAATATAAACAATACATCAGGACTGTTTTGAATTACTGGAAATAAGGGTTGAAATAGCGCAATTGCATCATCTATCTTTTCTTCTTGTTCGAGTACAGCGGAGAGATCTATGTATGCCTGTACAAAATCAGGCTTTACCTCAATTGCTTTTTTGAGAGATTTTTTTGATTCTTCTCTGTTCTTTTGTTGTGCGTACACAATACCAAGTCTCCAATGAAGTGATGGATTATTTGGTTCGAGTGCGATTGCCTTTTGGTACGCGTCTATTGCCCAAGTAGCTGCTTCTTCTGTTATCGGAATGGTTGTTTGGTACATAATACCAATTGTTTCCCACGTAGAAACATCATTTTTCCACAATTCGGTTGCTCGTTTGGCAACATTGAGTGCATTACCAATATACGTCAGTGATTGAGGTGCAGTAGAAGATGTGTTTGACATCTCTATTGCTTTGGACATATACACACCTGCGAGAGATGTCAGGTATGGTGGGTATGTTGGACGAAGTGCAATGGCACGCTCATTAAATGTTTCTATATCTGCAAGTGTTTTTGCTTGTACTGCTTGTGTATAAACGATTTCTGCACGATACATCCTGATTCCAAATACACACACAATCATCAGCGTACTTAATAACAGTAATAATGCAAAAGATGAGGCAATACTATACTCAGGTGAAACACTCACATTACGATGGACTATTTTTGTGTGTGCATTTGTTTGCAACGACATGCCGATATACACCAGAGCAATCAAGACAAACCATAACCACCAAGCAACCGCATCAAACGATGTAATAAACATTCCAACAGTCAATGCAGTAAGTGCACTAAAAAATGGAAACACAAAAGACGCTGCTAATTGACGTTCGTATGTGTCGCGCTCTGAACTGTCTGCGTGTGTCGTTTTTTGGAGTATATAAGAGATACTTGTACCAAGTAGTACACAGAGGAGAAGTAAGAATGCTATCGAACCTAACAAACCAACTTCAGTCAGGAGTTCAAGTGGTGTATTCCATGCGCGTTCCATGCGAATGTTCCAAATCGGATTTCCAACATTATATGAGATTGGTTTATACAATGAGAAAGCATATGAGAATGTGCCAATTCCCGAACCAAGTATAAATTGTTTCATCGAATCAGTTATGGTTTCTTGTGCGATGTATATACTCGGACGTGCGCCCAAAGAAATTTCTGTTGGTGTTTCTGCACGAATAAATGAAGGTGTCCCAAAAAAGAGTATTCCGAGTGATGCCAAAAAAAGCCCAAATGCAGTGGAAAGAATGAAAGAACGATGGACATCAACAAGACGCATACCTACCACTACAGTGGCAATCATACCGACAATCAATGTAAGTAATCCAGATGTAAATCCAATATGAAACACGGTACTTGTCGTAATACACATACTAACCCACGCAAGAATCAAACTTATTTTTCCTGTTCCACAATGCATGATACGGCCAAGCGCAAGAGTACTCATTGTCGCCAAAAGAATTGCAAAAACACCGATCTGTTGGCTCATGAGATGTGTGAGTGTATCTGGAAGTACATTTGCAATAGCAGGAATAGAGTTCAAAAGAAATAGGAGTGAGCTAATAGTACTACTTAGTAACATTATATTGGTTGACCATATCCATAATTTTTTTGTTGTAATGGTTTGAAGCATGAGCCAACCAAGACCAACTGCAGCATAAAAAAAAGTTATTGAATGGACAAAGGTAGATGTCTTACCTAAAAAACTGACGGAAGGAATAGTAGAAAACAAAGCTGAAAGCAAGATGCTGGCCAAGAAAAAAAGAAAAAAGGATTGTGAAGAAATGATACGAAGTGTAATTGACTTTTGTAGGATCATCTGCCAGCACCAGAAAAAAAGTCCTAAAAGCGTGGTAACAACAAGTATCATGATCTTCGGGGTATTTAGTATATCTCGAGTGAATGGTAAAAAGAATAACGGTATCAAAAACAATGCACCAAACACAATAGACTGTGTAATGCTGCGCACAATACGTAATCCGATTGTTGGTATTTGTTCTTCAGTAGTGTGAAACATATACTTTTTAGGTATCAAAAGTAATAGGAGTATTTGGAGGAAGTTTTTTTGTGGTTATTTGTTGGGAGAGTTCTAGACGGTCTTGCTTTTCAGTTATCTGTCCTTTTGTTTGCTGTTGATTGTTTTGTTGTTTTGATCGCTGCTGATCTTTTGTGTTCCGATCTTGTTTTTTTTGCTGTTCTTGTCGTTTCTCTTCGGGTGCGGTCCTACTGGGGCGGGATTGAGATTGTGATGGTGTATCTTGTTTTGATTTTTCTTGAGCAATACTTTTTTGAACAAGCTCTTTGAGTATATCTCCTCCATCTTGCGCGCCTGTGTTTATCAGTGCATCAAGTGGTGATGGTTGTGTTGCAGATTTTTGTGTTTCTGGTAGTTTTTTTTTGTTTGCATCAGAGACAAAAAAATCTTCATCATCACCCCACTCTTTTTGGCGCTCTATCGATTCTGCAGGTTTTTTTTCTTCTGTGTACTCACCGTTTGGTGAATGTATGATCTCTTTGAGTTCAGGGTTTATTTCGTCGTTTCCTCCATCTTCTTCCTCATCACTACCCATATCCATACCACTCCACTTGGCAATTTTTTCTTCTATCTCTGCCCTACTTTTTCCATACCTTTCACGAGAGACTTTGATAATTTTTTCTGCATTTCCTGTTTTGATAGCAATTGGTGGCATACTAAATGCAGTAAATGGCTGCGATGCAACACCATCAATCATCAGCTTGAGCACCATCGTAAATTTAGTGAGGTTTACCAAATCTTCTTCGGTAAATACTGGTGCAAACTCTTTGGCCAATGCTTCTGCGTCTGCCCCACCGACACGAAAACTGACCATTGTCCCAACGTTACCAAATACAGCATCAGCCACCTCTTCTTCAAGCTGTGCAATGTATTGGTGTGCCATAATCAAAGCCAAACGATATTTACGAGCTTCAGAAAGGATATTGGCGAAACTCTGTGTCGCAAAGTTTTGGAACTCGTCAACATAGAGAAAAAAATCTTTACGCTCTGCTTCTGGTGTATCAACACGTTCCATCGCAGCGAGCTGGATCTCTGTGATAAGCATACCACCAAGTAAACGACTGTTGTCCTCACCAATACGTCCTTTGGAGAGATTCATGATAAAGATTTTTTGGCTATCCATGATCTGACGTACATTGATGGTTGATTTGACCTGAGAGACCATGTTGCGAATAATACTTGCAGAGAGAAACTGACCAATTTTATTTTGAATTGGGGCAACTGCTTCTACCATGTATTTTTCTGGATAATTTGCAAATTCATTTTGCCAAAACGCTTTGATAACAGGATCTTTTACTTTGGAAACAATGCGTTTACGATATTTTTTATCCGCAAGCATACGATTGATACCAAGTAGTGTAGACCCTGGATTGTCAACGAGGGCAAGCAGTGTATTGTTGAGAATATACTCCATACGAGCACTCCAGAGATCCTGCCAGATTTTTTTGAAAATACTCATCAGACCTGCAACAACGAGATGTTTTTGTTCCTCGCTAATCACCTCAAGGATGTTAAACCCAACAGGAAACTCCATGTCTGATGGGTTGAAATAAACAACGTCGTTGATACGATTGTTTGGGATATAATCGAGGATTTTTTCTGCAAAATCACCGTGTGGATCAACAACACCAACACCATATCCAGAGTAGATATCAGAGAGTACCATGTTTTCCATCAGTGTCGTCTTTCCCATACCTGTCTTTCCGATTACATACATGTGACGACGACGATCATCGAGTTTAATACCAAAACGACGCATTTGATTGCGGTAATTGGTTTGGGCAAAGAGACAGATATTTGGTTTTTCTATTTCTCCTTCGCCTTGTTTACGCAGCTGTGGTGTAGGCATGTTGTTGAAAATTTCTAAACACCAAGAAACAATAACCAAAAGATTTAAATCATCAACGTACTTGGTGTTTGCATCTTGTTTCTTTGAATTTTATGATGTTCATAGTATACCATAAATATGAAAAAACAAAAACTCCCCCACTAGGGAGGAGTTACAAGAAACTACGTTGATTATGCCCCAAAGAGTGCGTCAGCAAATTCCCAGAATTTGTCCTGTTGTGCAGCACATTCACTAGCGACTGCATATGCACGAGCATTTGGGTGGATCGATTCAAGTGGAAAATGGCGATAGACCAACGCGACATCGTTTGGATATTTCTCTAGCAATTGTTTAGTAGTTGGGTGGAAACGTTGACAGAAAGGACATTCAAAATCTGAATATTCAATCAATGTTACTTTTGGTTTTTTGGCACCAATAATATGGTCGTCTTTTGAGACTGGAGAGAGACCTGTGATAGCTGTAGCACCTTCACCTCTGAGGAGTCCAGCAACGACTGCGTCTGCTTGCTCAAATGGAATTGCACCGTTGAGTACAGCGCCTGTTCCGTTGCTCAATACTGCAATGGTATGTGGAGTACCACGAACACCTACTGCGTTTGCTGTTGTGATATCAGCACTTACAAGTGCGTTGGTATCAGCGTTTGTTAGACATGCTTGAAAGTCCTTCATATCAAGCTTGAGACTTTCTGCAATCAGGTTTACATCAATAGCTCCGGTGTTTGTTGTCGGAGCTGGTGTTGGGTTGGTGTTTGTTGATGGTTTGTATGTTGTGCTACCACCAAATGAACTTCCATTTAATACCATTCCCAAGAGTACAAAGAAACCAATAACAATCAGTGTAAGTACACCACTTGCGAGACCAAGTACAAAACTTTGTTTTGATGTAAGAAGGTCAAATGGGGATTTTTTTGTTTGTTGTTCTTCCATATATTTGAGATATACAAATAAATAATATGTTTATGTTGGGTTATTGTACTATATCGATACTGTTGGGGCAATGTGGGTTATACACACCCTATTTTTGCATCAGTTTTTTGAACTCTTCTACCATCGGCACCTGTTCACTCTCAGTTCCATAGTGTTCTGATAGTGCAAGTGATGTCCAATCGCCTAACAATAATGCATTGAATACCTGCTCTGCTCGTGTTTTCCCTGCCAATATTACTTTTTCTACTTTCAAACCACGTGCAATATAGAGTTTTTCAATAATTTTGAATCGTTTCTGTACGCGTACATGATCGTTTTTGTCTAGAATAAATACACAGTGAAATTTTTCAGACAAAGATTTAGTGTTGTTAATCACATCAAATCCTGTCATTTCGTTGTGGCATAGCTCTGGTACCACATTCCAGAACGCTGGAATCTTTCCATTTTCGTTCATCTTGATTTTCCAGTTCTCGGCGATGGCGCTGTTTTGGGTACTACTGTAGATGAGTGGGACAGAGCCAGAGAGTGTTTGTGCTAGTTTTCTCCCCTTCTTTTCAATCGTCTTTGGTTTGAGTGTTTTTTCTAGACTTCGTAGTTGTGCAATTTCCTTTTTCATTTCAAGTACCGTCATCAGTGCGATGAGACTAAATCCAGTGGCGCAGCGTGGTTGGATACCTGTGTTTGGGATTAAGATATAGGGTGTTTTGTCTTTTTTTGCTAGTTCAATGAGCTTTCCTCCAGCAGCGATACACACGACTGGGAGTTTTTTGGCTCTGGCGGCAATGTACGCTGAGATGGTTTCCTCTGTATTTCCTGAGTACGAACTACAGATAACGAGTCGTTCTTTTGTATCTGCGTAGTGTGGGAGTTCGTAGTCTTTGTGGAAGCGAATGTCTACTGATGGGTGTAGTGCAAGGAGCACATCAGCGGCAAGACGTGATCCACCCATGCCGGCGAGGATATATTTCTTGCGTTTTGCGAGCTTGTTTGCGTTTTCGATTTTTGGTTTAAATGCGAATTGGGTTGGAAGGTTTTGGATTGCGGTTGAGAGCATATATATTAAGTAAGAAAATTTTCAAATTTTAAATCTGGCACGTTAAAGGTTTTTTTAACAAAGTGGAATTGCATTCTCTCTTTATACGATATGTCGACAATTTCTATTCCTCGTACATTGTGCTGTAATATATATTTTTCTAGAGTTTCTTTTGTTGTTTTGAAAAATTCTTTAACTCCGCTTTTTATTATTTCGATTTCCTGTTCGGTGTTATGAACATCTCTTCCATTTCTAAGTGTACGAATAGAGCTGAAAAATTTTCTAGGTATACCGTTTTCCCACTCTGTTTGAAGATCTTTATCATCTTTTAAAATAAATCTCACTGAGACATTTATCTTTTTTTCGCCAGTTTTTTGATTTATAAAATATGATGGATCATCCAATCTTGCAATTGAAATTCTCCAACTTTCCTGCAATACTGGCATTAATAAGTTTAGTGACATGAAGGAGGCATCTTCATAAGTAATGTCATCAATCTGATAATGAGTATTTGATACTCTTGAGTACAATAGTTGGTGTGAATTTGTGAGGTAAGCCCAGTAGCAAAACTTCTGACAAGTAATATCAAATTCTCTAACTACTTTTTTAATATGTTTGTCTTCCATTTTCTCCATATTATAAGATTTTGGTTATTTGTTCTGCAATCGCCCCAGCATTAATCCCTTCCAGACTCAACAACTCTCCCATCGTCCCACTATGAGGTCGCTTCGTCACTGCGAGCGAATATGTCGGACGTACCACAGCATCAGACCCACAAATCGCTTCATACAATCCACCCTCGCGATGATGATCTTCTACGACAAGTAACGCTCTTGTTTCAGCACATGCTTTTTTAATCACTTCTACATCAAGTGGCTTGACACTATACATATCCACCACACGAATCATAATCCCCTGATGTTTCAATTCCTCATACGCTTTGAGTGCTTCGTGGACAGTGATACCTGCAGCAAACACAGCGACAACATCTTTGTCACTTGATCGCAGTGTTTTTGATCCGCCAACTGGAAATTGTTCTTTTGGTGAATAGAGAATCGGAGTCTCTGCGCGAGTCGTGCGAATATATATTATACCTTTCTGTTGTGACGCCTCAAACACGAGACGCTCAGTAGCAACGGCGTCAGATGGGTACAGTACAATACTTCTCTCAATAGCACGCATCATCGCAATATCCTCGAGCGCCATCTGCGACGCACCATCACTCCCAATCGAGACACCACTGTGAGATCCGACGAGAACAAGCGGTGTATCCGCGTACGCCGACATACGAATCTGGTCATACGCACGGGTAAAAAATGCAGCAAAGGTGGAACAAAATGGCAATGCGCCACGTCGTGACATGCCTAGTGCGGTACTGACCATATTTTGCTCTGCGATAAACATCTCAAAAAATCGTTTCTTGTCTGATTTCTTGAATGTTTCTGCACCAGTGGAGTTGCTTGTCTCAGCGTCGAGAACGACGAGATTTGGAAGTGTTTTGCCAAGTGTTATTAGGGCGTTTCCGTATGCGTGTCTCGTTGCTGTTGGTTTGGTGTAATGAGTAACTAGTAATTGGTAATTGGTGATTTTATTAAAAATTAGTAATTTAGAATTAGAAATTTTCAAAGGCATCCTTATTGTTCCTGTAACTTCCTCTACTACCCCAAGCTGTTTCAATGCAACCCCCGCTTCTTTCTCCGACAACGCTTTCCCATGCCATCCTTCTTTATTTTCAATCATCTTTACCCCTTTCCCTTTTATTGTTTTTGCAATAATCATTATTGGCTTGCTCTTTGCTCTTTGTTCTTTGCTCTTTGAAAAAGCAACGTCAATTGCCCTGAGATTATGTCCATCAATCACAATCGTCTCCCACCCAAACGCAGCTGCCTTTTTTTGATAATTTTTGACGTCGTATCCATGCATCGTCTCCCCCCTCTGTCCGAGTCGATTGACGTCTAGGATTGCGACCAGATTGTTGAGTTTGTAGTGCGCGGCGAGCTGCATCGCTTCCCACACCTGCCCCTCTGCCATTTCTGAATCACCGAGTAATACATAGGTTTTGTACGATAACTTATTCGTTTTTGCCCAAAGTGCCATACCGACACCGGCCGAGAGTCCTTGTCCGAGTGAGCCAGTTGGTACTTCTGTATAGGGAAACAGCCTCGTTGGGTGACCTTCTAGATTACTATCTATGTTTCTGAGTGTGAGAAGCTCTGCATCCTTCACTTTTCCTGCTGCCGCGTACAGTGCGTACAAGAGTGGTGCTGCGTGACCCTTGCTAAAAATCAAACGATCGTTGTTTGGATATTCTGGATTGCTGAGATCTGCACGAAAATGTCCGTTGAATAATAGCGTCGCCATCAAGTCTGTAGCGGAAAGTGAGGATGATGGGTGACCTGACCCAGCTGCTGTCGTAGAGCGGATGATGTCGCGGCGGATGCGTTTTGTTATTTGTGATAGATTATTCATCATAAGTATGAATACGATTTTTTAAGATTCCCGCCGGAGTTTATTCTCATGAAAATGAGGGCGGAAATGACACATCAAAAGACTTTACGTAAGTATACTAAATACGGTACACTATACGCAATATGCCTTGCCCTATTTGTAACAATTCAACGAACAATGTTCAGTACCAGGCACGTGAGATGATGTTTGGTCTTCGCGAAGTATTTACGTACGAAGAATGTGCATCGTGCGAATGTGTCTATCTCGTCAAGCGACCAAAAGATATGTCGCAGTACTACTCTTCTCACTACTATTCGTTTGGCAAAGAAAATCCACTTTCAGGCAATGCATTTAAAAAATACCTCAAACAAGAACGAGCAAAACATGCTGACGGACGTTTTTCACCTATTGGCGCGTTGATTGCCAAAAAAATGGGAGTACCTCCTGTGTTTGAGTGGGTCAAAAAAGTTGGTGCGACGACAGATTCCCGAATACTCGATGTTGGGTGTGGTAGTGGACATACACTCCTGGAGCTTTCGCTCGCCGGGTATAAACACCTCTACGGAATCGATCCGTACCTCACCAAAGATATCGTCTACCCAGGAGGAGTAATTGTAGAAAAAAAAGATATCCTTGATGTAGAGGGAGAATTTGATGTCATTTTGCTCAATCACGTATTTGAGCATCTCCCTGACCCGCTTCATACACTCCAACTTCTTCGCGAGCGTCTCTCTGATACCGGTACAATTATTATTCGTATTCCTGTCGCTGGATCATATGCGTGGAAAACATATAGATCAGACTGGGTACAGCTGGACCCACCGCGTCACTTCTTTTTGCATACCCAAAAGAGTATTGATATACTCACAAAACAAGCAGGTCTACAAAATACAGAGACAGAGTATGATTCGACCGCCTTTCAATTTTGGGGCAGTGAACAATACAAACAAGATATTCCCCTCATGACAGAGTCGTCATATCTCAAGAATCCAGAAAACGCGCTGTTTAGTAGAGAGAAGATTACTGCATTTGAGCAGCAAGCACAAGAGCTGAATAAACAAAAATTAGGTGACCAAGCGACGTTTTATATAACAAAATAACAATATTGTACACACTTCCACCCTTACCATACTCATACGACGCACTTGAACCTATCGTTGATGCCAAAACAATGGAAATTCATCATACTAAACCACCAAGCCTATATCGACAAACTCAATGGTGTAGTTGAAAGATATCCTGAGCTACAAGATAAAGGTATTGAAACACTTCTTCGTGAGCTACACACACTACAACTCTCAGATGCAGACAGAACTGCCATTTAAAATCATGGGGGCGGACACGCAAACCACTCACTCTTTTGGGCATTGATGGATCCAAGCAATACGCGTGACGAACAACTTATATCAGACATTGTTGCTACATTTGGATTGGTAGAAGAAATGAAAAAACAGTTTAATACCAACGCGCTTAATCGCTTTGGGGCTGTGCCCATCAATCACAATCGTCTCCTACCCAAACGCAGATGCCTTTTTCTGATAGCTTCTGACATCATGTCCATACATTGTCTCCCCTCTCTGACCGAGTCGATTGACATATAGTATTGCAACCAGATTATTAAGTTTATAGTGCGCTGCGAGCTGCATCGCTTCCCACACCTGCCCTTCAGCCATCTCAGAGTCCCCAAGTAGCACATATGTTTTGTGCGAAAGCTTTTGGGATTTGGCATAGAGTGCCATACCAGCGCCGACCGAGAGTCCTTGTCCGAGTGAGCCAGTTGGTACTTCTGTATAGGGAAACAGTCTGGTAGCTAAATGGTTTAGAAGTTGTCAAACACTAGTGTTGTCGTCGCAACGAAGCGTTAGAATATTTCCATCAACGAGATTATAGATACAAACCCAGACTTGCTTTGTAAAACTATCAGAATGATACACATTTAGAGTAAATGAATGTGGTTGAAAAGAAGTATCGCTATCACTTATAAAAACGTCAAGAAAAATGTCTTCACCTGGCTTTCTCAAATATTTATGTTGCATTCTCCTTGCATATGCCACTTTAAGATGCCCTATAAAATCTGGAGAAATATACAGGTCTCCTGTATAAGCTTTTTTAGTTATTTCTTTATATTCGTCTACTGACGTCAAAAGATCCAGAAATTCAGGCACGTGTTGTGTGATAGTATTCACCTCTGTTGTCCACAGTACAGATTCTTCTGGTTTTGTACTAAAAATGCGGAAGGTAGGTGAATGACGAGGTGAAACTTTTTCTCGAAAAAGAATAGCTGCGTTTTCTCCCTGTCCATCACCGTGAACTGGTTGGATCAGTCCGGTTGATATTAGGGATTGAATTTCCACATTTTTGCCATCTTTTAGTTGTTTTAGAATGTCACGAATTCGTTCTACATTATCTTGTTCGTTAGGATTCGAAATTTGTACCTCTATTTTTCCGTCAGGAAATTTCTCCGTACTAAGCGCAGGCAAGTAATTTAGTACTCTTTCGGGTGTGACATGAACACCCTGCCTACATTCGATAGAACTCCCAATACCTGTTCCCTTTTTGACTACTTTACGCTGTTTCCCTGCATCTCTTAAGTTATGGTCATTTAGTAAATCTGCAACACCACTTTTGTAACCAGGAAGTGCCGCAGCAACGCTTTTGCGAAGTGCTTCCGGATCAATATTACGTTCATGTTTTTTTTCACCTACAACTGATACAAGTAATATTCCTAATTGGCGAGTCAGAGATGCTACTCCTTCGTGATATAGTATGTCAGTGGCATCAGGGTTGGATGGGAGAGTAACGCCATCAACCTCTGTCAGGACCCCCATCTTTTTAAGTCGTCCTATATTTGCATAACTCACTGAGATACGATTCACACAGTCTGACATTGCTTTTATTCTATCCCAAGAACCATGTGGAACTGCAGTAGAGACGTATGATGCATTACCACGTACTGCTTCTTGTATTGTTACTATATCACCATAGGTATGGCCCTTGTATTCATAGTCGCCAGGATCTGTGGCCTCATAAAAAAACGTGTCATTCTTTTTGGGTGTGTTCATGATAAGCCATGCCGCTTGAGCAAAAGGGACAATCTCTCTAACATTTTTTTCTGCAGAAAAAGCACAGAATGGACAACGGGCAGAACATCCTACGTTTAGACTAACACTGTTACAGTGACTAGCAATCTGATCTTGTAATTGTTTTGGTAGACCAGATAATGGTTTAGGTATTTCAACTTTAACATGTTTCAACAGTTCCTGTTGTTCAGCAGCTAGTCGGTTCCAAATTTCCAAAGCATGAATGGGTGATAATATTGTCGCTGGAGATTCCTCATTTCTTTTTTTGCACATAGACAGCAGGTCGATGCGTCGTTGCAATGATTCCATATAAAAACGTTGTGCGACAGCCTTCTTCTCTGGGGTATCCAAAGCACCAAGAATATTAAATCGATCCAGTTTAAATTTTGGTATATCTCCAATGTCTGGAATAGTGGTCATAGCTTCCTCCAAAACTAAAACCGTTCCAACAAGTATTGCAGCATGTTTTGCTAAGCGACGGCGTTCTATGGCCTCCAGAGGTCTTTCTTGTTCTTCCGCCTCTACACCAGCTGGTCTTTCGAGCTGACGGAATCCATCCTCTAGAATTCGTTTAAAGCTGCTCGGTACTAGCTCTACCTTCTCATCGTCTGGATGTCTTTCAGAAAATTCGTTTGGCGTTTTTATTGTGGGTTCGTGGTGTGGGTCTACAGGATTAGGTGTATATCCTAAATGTTCTGAGTTCATAAAATATAAATTAGTACACTAGACACAAGTATACATTATCATTTACACTATAGGCAATACATATCATACTGTGTACTATTATTTACTATATAAACGTATATATGAAAAAAGTGTTTTCGTTATGTTTGCATTATTCGGTGTATTATTGTTCTCTACACCGTTCAGTGTTCATGCTGTTACAACTGAAATAAAAGATTGCAAATCTTCCTGGGCTTGTTTTAAAGATGCATCCAAACATGTGCACCAACCAAAGTGAAAAAAACCATACCGACTGTTGAATTTTTTGGTTTAAAGATTAAGAGTTTTAATGTATTGGAGCTGAAAGGCAAAAACACTGATGGTCAGTGTGTCTATACTCAAACACCGTACAAGTACAAATATACATCAACACCAACCTATACTGAAACAATTG
Organism: uncultured bacterium; assembly: GCA_937861125.1. Taxonomy (GTDB): domain Bacteria; phylum Patescibacteriota; class Patescibacteriia; order Magasanikbacterales; family UBA922; genus CALMAY01. Next base: position 218,277 of record CALMAY010000038.1, on the reverse strand, counting down.
TGCGCCAAGATGGAGTAGACGAATCAGCTGTACGAAAGATGGTAAGAGAATTTGAAAAAATGGCAAATACACCAGAGACTTATGCGTTGAAAACTTTTACTTGTACAGGAGAAACAACAGACGTATCAAATTTTTTCAAAGCATACATTCGTGAGTATAAAAAATTATATAGACCAGCGTCTATGTCTACATACAATAACACCTAGCAGGGGTGATTCCAACAGTACGGAAACCACAAAAAAATGCAACGACAATGGCATTTCTTAATAATAAAGTTCAATGTTCAACTAAATAAATTATATGTACACGCTTCCAGCACTCACCTACTCCTACGACGCACTCGAACCAATCATCGACATCAAAACAATGGAGATCCATCATACCAAGCACCACCAAGCCTACATTGACAAACTCAATGGTGTAATTGAAAGGTATCCTGAGCTACAGGATAAAGGTATTGAAACACTTCTTCGTGAGCTACACACACTACAACTCTCAGATGCAGACAGAACTGCCATCCAAAATCATGGTGGCGGACACGCAAACCACTCACTCTTTTGGACATTGATGGATCCAAGCAATACGCGTGACGAACAACTTGTATCAGACATTGTTGTTACATTTGGATCGGTAGAAGAAATGAAAAAACAGTTTAATACCAATGCGCTTAATCGCTTTGGAAGCGGCTGGTCTTGGCTCGTGCGTAACACTGACGGCGCACTCGAACTCTATGCGACACCAAACCAAGATTCCCCACTTATGAAAGGTCATACACCGATTATTGGACTCGATGTGTGGGAGCATGCGTACTATCTAAACTATCAAAATCGTAGACAAGAATATGTGGAGAAGTGGTGGAGTCTAATAAAAATAGTATAACAAAAAAACCGACCTGTATTGACTGGTCGGTTTTTATTTGTATTAGTAATCTCTCAACTTCGCCACAATATCCATTCCTTGAATTTTCTCAAGCGCCTTGGCTTCGATCTGACGGATACGTTCACGAGTGACATCAAACTCTTTACCCACTTCCTCAAGGGTATGAGTTACCCCATCTTTAAGACCAAAGCGCATCTCAAGAATCTTTTGTTCACGAGGAGAGAGATCTGTGATAGCGTCATTGATGTAGTCACGAAGTAATCCTGCTCCAGCTGAGTGTGATGGAGAGACATTTTTGACGTCCTCAATAAAGTCAGAGAGTGATGAGTCATCATCGTCTCCATCCCCCACCGATGTTTCCAGTGAAATAGTTTCTTGTGAAATTTTAATAATATGATTAATCTTGTCCACTTCTTCACCCATTTCTGCCGCTAATTCCTCTGGGGTTGGGTCACGTCCCAAATCTTGCAAGAGCCTGCGAGAGACCTGCATAAATTTGTTGATGGTTTCAACCATGTGCACTGGAATACGAATGGTGCGTGATTGATCTGCGAGTGCGCGAGTAATCGCCTGACGAATCCACCATGTCGCGTATGTAGAGAATTTAAACCCACGACGATAGTCAAATTTTTTGACTGCACGAAAGAGACCAATGTTTCCTTCTTGAATCAAATCAAGTAATGATAGACGTTTTCCTACAAATTTCTTTGCGATTGAGACGACCAGACGCAAGTTTGCTTCAATAAGCATGCGCTCAGCTTCCTTGTCCCCTTTTTCTTTTCGTTTGGCAAGTGAGATTTCTGTCTCAGCATCGAGCAATGGAATTTTTCCAATTTCGCGTAGATACATCTGGATTGAATCCTCTGAAATAGTGCCGAGATCAAAAGATCCAGTGACGCTATCAGGTTGTTTTCCCTGAATACGATTGAGAAACTCTTTTTGTTCTTTACGTGCTCCAAGCAACCCTTCTGCACCTGAGACAACAGAAACAGCACATTTATCTAACACGTCAAGAAATCCTTCGTATGTTTGAAGGAAATGTTCGACATGTGGGAATAAACGTAAAATTTCAATTTCTGTAATAAACCCACGAGAACGGGATTTATCAATTGTTTGCCACATGAGCTCCACAGTTGGCTCGGTTGGTACCTGATCAGGTGATGCTGGTGGACGTGGCTTAAATGACGTGGTTTGTTTTGGAATTGATTTTTTAACCAACTTATTAATAGGTTTTTTAGATGATGTAATTTGTTTTTTTTGAACCACTGATTTACTTGGTTGAATACCTTTCCGTGCTACTATTTTTGAAGGCACCTTTTTAGCCCCTCCACGAGTAGCAACAGACGATCTTTTTTGGGATCGTTTAATGCTCATGCGAGTACAACTATAAATAAAATTATTGAATAGATTGAAATTGTTTTAACAATTCTGTCACACGATCGCCTTGCCCGTTTCGCTCTGCAATTTCAATATCACGTAGTAACTGTGAGCGTTTTTGTCGTTTGTAATCTAATACTACTTCTTTGAGAATAAGAGAAATTTCTTTGTTAATGTCACTTGTCTGAAGTTGCGAAAACTCTAGTTCCGCCTTCATACTAAGGATATCAAATTGCTCTTTCACCTCTGTATCAGAGATTTTTGCACGAAGTGACTCAATATTAGCCTCAGTATAGCTGTTTTTTATGATTTCGTAAAGACCCCCTAGTGGTGCTGTGGATAACATACCAGAGACATCAGGAAACTGTGGTCCATACATCAACAGTGATTCAGGACGCAAAAATACAAGCATCAAAAGGCGCTCAACTAAAAGAGACAAACGATCTTCAGTCATTTTTGCTGGCACTGTAGTAACTTCTGCAGTTTGTGTAGTTGAAATAGACGTTGTTGGTTTACTCATTTTTATTATTTTTTGCATTTGTTTAGTCTGTTCTACTAGTACTGCCGGATCTGTCTGCAATCTGGACGCAAGTTCACGTATCCAGTGATCTCGCTCCACAACATGTGGCATTCTCAATAATAAAGGCAGTAATTCATCAGCAATTTGCTGTTTTACACGAGGATTTTGTATATCTTTTTGAGCAAATGTTCTATCAAAATACCACGGAATCACATCCTGTGCCTGCTCAACCGATGCAAACCAAACGTCCTTATGTTTTTTAACACACTCATCTGGATCTTTCCCAAATCCATCCGGGATAGTAATTACTTTAACTTGTAATCCTTGACTCAGCGCCACCTCAATACCACGCTTTGCTGCAGCAATGCCTGCACTATCCTGATCAAATGCCATGGCAACGGTGGTCGCATATCGAGACAATAGTTTTACATGTTCCTCTGTCAATGCTGTACCACTACTTGCGACCACGTTGGTCATACCTGCCTGATGACACGCTATTACATCCATTTGCCCTTCAACCAATACAATTTTTCCAGTCGAACGAATTGTTTTTTTTGCTCGATCAAGTCCAAAAACTAGGCGAGATTTATCAAACAGCGCTGTTTGTGGCGTATTGACATATTTTCCCCCAGAATGTTCGTTTTCTACCAAGACACGTCCGGTAAATCCAACTACAGCGCCATGATGATCTGAAATAGGAAACATAATACGTCCACGAAATCGGTCATAAAATCCACGTAAAGATCGCACATCAGCACCCTCTTTTTGTACTGTCACCCCAGCTTTGATAAGCTCGTCGATACTGTATCCCTTTTTGAGTAAATACTGCGTGAGTAAATCCCATTGCTCTGGCGCAAAACCAATCCCCCAATATTCAATTGTTTCTTGCGTCAACCCACGTTGGGACAAATAGGCACGTGCGTCTGCCGCCTGCGGCATTTTTGTCAAAAATCCATGAAAAAATTTTTGTGCCTCATGAGTAATTTCTTTGAGACGTGTTTTTTCATTGGCATGCTCTTTACTCACTGCTGTATTTGTCAAAGTGACACCTGCCTGATCTGCGAGATATTTGAGTGCATCCACAAACTCCATTCCTTCTATTTCTTGGATAAAGGTAAAAATATCACCGCCCTTGGCACAACCAAAACAATGCCAACTCTGCCGATCGCGGTTGACCATAAACGATGGTGATTTTTCTTTGTGAAACGGACAAAGACCCTTGTGATTAATACCACTTGGTTTGAGCTGGACGTACTGTCCGATGACTGTCACCACATCAAGTCTATCTTTGATTGTCTGAATTTCTACTGATGACGACATATACACTATGCGATTTTATTGCTATTTGGTATACTATATCTACACTGCACTTTATGCAAGAAAAAGATCTCCTTAAACACTCAGACTCACAGGAACATATACCACAAAATGGTGCTGAAATGCAACCTACTCTTGAGCATACACCAACAGAAAAAGAACGTGGAATTACAGAGGAGCCACAGCAGGATAAAGAACAAGCAGTACAGGGTATTCGGTCACTTCTTGGTAAAAAAGGTCAAAACAAAACACCTGCAGCACCTGTACGTGACACCATCTCGGTTGAAGTAGAGAAAATCATGGAAGAAGGGTTACGAGATGCATTTGTGCAATTACCACCAGCAGATCGTGAACTGTTTAAGATCAAAGGTGAACAAACAGCATATCAGATTCGAGATCTTCTTCGTGCAACGCACGTCAAAGTCAAAAAAATATTTTCATTGTTGATGGATTGGCTCAAGCTCCTTCCTGGTGTCAACAGGTTTTTTCTTGAACAAGAAGCAAAAATTAAAGCAGATAAAATTCTTGCACTTAAAAACAAACAAAAGTGATGATTATGTTTCAGTTTTCTTTGTCAAATTCATCACCATACACAAACACATCACTTGCAAGTAGTGACATTCTTTTTGTGCTTCTCCTTTTGATTCTCGGTGGTATTGGCATATTTGTTATTCTTTCACTTATTCGTATATTTGTACAAGAAGGAAATAAGGCGCAAAAGGCGTTTAACCGTGTCGTGCTTCAAATTACAGTACCAAAAGAACGAAAATCAGAGGGACAAGGTGGATCGACAGGACAAGATGATAGGCTTGAACAAATTCGAGAGGAGATTGGTATTACCGAAACTCTTTTTTCGACACTCGCAGGCCTCAAAGTACAACATGGTTTTCGCGCATGGTTTTTTGGACGCGACGATACTTTTACATTTGAAATTGTGGTTCGCAATCACCTCATCTATTTTTATGTTGAGGTTCAGAAAAAATGGCAACCATTTATCGAGCAACAGATTCAAGCACAGTATCCATATGCAGAAATTGAAGAGATTGTAGATTACAACCTTTTTACTCATGATAGTACTATCGTAGGTGGATATCTCTTGGCACAAAATCCATCAGTATTCCCATTCAAAACATTTCGTCAAATGGATTCAGATCCGCTCTCTGCAACACTCAATACCATGGCAAAAATTTTTGAACATGATAGTGCAGCAGCAATACAGTTTGTAATTCGTTCAGCACCAAAAAAATGGCGTTCTACTGGTGTACACATTGTCCGTGAAGTAAAAAAAGGGAAAAAATTTGAAGCAGTTTCCACCCACCACTCTCCAATACTCACCGTAATAAAAAAAACAGCCTCAGTACTCTACGAAATGTTTGTAGCTAACCACAGTAAAGATGGTGTCAAGCAAGAATATCGTCTCTCACAAATGGAAGAAGAAATGCTCAAAGGCATAGAGCAAAAAATGAGTAAAGGTGGAATGGAAGTAACTGTTCGATTGTTATCTGTTTCTAAAGAAAAAGAGATTGCTGAGCTTAATTTGGACAACATGCTCAATTCCTTTACCCAATACAACATGTATCGGTATGGAAATAGCTTTAAGGCAGTTATTCCAAAAAATCAAAAAAAACTTATTCGAGATTTTATCTATCGTTCATTCCAAGAAAATAAACGTATATTGTTCAATACTGAGGAAATGGCATCACTGTGGCACCTACCGCTTCATTCTACTGAAACCCCAAATATCCACTGGCTTCACGGTCGCCAAGCTCCTCCGCCCACAAACCTACCTATGTCGGGTCTTCTTTTGGGATTTGTTGATTATCGTGGACACAAACAGGATGTCTATATTAAGGAAGCTGATCGCAGACGACACCTCTACATCATTGGAAAATCAGGAAGTGGTAAATCGGTCACCATTGCCAATCTTGCTATTCAAGACATTCTTGATGGAAAAGGTGTCTGTGTAGTCGACCCACACGGCGATCTAGTAGAAGCAGTGCTTGAACATGTACCCAAAGAACGAGCTGACGATGTGATTATTTTTGATCCGTCTGATCTTGAGCGACCAATCGGTCTGAATATGCTTGAGGTCAAAAATGATGATCAAAAAGATTTTGCTGTCCAAGAAATGATCGGCATTTTTTACAAACTGTTCCCACCTGAAATGATTGGTCCAATGTTTGAGCATAACATGCGTAATGTTATGTTGACATTGATGGCAGATATCAATGATTCTGGGACCGTTATCGATATTCCACGCATGTTTACCGATGATGCATATGTCAAAGAATACCTCAAAAAATTAACGGATCCTGTCGTGCGTGCGTTTTGGGAAAAAGAAATGGCAAAGACAAGTGATTTCCACAAATCCGAAATGCTTGGGTATCTGATTTCCAAAGTCGGTCGTTTTGTGGGCAATGAAATGATGCGCAATATCATGGGACAACAGCGATCAGGATTTAGTTTTCGTGAAGTGATGGATGAACAAAAAATTCTTCTCGTCAACCTCGCGAAAGGTCGTACTGGTGAAGTAAATGCAAAACTACTCGGTCTTATCATTGTCGCAAAACTTCAAATGGCAGCTATGGCACGTGCTGATATGGCCGAGGAAGATCGTAAAGATTTTTATCTCTACATCGATGAGTTCCAAAACTTTATTACTGATTCTATCAGTACTATTCTCTCCGAGGCACGTAAATATAAACTTGACCTCATTATTGCACATCAGTACATGGGACAACTCACGGATGATAAAGGAAGATCAGATATCAAAGATGCGGTGCTTGGAAACGTCGGTACGATGATGATTGGTCGTATTGGACCGGAAGATAGTGAAATTTTGGCCAAAGAATTTGCTCCAGTGTTTGGTGCACACGATCTCCTAAACACACCGAAATTTTCTTTTTATGCTAAAATGCTCATTGACAACCAAGCAAGTAAACCATTTCTCCTCAATGCACATCCACCACGTAAGGGTAATCCTGAGCTTGCAGCAGCCCTCAAAGAGCTCTCACGTCTCAAATATGGCCGTGACAGGCGCATTGTTGAGGCAGAAATACTTGAACGTACGAAACTCGGTGGAGGTGAAAGTGCCTCAAAAACAGATATGATCGAAGCCTCACTGTAATATAACAACTTATTAACATACACATATAATACCAATATACTATGTCCATGGATCCTCTTCACGATCTGTTGCAAGATAAATTTAGTGATCTCCCTGATATCACATTTACGCCAAATACTTCCCCCACTACAGACGAGTACACACCAATAGACCAAGAGTCAGCCAGACAAACAACAATACAGCCACAATTACTACATACAGATCTTATTCGCAAAAAACTCTACGAAATACAGGATCAGATCAATGAGTTAATCCGAACGATTGACGCTTCTTTTCAGACAACATCACCTGTACAATTACAATCTGACTACGCCCCAACATATACACAACCACAAATTTCTAGTGGTATGGTAATTGAAGGCGTGTTTACAGGAAACAAGATGATGGGCTCAGATGGAAAAGAATACGACATTAGCCCAAACTACGCAAGCAAATCAAAATTGGTTGAAGGCGATTTCCTTAAGCTCACCATTACACCACAAGGTAAATTTTTTTATAAACAAATTGGTCCAGTCAAACGTACAACAGTCATTGGTGAAACATGGTATGATACAGACTTACGTCAATGGTTTATCATTCATGAACAGCATCGTTATAAGCTCCTACTAGCATGTGCGACATTCTACAAGATTATCCCTGGACAACATGTCACTATTCTCGTGCCAGAGGGCGGTGGAAATACGTGGACAACGATTGAACGAATATAAATAAAAGCCCCATCTTTTTATAGACGGGGTTTTAATTATTTTCTAATTATTGACTACTTCCCTAATTAACTTAGGTGTGTTGAGATTAATTTTGTCATCTCAAACATTGTTACCTCTTTCTTTCCTCCAAAGAGTGGAAGCAATTTTTCATCAGCGATGATGTTGCGCATATTCTTTGGATTCTGGAGTTTGTTCTTTTTGATGTACTCCCAAACCTTCTTCATAACTTGACCACGTGGCATTGGACCTGCACCTGCGACTGCCTGCAATGTTGCAGAAAGAGTCATTGGTTTCATCAATGCTGGATTTGCTTTTCTTGGCATACCAAGTAAACGTAAAGAATAAATGTATTTCCTCTTAAGTGAGGTTATCCACAGTATAGCATAGGGGGCAAAAAAGACGCAAGCACAGGGAGGGTATAACTCTACTAGCGTCAAAATTGCTGGTTTACAGACTGTCTAAAAAAAGCTATACTGTCAATGTTTATATCTCTTCCATGTATGGCTCTCTATCACACCTACCGTCCACAAACTTTTGTTGATGTACTTGGACAAGACATTATTACAACCACTCTTTCCAACCAGATATTGACTGGTCGGACTGCACATGCCTACCTATTCTCTGGTCCTCGTGGTGTCGGTAAGACTACTACAGCACGTATCATCGCCAAATCACTCTCGTGTACGCATAAGGCAGAACATTCAGCCGAACCATGCAATACATGTGCCACCTGCATCAGTATTACCGATGGATCAGCTATTGATATCATTGAAATTGATGCCGCAAGTAATACAGGTGTTGATCATGTCCGAGAAGTTATCATAGAGTCAGCCAATACACGCCCCACCTCACTCCCCTACAAAATATTTATTATCGATGAGGTACACATGTTGAGCAAAAGTGCATTCAACGCACTTTTGAAAACACTCGAAGAACCGCCCAAACATGTTGTTTTTGTGCTCGCTACGACAGAACCAGAAAAACTTCCTGACACTATTATTTCTCGTTGTCAGCATTTTCATTTTAAAAATATTCCAGACGACATTTTGCACACTCATATAACATCTCTTGCAACACGTGAGGGTGTTACTATTGATAACACAATCATTGATCGTATTGTACGTAAAAGCGGTGGTTGTGGACGTGATGCTGTTCGTTTTTTGGATCAACTCCTTGGTTTGGGTAAAAAAGATATCACAATAACAGACGCAAACACTCTTTTTCCAGTTGCAGCGGATGAATGGGTCAAATCATATCTTACGGCGATACTCATAAATGACGCACAACAAGCTATTACATGCGTCGTAGAGGCTCAAGAACAGGGTCAACATGTCAAATCTCTCATGGAGCGCATACTTGAAATACTCCGTGCTATATTGGTTTACACTACCACAAAGACAATTCCTCACGGAGAACTTCTCACAGAAGCAGAGATCAAAGAATTACTCGGCACAGCAAATACCAATACTGTACTCTCTTTATTTGATATTGTGGTAGAACGCCAACGACAGATCGATGTCCTTCCTCTTCCATCCTACGCGCTAGAACTCGTCATATATACATGGTTGGCACAAAACACCACTTCACCAACACCAAACCATGTCTCTGCTGTAAAGGAAGTACTACAAATTCCTACCACACATACAACTACCAAGCCCACTACTACTTCAGTAACAGAGACAGTAATACCCAAATCATCTCCACCCATTACCACTCAACTAGCACCAAACCAACAAACACAGACGCAAACCACTCATGTTGACACAACAACACAGATAATATCTATTACCAAAGAGCAGGTTCGTGACATATGGAGAGCATTTACTACATATATTGAAAACAATTCCCCCTCTCTTGCGTTTATCGTTCATATGGCAGAAATAGTAGATGTTAAAGACACTACTATCACTATTTCAGTCCCCTATAGTTTTCATAGTGACAAAATAAAACAGGCAAAATCATACACAACACTCACAACCGCTCTTGCAACACTCTTATCTGTGCCATATATCTCTATTGATGTTGTGGTCACAAACCAAGAATCAAATGTGCAAGATTCCACAGCTCCACTTCAAGATCTCACCACAGCGTTTGGTGGTCAAATTGTTTCTGCGTAGGTATATGAAACAGCAATATCGTATATATCTTTTTGTGTATATACTATGTTGTTTTATGTACGCAGTATCAGCAGACATAGTATATACCAAAAATATTTCCATTCCGTTTACATCACAAGCACCGTATGGAAATTGGAACGAACCATGGCACAATGCATGTGAAGAAACAAGTATTGCAATGGTGGATGCCTATTATCGAGATGTACGTTCGTTTTCTAAAGCAGCAGCAAAGCAACAGATACTCGATATATTTCACATCAAACAAACATACATAGGAAAAAGCCTAGACGAATCAGCAAATACCATCACTACTCTTATCAACCAATTTCTTTCTTGGGAAGCGGTAGTTATTGATAATCCCACACTAAAACAGATACACGATGAATTAGACGCTGGGCGTCCTATTATCATTCCTGTCATGGCAGATTTGCTCAAAAATCCTCATTTTAGAGGCACATTTCCATACCATGTACTTGTTATCTCTGGATATGACGAATCAACAGAAGAGTTTATTACCCAAGAACCTGGCACACGGTATGGAGAAAATTATCGATACTCCTACCAAACACTTCTTGACGCCAATAGAGATTTTGATACTGTTGATATAACACGAGCACCAAAACGTATGATTTTTACCTCTCCTGACATACGTCAAAATGGTGAAACTGACGGAGATAGTGATGGACTCACAAAAAACCAAGAATTACACTACACTACATCTCTTATATCAGCTGATACTGATGCAGATGGATACACCGATGGTATTGAAATACAAACCAATCATTCACCGCTTGACAATGAAAAAAAGATACTCAAATCAGGTGCTGTAGTGAAATCGAGTGACTCATCAACTGTATTTTTATATAAAAACAAAACATTATTTCCATTTGCCAATGAAAAAGCGTTTTTGAATCTTGGGTATACATGGTCTGACATAGCACATATCACCCCACTATTGAGGGATTTACAAACACGCGGAGATGTGTTATACTGACGTTCGTTATTATTCGGGGATCGTCTAATGGTAGGACAACAGGTTCTGGACCTGTTTATCTTGGTTCGAATCCAGGTCCCCGAGCACTATGTAACATTCTAACAACACATCCTATGTTGGCTGCAGAAATCAACCTTTTTTATTTATTTGCCGCAATTATTATCGGTTTTTTAATTGTTGATTTAGGTTTTCTAAATAGAAAAGCACACAAAATTTCACTCAAATCTGCTTTTTTACAATCGCTCTTTTGGGTAGGTATTTCTTGTGTATTTGGAGCACTCATCTACATGTCCATGGGCGGAGAGCAGGCAGCAGCGTTTATGAGTGCCTATGTCACTGAAAAAATGCTTTCCGTGGACAATCTCTTTGTCATTCTCCTCATCTTTAGCTTCTTTGGGCTTGAAGAAAAATATTATCACCGAGTACTCTTTTGGGGTATTATGGGTGCAATTGTTTTTCGAGCCATATTTATTGGACTAGGCGCATTTATTATTAGTCAATTCCACTGGGTACTCTACATCTTTGGAGCTATTTTACTGTACACAGGTGTCATGTTACTCAAAGATAAGAAAGAAGAACATGCAGATTTCAATAACCATTTTATCTTACGCTGGGCAAAAAAGATATTTGCGTTTACTACCAACTATCATGATGGTAAGTTCTTTTTGAAAGAAAATGGCAAATGGCACGCAACAGTATTGTTTATGATAGTGCTTCTTGTCGAAGCGACTGATATTATCTTTGCAGTAGACTCTATTCCTGCCGCTTTTGCAATTTCACAGGATCCGTTTATTGTCTTTACTTCAAATATCTTTGCTATCATGGGTCTTCGCGCACTCTTTTTTCTCATCGAGGGTGTTGTACATAAATTTCACTATCTCCAAAAAGGACTTGCTTTTATTCTCATGTTCATCGGTGCCAAAATGCTTGCAGGTATTTTCCATATTCACCTCTCATCACTCATGTCATTTGGTATTATCATGAGTGCACTAAGCATGTCTTTACTTCTGTCAGTGTTATTTCCAAAAAAAATATAGAGTATTTCTACTCTATACATGCATCTCACCGGCGTAATTTGTTTGAAGTATTTTTTGTATTGAAACACCTATGTCTGCCGTCACTGCGAGAGCCCACATCGTCTTGGTAATAATGGCCTCCACTGTCATATCTTCAGCACCGATCGCACCAGCTTGCGCAGCGCGTAAACCAGCCCCATACGCTTCGAGATTCGTTTTCCCATGTTCCATCTGATTTGCAATAATCACTGGAATGTTTTTTGATGTGGCTTGCTCAATGACGGGTATCATAGAATGGTTCAAAAAGGGTACATTCCCAGGGCCAAATCCCTCTATTATAAGTGCGCGAATATTCCCCATATCAAGCAATTGCATAATATTTTGTGGATCCAGACCGGGGAATAAGCGAACTACCATAATACGATGATCAAACGTTGCTCTGAGTTCAAGCGTATTTGTGTGTCTTTTTTTACACCATTCGTTTAGCATGATTGGACGTCCCAATTCTCCAAGTGGGGGGAAATTAGGAGAGTGAAACGCTGCAACAAATGATTCATGGTGTTTTTTTGCACGATTCCCTCGCAAGATAGTGTTGGAAAGTACAATACATACTTCAGCAATATCAAGAGAAGCTGTCATACACGCATAGACTAGGTTATTTCTCGCGTCTGATCCTACCTTACTCAAAGGAATCAGCGATCCAGTCAACACTACAGGTTTTCCTAAATTACCGAGAGCAAAAGAAAGCGCACTAGCGGTGTATGCCATGGTATCGGTTCCCTGAGCAATTACAAATCCCTCATACTGATGATATGTATCAGCGATACGTTGTGCCAGACGTTGCCAATGGTCTGGTGTCATGTTTGAACTGTCCACATTATCAATCAACTCAAAATCTATATCGGCAATTTCATGAAGTTCTGGGATATGTTGCAAAAGTTCCAAGGCAGAGGCGGCTGGTTCCAATGCGCCGGTTTGAGAATTATGTACCATACCAATGGTACCGCCAGCAAAAAGCAAAAGAAGTTTTGGTGTATGCATATGCGTACTATCATACCAAATTGAATAAAAAATACAAGCCGTTGGACATATTTACAAAAAACATTTTTTCTGCTATACTAAGGTATATTATGATCAAAAATAACATTATAGATGGTAAAATTATTGCAGAAAGCATTCACACTAATACACAAAAAATGGTGGCTGAATGTATAGATAAAGGTGTCACTCCACATCTTGGCGTTGTGTTTGTTGGTGATGATAAACCATCTGCAACATACGTACGAAAAAAAGGTGAGGCTGCTGAAAAACTCGGTATTCGTTTTGATCTCTTTACCTACCCAGCGGATATTACTGAGATTGAGTTGATGAAAGAGATGAAACGAATCCAGGCAGAAAACAAATTGACAGGATTAATCGTCCAACTCCCTATTCCAGATCATCTCTATACACCAACTGTTCTTAACGCAATTGACCCAAGCATCGACGTAGACTGCCTCACCAATGAGAATCAAGGGAAATTACTCATGAATACCCAAGAAATCCTTCCACCGACTCCTGCAGCCGTGTTTTCTATTCTTGAAAGCCTTTCTATAGACTTAGTTGGCAAAAACGTCACACTGATTGGTGTGGGGGCACTGGTGGGTAAACCACTCACTGTCATGTGTATCAACGCTCGTGCAAGTGTCACAACGATAAACACCGCCACACGAGATACAAAAGAAAAATGTCTCAATGCTGACATTATTATCACTGGCGTTGGTAAACATGGTATCCTGACAGGAGATATGATACGTGAAGGTGCGATTGTGATAGATACTGGGATTGATTTTGTAAATGGGAAGATGGTTGGAGATATTATTTTTGATGAAATAGTACATAAAGCATCTGCTGTCACCCCCACACCTGGTGGTGTCGGACCTATCACCGTCGCTCATCTTCTTGCAAACACAGCTCAATGTGCACAAAAAAAAATCCGCTCATAGACGAGTGGATTTTTTAATGCAATTGTTTGAGTACATCTTCTAACTCCTGATATGTCGATATTTTCATCAACTGCATCCGAATATCCTTGACGCCTGGAAGTTCATATCCGATACGATCTGTTTTGAAATACCACGCCAGATGTTTGCGAAATGTCACCATACCCTTTTCACCATAACGAATGATATGAAGTCTCGCGTGTTTTAGGACAATTTGTTTTCGCTCTTCCATTGAAACAATTGTGTCGGTGTTTCCAAGTACTTGTGAAAAAAACCATGGATTTCCCAGTGCGCCGCGAGCGATCAAAACACCATCAGCACCAGTGATTTTAAGCGCTTTTTCTACTTGTGCAGGTTTATGAATATCACCGTTAGCGATCAGTGGTACACGAGCAATTTGCTTTGCTTTACCAATACGAACCCAATCACTCACACCACTATACCCTTGTGCTTTGGTACGTCCATGAATGGTAATAAGGTCAGCGCCAGCATCTTCAATGATAGGAATAAACGTCAGACATTCATCTGGATCACTCCAACCGAGGCGAATTTTGACTGACAACGGTGTATCACCAATTGCACGTTTCATTTCACGAATAATATTTCCTGCCGCCACAGGATCTTTCATGAGCGCACAGCCATTAAAATTACTCGTAATCTTATATACAGGACAACCCATGTTAATATCAATCCCCTCTGGATTGGCATGTTCCATCACAATACTCGCCGCATGAGCCATAGTAAGTGGATCTGATCCAAAAATCTGCTGCACAATTGGACGTTCAGCAGGAACAAAATCAGTCATATCGAGTGTCTTCTTGTTCTCCCGTACCAGCGCTTCGGCTGACACCATCTCACGATAGACCACATCAGCACCACCAATAACACGAACAATCTGACAAAATGGAGAGTCAGTCATATCCGCCATTGGCGAAAGGGCGAGGATGTTACGATTATCTTTGAGAATATTTTTGATCCACATAGTCACTATAACACAAAAAACACCACAACACTTGACCAATTAAAATAATAAAACACGCGAATACTATCATCAAAACACTCAAATGTCAAAGGCAGTGTGTTTCTCTGCTGTAGTGCCCACGTATTGTAGTAAAAGTCATCCAAACTGCTGTCCAGACCCATACTGTGGCCCAGAATCAGTGTCGTATACCGATGGTGTTTTGGTGATATGTTCCTTTTTACTCACCTCAAGAGGAACTGAAACAGCACCAATTGATTCTGTAGGTAAGCCAGAAGGTGGTTCGACATATTTAATAGAAGCCTTTTGTACCAGCGGTGTTTTGACATGTGACATTGGGAAATGCCAAATTGTTGCCAATTCTTCAATATTTAATATTGACGTAGGCGCACCTGCACCCAGATCACGCTCTCGATATGCCTTAAATAATTTTGGCGCAGGTACTTTTTTCTTTTTCTTATTTTTATCTTTTGGTACGATGGAATTAGCACTTGGAACATTATACTGGTTAATCGCTCCGACCAAAGAAGTGACTGCACGACTTTTTTTAAACACTTCTTTTTTGGCAATATACGCACCACGCATTTTTACCTTAAAGCCAATTTTGGAGATTTTGTCTTCCATTGATTCAACTATCTTTTTTTGTCCTGGTGTGAGATATGATAATTGATTTGGAGGACCATCATCAGATGCATGTTCATCATGCGCAGCACTAGGAGGACGATTAAACGCATAATCCCCCATCGTTACAATTGTCTGCATAGAATACTTTACAAACGCATCTGCAACTGGATTACCATGCCCATGATGATCTGCTTTTGCACCAATAATCTCATTTATTTTTTTAATTGCGGATGCTTTCCAACTATTATCAATAGGCTCAACAATAATTTGAAACCACATTTGTTCTCCAGGACCAATACGCGTAAAGCTTTCCAAAAAAGTCCCCATTGGATCTTTTAGTACAGTATCTTTTGAGATACTATGCTCAAATTGTTTATATGAACGAATAGGATATGCATCATCCTCAGCCAAACCAAAATCAGACACCCACACTTCATGAGTTGGATTTGGAATCGTACTTGGAACCAAATCAATATAATCTTCTATCTCTGTAATCTCTACCTCTGGATACTGTGCATATAGGGCTGTCTGGACTAAATCAGCAAGACTTTCTTCAGTACGAACAATAAACTGAATATACCCTTCAATACTGACGATTTCAAAACTAAAATATTTTTGCGCAAACCCTGTCCAATATTTTCCTTTAAAATCAGTACCATCGAGTGCTCCAGCAAGATGTGCAAACATTTGCTCTACTGCCATCGGTGTCTGTACATTCATCTGTGGCATATCAATAGCAAGTGTCACCCATTTCCAGCCATGTGTAACACGATGCGAAGCACGGTGCTCAAGAGTATGTGATGCAGTATGAACAAAGTATTTTATCGGTAATAACCAACCACCTAACGCAAAAAATGCCAACACCAGATTGACAGGACCCGCTTCCTGCAGATAGGTCACGATGCTCGTGAGATCAATCGAAAAAAAACCAAAATAGAGCTCCATATGTACACTGTACTAATGATGACCACCACCTGAAAGAACACCGAGGGTGATAAAATAGACAGCCGCGACAAGCACAATTGTCCACCACCACCCCTCTCTCCCAGAGAAGTATCCACCAAACCAAGCGAATAAACTAACGCCGGTTGTACATGCACACACGAGGTGTGTCATTTGTTTATCACTCATTGCCATATACTTATAGTATAGCACAAAAAAACCAGAGTACCAATACTCTGGTTTTCAACGAATCGGCATCTATACCTTACTCTCTTTTTTAATCATATGTTCATTCCAGACAACCAACAACGCACTAGCCACAAAAATTGATGAGTATGTACCAAGAATAATACCAATAATTAACGCTAATGAAAAATAACGGATACTATCTCCCCCTAGCACAAAAAGAGCAGTAAGAGAAATAAGTGTTGCCATACCCGTATTGATTGAGCGAACCAGTGTTTCTTTGATACCATTATTTACAGTTTGAGTAAACTGACGTGGACCATCATGAAGAAGATTTTCACGAATACGATCAAAGACCACAATCGTATCATTTACTGAATATCCAAGCACTGTCAACATCGCTACTACAAAAGCAATATCAAGTTCTACACCAAAATAGTGACCAAGCACAGCAAATACACCCATAGTAATCACCACATCGTGCACCAAAGCAATAATGGCCGCGCCACCATACTGCCATGATGGGATTGGTCGTGACACACCACGAAAAGCAAAAGCAATATATCCCAAAATAGCAAGAAGGACAGCAACCCCCGCATACAGCGCTCTATTACGAAGCTGTTCACCTACAGATGGCCCAATAGTATCCAGACGACGTTCGAGCACAGTATTGATACCATCTTGTGCAAAAGTATCTCGCAAAACACCTAAAATCTGCTGATGCTGTGTTTCATCAATATACCTCATCTTCATAATCATATTTTGGTCACCAACTGGCTGTGCAACCACACCACCCAAATCTAGCGGTTTCAATGCACCATATACTTCTTCTACGGCAGGACGAGAACTAGTAAACTCTACCTCAAGCAATGAACCTCCGGTAAAATCAATACCAACATTGAGGCCAAAAAACACCATGGCAAGAATACTCAATGCAAACAACGTAGCCGAAAGAGAAAGAGAAATTTTTCGATAGTCAAGAAGTTGAATCATACAGGCTCAATTAAGAACTTTTTTTGGTATATCCAAGAAACAACCAGTGTCCTTGGGACGGAAAATAGGTAACGACAATACGCAAGAAAACACGAGTGATTGTAATTGCAGTAAACATACTGATGACAACACCAAGTGCGAGCGTGATTGCAAATCCTTGAACAAAACTAGTGCCAATCCAAGCAAGTAGCAATCCGGTAATTAACGTTGACACATTACTGTCTTTAATAGAGGACCAGGCGCGAACAAATCCTTCTTCCATTGCATTCTTTAGACTTCTACCACGTTGTAGCTCTTCTTTCATACGCTCAAATATCAGCACATTTGCATCCATAGCAACACCCACAGAAAGAATCAAACCAGCAATACCTGAAAGAGTCATGGTCACACCCATCATTTTGAATACTGATAATGTCAGTGTGATGTACAGTGCAAGTGAGATAGTAGCAAGGAACCCAGGAAGTCGATAATACAGTGTCATCAATACCATAACGATCACCAAACCGATAATCCCAGCTTTCATACTTCGACTTAATGACTCTGCCCCAAGACTTGCTCCAATAGTTTCTCGTGAGACAAGTTCTACTGGTACGGGTAAAGCACCAGCATTGAGACGCTGCGCGAGCAGTTGCGCATCTTTTATAGTACCCACACCCGAAATCACCGCTTCACCATTGGTAATTTCTACCTGTACAACTGGATCAGACAATAGTACACCATCCAAAAAGATAGCCACAGGTTGTTTGAGATTTTTCTTTGTAATATCAGCAAATAGCTGCGTACCTTCATCATTGAATTTTAGCGAAACCATCGCAGCGCCAGTTTGTGGATCAGTGACCACCTCAGCTCGAGAAAGTTGTTTTCCTGATAATCCAGTAAATTTCCATGGATCTTGTGGTCCGAGAACACTTGCTTCGGTTTGTTTTCCAATAGAAATAAGTTGAGTTTGATATTCTTTTGATACTGCTTTATTTTGTATATATACAATGTGATATCCAAGCTCTGTTTGTACTGGTCCAATAATTTGATTGGATTCTGCTGCAAAAATAGCTGTATCAAGCGTTGGTAATTGTTCTGCAAGAATGCCCTGTTTTAATTCACCAAGCGAACCACCCATAGTAGCAGATGTAGGATCTTGAGAATATTCTTTTGCTAATTCAGCAAAATTGTTTGCAGTTGCAAGACCATATATTCTCTCTGCTTCTGCTTTTGCCTCTTCATCACTTAGTGTACTACCACACCCTGGTATATCTTTGGAACAAATCAAAATATGACTGACATCAGCAAATTTTGCACCATCTTTTGTAGTATTTCTTTTTAAAACAAAATATGCATCGGGCGTATCCAAAAGAGTTGAGCGGACTTGTCCATCTTTCAACTCTGCTACAGCAGTATAGAGTGTTGCATCTACAGTGTCTTTCGCAAGAAACCCAACATCTCCTCCGTTATTTTTACTTGTACTGTCCTCTGAGACCTCTTTTGCCACTGTTGCAAAATCTTCATTCTTACGAACGCGATTCAACGCACTTGTTGCACGTTTTTTTGCTTCTGCATTATACGCTGCAATTTGTTTTTTTTCTTCCGCTGTGAGAGTGCGAGGTGGCTCTGTATTTTTTTCTTTAAACTCTAATATAGGAGTATCTCCAATACGTGCGATTGCCTCACCTACATCAGTCACACCAGGCATTTCCACATCAATACGATACTCATCCCCTACTTTTGAAGTACGAATACTGGCTTCACCAACTCCGAGTGCGTTGACACGACGCTCGATCACATCACGTGCACCTTCGAGCGCTTTGGTTTTGTCTGCCTCCGGTGTTGCACTAACATCTGCGGTGTATACTAAGTGTGCACCACCACGAAGATCCAGACCAAGTTTGAATGGTTCCTCAGAAAATCGAGGAATTCCCAAAGCGATTGTATTATTTACTGCATCAATTGCTTTGTTTGCGTATGTTGGAGCAATAAACGACGCAGTAAAGAGAAAAAGGATGACAATACCTGCCAAACCCCAATAGAGCGAAGACATGGTCGACGCTGTGTTACTATATTGTTTTTTAGATTTTTGCATAGTGAGCACCAGTGTATGATAAAAGGAGAGAAAGGTCAATACTATTTACGTTTTTTAGCTATCCAGACACGTTTTATAAGGGAAAAGGTACTAGTTGAAAGGAGAAAGCCTAATGTAGGAATAAGTGCACTAGAGTAAGGTCGTTCAGTGTTGAGTGCCACCATTACACACACCATAACAATATATGTGCATAAGGCAACTAAAATTTTTCGTGTAACCGATATTTCCCATGCTTTCTCTAATTCAACTCGTTTATTTCGCTGTTCGATTGCAGTGATTCGTTCTTCGATGTTCATATAAAATATATTACATTCCACAATATCTCTTATGTTATATACCGCGAACAATGCCTTACTATAAAATATTCAATCTATTTAACACATTAATTCCCGACTCTAAAAAATTAATTATTTTTCTTTAATAGCCGTTACTTCAATTTCTATTTTAGCACCATCTCTAGTCATTCTATTCACTTCTACCATAGTTGAAACCGGCATTGAATTTTTAAAATACTCATTTCTTATACTCGAAACAACATCAAAATCTTTCATGTCAGTCAAATAAATTACAGACTTGACAACATCATCTAAGTGAGATCCTGCTAAATTTAATACTGCACTAATTTCTTCAAATACCAGTCTTGTTTGCTCTCCAACATCTTTAGTGATTACTTCATTAGTATCATTTTTTGGCGGCTGAAACCCAGAAACATAGATCATGTAAAAACTACCCATATCTACTTTTTTGGCCAACGAATACTTACCTCTT
Organism: uncultured bacterium; assembly: GCA_937861125.1. Lineage (GTDB taxonomy): Bacteria > Patescibacteriota > Patescibacteriia > Magasanikbacterales > UBA922 > CALMAY01. The sequence goes on along the minus strand of CALMAY010000038.1, from coordinate 197,675 downwards.
GTTTTATAATTATCTGATACTATGTTCTCTATTTTCATATTACATAAAAACATTTCTCTATATTATTTTCCATGGCATTTCTTATACTTCTTTCCACTTCCACACGGACACACATCGTTGCGTCCAATTTTTCCAACACCCTGTGATTCTTGTTCACCCAAGGCTTCAGATTGTATTTCTTCACTCGTCTTTTGAGCACCAGAAAGCATTGCACCAGCGGTACTCATGATAGTTGGTGCGATTTTGAGACCAGCAGAAATTTTAAAGAACGCATACACTACTTCTTTTTGGATGTTTGCTTCGAGTGTATGGAAAAGATGATATGTTTCTCGTTTGTATTCAATCAGTGGATCACGTTGTGCATAGCCCTGCAAACCAATACTTTTGCGCAAGTGATCAATGTTGATTAAATGATTGACCCATTGTGAATCAATAGCACGCAGCAACATCCCTTTTTCAATCGCAGTCATCGCACGTGTTTGTGTGTCAGACTCACCCACGGCACCAAATGCTCGACTCGCTGCCTCAATATTTTCTTCGAGCAATGCGTATTGTGCACGCACCGCATCAATAAGCAATGAAACAATACTTTCTCGTGCTTCTATATCATCCATCTTGTTTCGCTCATGAATACCTAGAGTACGAATCTGTTCACATACTGCATCATCAATAGGCAACATTGTTTTCGCTGTTTCAATAATCTCCTGCATGTTCCACTCATTAGATTTACCACCCTCAGGAGTAGTTGAGTTTGGATTGGTATGAAATGACACAATGTATTCGATCTCTTGTTCAAACATCTCCAGAATAATATCTTTCAAAGATTTGTGTGTTTGAACATCTTGCCCTTCTAAAATTTCACCTGATTCAGTAATAATTTCAGATTTCAGATTTGAGATTTGAGATTGTGAGAGACTATCTGGCGATTCTACATTCTGCATTTTTAATTCTGCATTTCCAGACAACGTCAGCACTTCTTTGCGTCGACGATACATTGCCACACGCTGCTTGTTGAGCACATCATCGTATTCGAGCAAATGTTTGCGAATATCAAAGTTATGACCTTCTACTTTTTTCTGTGCAGTCTCTATCATCTTTGTGATCATCCCTTGTTCGATTGGCATATCCTCTGGCACATTGAGACGCTCCATGAGATTGCGCATGCGATCTCCTGCAAAAATACGCATCAAATCATCCTCAGTCGAGACAAAAAATTGTGTCTCACCAGGATCTCCCTGACGCGCTGCACGACCACGAAGCTGATTATCGATGCGACGTGCCTCATGACGCTCAGTACCCAGCACAAAGAGTCCACCCGCTTTGCGGACAGTTTCAGCTTCTTCCTCACTAATTGGGTTTCCTCCTAGTTTGATATCCACACCACGACCAGCCATATTGGTCGCCAGTGTAATCGCACCTGGACGACCAGCTTGTGCGATGATCTCCGCTTCACGTTCATGATTTTTGGCATTGAGCACTTCGTGAGTAATCCCACACTGTGTGAGATATGCAGAGAGTTCTTCATTTTTTTCAACTGACGCGGTACCAATGAGCATTGGCTGTTGTTTTGCCTGACATTCTTTGATTTTCTCAACAATCGCTTTCTTTTTCCCTTTTTCATTTTTATAAATACGATCTGGATGATCGGTGCGACTATCCACTCGATTGGTCGGCACTACGAGTGTGTCGAGTGCGTAAATTTTGTAGAGCTCTTCTTTTTCTGTCTCTGCTGTTCCTGTCATACCAGCAATCTTGTCATACATGCGGAACAGATTCTGGAATGTAATTGTCGCGAGAGTGCGACTCTCACGTTTAATTGGAACCAACTCTTTGGCCTCAATCGCTTGATGAAGTCCATCACTATAGCGACGACCCGGCATTTTGCGTCCAGTGAACTCATCAATAATGACCACTTCTTCACCGTCGACAATATAATCACGATCACGACGAAACAGCACCTCCGCCTTGAGTGCTTGCTCAATATGATGAACCACGCCGATACCACTTTCGGTATAAATGTTTTCAATACCCAGTGACTGTTCCATCTTTGCAATACCGTCAGCTGTCAGCGTTACAGCACGTAGTTTTTCATCGACATTATAATCAGTATTGACCGCCAACTGTTTCACAAGTTTGGCAAAACGATAGTATTGATCTGTCGCCTCCTCAGCTGGCGCTGAAATGATCAATGGTGTACGTGCTTCGTCAATCAAAATAGAATCCGCCTCATCGATAATCGCAAATCGCATCGCAGAGTTCTGACGCATCACCATCTCACCAAACTCCTGCACCATGTTGTCACGCAGATAATCAAACCCAAATTCATTGTTGGTACCATACGTGATATCACAAGCATACGCCTCTTTGCGTGAACACGTGCGAAGGAACTGATCCTCTACCACCACTTCACTACTTTCCTGATTAGTATTCATTGATACCTGATCCTTGTCATACACATATGACACGCGCAGATTCTGAATGATACCAACACTCATGCCAAGATAATTGTACAATGGCGCCATCCAGACCGCATCACGTTTCGCGAGATAATCGTTCACCGTCACGACATGGACACCTTTTCCCTCAAGTGCATTGAGATATGTCGGTAACGTAGCGACCAGTGTCTTTCCTTCACCAGTACGCATCTCTGCGACAAACCCATGATGAATCGCAGCGCCACCAATCATCTGCACATCAAAATGACGCATATTCAGCACACGTCGAGATGCTTCACGCACAACAGCAAATGCCTCAACGAGAATATCATCGAGTGTTTCACCGTTTGCAAGACGGTCTTTGAATTCGGCTGTTTTGGTCTGGAGTGACTCATCTGAGAGTGCCTGCATCTGCGGTTCAAGTGCCTGGATTTTTGGGACAAGCGGAGTGAAGCGTTTGAGTGTCTTTTTGTTTTGATCACCAAAGAGAACAGAGAGAATATTCATATCAAATAAAGGTAATATACGGAGGGCATCATACCACTATTCCCCTCCTCTGTCCATACAGAGTTACCCACTCAAAAAAGCTTGACAAAAAGAGCTTAACTATGTATATTTTGCGCAGTTTGCTCACCATCTCGGTGGGCCACAGACAAGGGGGAATCCTTAAGTACCAACACATGTACGTCCATCCTGGTTCCTGCCGCCACAGCACACAGACTTGCACGAGGTCCTAAACCTGTGTTTCTTCGACAGGGAATCGACAAGAGCACACAGATCGATCCACCGTACGGTCGCACGTTGACCTTCACAGGGAATCTCATGCGAGTCTGGGACGCGCAAGCTGGGCGATGGCGACGCGCTTTCTGGCCCTGGATGGGCTGACACGCAGGTGCTCACGCCGGCCGACTCACCTCGGCCGGCGGACACCATTATATATTAATACACCCTTCTCAAAAAATGAGGAGGGTGTATTTTGTGATTATTCTTGATACTCTTTCATTTTTCTCAATACTTTTTTGTCACGAGACACGCGCTTTTCTTTGGTTTCTTTCAATTCAAGTTTGAGATGGTCACGCACTTTATCAATCGCTTTGTAGAGGTCTTCTGCTTCTTTGGTAACACGAACTGTTTTCTTTGGTAACTTAATCGTCACCTCGGCATAAAAAATCTTTCCTTTGTTATGGTGTTTGGATGTCAACCCGATATCAATAGACATACTCACCACCGCATCATAAAATTTTACAATACTTTTCACTTTTGACTCCACATACTTTTTGATTGCTGGTGTAGTCTCAATGTTGGTCGTGTGTATAGTTACAATCATATGTGTATACTTATGAATAAAAAGATACTTCTAGTATATACCAAACATGGATAAAATACACTTCGCATTATCACGTTATCCACACCCAGACTTGCTGCTAAAATAAAAAAGATGTGTTATACTATGAAACACAATATCTTGTAGTAATAAATCACTTTATTCTACTATATCTAGTATTCATGTGGAACCACTCACACCCAAACAATGGTATAAAGAATACCGCTGTCGTAGCTGCAAAAAGCTACTGTGTAAAGGGGTGCTCATAGATAGTGAAATAGAGATCAAATGCAAACAATGTAACACATTCAATACACTAGTAGGATCTGCACTCAACGAACTGATTTGCATGATCCCTTATTGCCCTCGCCGGGTGTATATCGATAGTCAGAAAAATCAACAATCAGAATAATAAACACTATTTTTTACTCAGAGAAGCTCTTGAAGCTCACCATTCCATAGGTGGGTTTTTATTTATTTGTATGTCACAATCACACACATCAGCACCACACATCGACGCTCACACAACCATTCGAGAATATCTCGAAAAAGTAGACTGGCGAGTACATGCAAACGCAAACCAAGGATATTCTCTGGGCGGTATGATATTGAATATGGCAGGAAAAATCACTGCCAACTACTGGCTTTCATCTGTCTATCCAGCAGAAGTTGGTGATGCACACCGACGTGCAGACATTCACATACATGATCTCGATATGTTTTCTGGATATTGTGCTGGGTGGTCACTACGCGCACTCCTTGAAGAAGGGTTTAATGGTGTACCAAATCGTATTGAGTCTGGTCCACCAAAACATCTTAGCTCTGCTGTCGCCCAGATGGTCAATTTCCTCGGTACACTCCAAAATGAATGGGCAGGCGCACAGGCATTTTCTAGTTTTGACACATATCTTGCTCCATTTGTAAAAAAATACGAACTCGAACTCAGACATGAACTCAAGGAAGAAATAGGAAAACTTCCTATCACCTCACCTGAACCAGCAGGCACGATCAGAGATTGGCAATACACTTTTGACACAGAGACAGAACAATATATCAACAAAAAAGTATATTCTCACGTGTTTCAACAGATGCAATCTTTTGTTTTTAATCTCAATATTCCATCACGATGGGGTACACAAACACCATTTACCAACATCACACTGGATTGGAACTGCCCCACTGATCTCAAAGAAAAACAACTTATACTTGGAGGAACAGAATTTGCGTATACATACGGAGAACTAGAGAGTGAGATGAGAATTATCAACCAAGCATATATTGCAGTCATGACTGCCGGTGATCTCAAGGGGCGCACCTTCACCTTTCCTATTCCGACATATAATATTGGAAAAGATTTTGATTGGAATGATGAGAGAAACCTCCCACTTTTTGAAATGACTGCCAAATATGGCACACCGTATTTCCAAAACTTTATCAATTCAGATTTGAATCCAGGGGATGTTCGAAGTATGTGTTGTCGTCTCCAGTTGGATCTCACAGAACTCAAACGTCGTGGCGGTGGACTCTTTGGTTCTGCTGAAATGACAGGATCCATCGGTGTCGTCACTATCAACGGCGCACGACTTGGACACCTCTACAAAGGTGATAAAGCAAAACTCTATGGCAACTTACGCTATCTCATGCAACTCTCTCGCCTCTCCCTTGAGATGAAACGAAAAGAAATTCAATATTGGATTGATGCTGGACTCTTTCCATTTACTAAACGGTACCTCGGATATCTGCGCAACCATTTTTCTACCATCGGCATCAATGGACTTAATGAAGCAATCCGTAATTTCACTGATGACAAAGAAAATATCACGACCCCGTTTGGACAGCAGATGGCAAAAGAAATGCTTAATTTTATGCGCGAGACCCTCGTCCAATTCCAAGAAGAAACAGGTAATCTCTATAACCTAGAAGCCACACCAGCAGAAGGCACTACCTATCGTTTTGCCAAAGAAGATCAAAAACGATATCCAGACATTCTCCAAGCTGGCACCACAGAAGCACCATACTATACCAATTCATCCCAAATCCCAGTTGGCTACACAGATGATGTATTTGAAGCACTTGAACTCCAAGATGAATTGCAAACAAAATATACTGGTGGCACCGTGCTGCACTGCTATCTCAACGAACGCGTCAGTAGCGGCACGGCCTGTCGGTCTTTGGTCAAATCAATCCTCTCTAACTTCAAACTCCCCTACATCACTATCACACCAACGTTTTCTATCTGCCCCAAACATGGATATCTCACTGGTGAACACGACTACTGTCCGACTTGTGACAATGAACTGGGTATCACGAACGCACCTGTATTTGATACCGACTATCGTAAAACATACACGAGTACACATGCAGAGAAATAAACAACATATTATTTATTCTTAACCAACATACATATGGAACACCAATCCACAGTCGACAATAGCAAGAGAACAAAATGTGAAATCTGGACTCGTGTCATGGGATACCATCGCCCAGTCTCACATTTTAACATCGGTAAAAAAGCAGAACATTATTCACGCAAACATTTTACTGCCTGCGCCGCGGCCAATAGCCAATTCTTAGCAAAATATAACAAAGCACTCGAAACAAGCACTTGCACAGCATAAGTATGTTTCTCTCTGGAGTACAACCATTCACTCTACTAGATTATCCAGAACACACCGCATGTATTGCCTTTACACCAGGCTGCAACATGCGGTGTAGTTTTTGTCACAATCCTGAATTTGTACTTCCAGAAATGATTGTCAAAATCAAAGATACCTTTATCACAGAAGATGCATTTCTTCGTTTTTTAGATTCACGTGTAGGCCTACTAGATGGTGTTGTGATATCCGGCGGTGAGCCAACAGTCCAAGGAGATCTTCTCTCATTTCTCAAAAAAATTAAAGAAAAAGGATTTTTAATAAAACTTGACACCAATGGGAACAGACCAGATATAATTACTACAGCTCTGGAACAATCACTTCTTGACTACATTGCGATGGATGTCAAAACATCACTAGAACAATATATGACTCTCACAGGCAAACGAACCAATCCAGAAAACATCAAAAAAAGTATTGAGATCATCAAATCAAGTACAATTAATTACGAATTTCGCACTACTTTAATAAAAGATATTCACATCGAGTCAGTACTCAAAGAGATGTCAGTGCTCGTCTCTGGTGCACAAAACTATGTCTTACAATCATTTCGCCCAAGCCACACACTTGATCCAGCATTTGCTCATTGTCAGCCATTTAACCTACAAGAAATGAAAGATATTGCACGAACATTTTTTACTCACCATGTAACACACATCTCAATACGATAACCATTATGTTTCTCTATCTCATCTTTGAAATTATCGCAGCATTCATCGGCCTTAGTGCGCTGATCGTGTTGTGTATTCACCTCTACCAACAGAGAACTATTCATAAACTCGTTATCAAACCAGGGATATACATACCCATCCTTCTGTTTGTACTCGCACTTGGCGCTGGACTCATGGCCAATCGTACCTATCCACCTGACTTTGCCATGCCGCTCTTTATGCATTCACACGCACCAGGTGGACTGCCACCCAGTATTCCATTTCACAATATTCTCGACTTTCTCATACACAAAAACAACTTCAAACACGTCGAAGACATCGCGGCCCCAAGTGAAGCCCTCACACAACCGATTGCACCAGACGCTGATGGTATTGTACGAATTCACCTGACAGCCAAAGAAGTTATCTCAGAAATCTCTCCTGGTATTTACCAAAATTACTGGACATACAACGAACAAGTTCCTGCACCATTTTTACGTATTCGTGAAGGTGATCTTGTCGAAATAACACTCACTAACGATAGCACAAGTATTCATCACCACAATATTGACTTACACGCCGTCAATGGGCCTGGCGGTGGCGCAGAAGCGACACACGTTGCTCCAGGTGAAACAAAATCATTTCGCTTTACTGCACTCAACCCTGGGTTATACGTCTATCACTGTGCGATGCCTAATGTTAGTACACACAACTCACATGGACAATATGGCATGATCATGGTTGATCCAAAAGATATTAGCATTGCACTTCCACCAGTAGAAAAAGAATTTTATCTCATGCAAGGAGAGTTCTACGCAAAAGGTGACATTGGGAAACGTGGCTTGATTCAATTTGATTCGCAAGCACTCCTGGACGGTAATCCAAACTACGTTGTCTTTAACGGAAAAATAGAACAGTCAACTCGTTTTCAGGCACACGTTGGTGATCGAGTTCGTATGTACGTAGGAAATGGTGGAGTCAATCTCGTCTCGTCGTTTCACGTGATTGGTGAAATTTTTGACACAGTCTATCCCGAAGCTGCTATTGGCGTAGGTTCTACTATTCTCAAAAACGTTCAAACTACAGCAGTGCTGCCTGGAGGCGCAACAATTGTTGAGTTTACTGCTTCTGTTCCCGGTAAATACCTCATTGTTGATCATGCGCTCGCCCGTATGAACAAAGGTGCTTGGGCAATATTAGATATAACTGGCCCAGAACAGCCAGTTATATATACAAAAGATTTCACAAGTGGCGACCACCACGAACACCCAACAACACACTAACATCCAGTTAGTTGCCCCACATTTGAATTTCTTCTTCTAGAGTAATTCCTGTCTTATTGCACACTGCCGTCTTTATCTCTTCAATCAATGCTGTTACATCAGACGCCGTCGCTCCACCCAGATTGACCACAAAGTTTCCATGCACCGGACTCACCTGTGCCTGACCAATTTGTCTCCCTTTCATCCCTGCTTGTTCTACGAGCCATCCCGCAGAGATCTTACCACGTTTCAAAAACTCTTCAGGGATTTCAATCTTTGATTCTACGTTTTGAGCAACACAATCTACATTCTTGAAAATACAACCAGTAGAAGCAAACCCTTTTGGCTGTGTTGTATTTCTATATTTCAAAAAATCCAACATCTTTTGTTTACTCTCCGCTTGCTGTTCAATCGATGTATATGGTGCGAGTTTTAGTGCAACACGAAGAATAACATCAGAAGAATGTTTAAATGCACTATGACGATATCCAAATTCACACTCTGCATTTGTCAGTGTCACCACCTCACCATTTCGATAGACATCGACTGAGTAGACATCATCTTTCATCTCTTTACCCATCGCCCCAGCATTTCCCCGCACTGCCCCACCGATCGTTCCCGGTACACCCACTCCCCACTCAAATCCAGAAAGCTGTGCTGCCATAGTTTTTTGAGCCACTTCCACTGTCGCACACCCAGCATCTGCAACAAAGAAACCATCCTCAATTCCAGACATAGCTGTCTGAATATTGATTACTACACCCTGATACCCTTCATCAGACACTAGCATATTACTCCCACCACCGAGGATAAAATACGGTACATTTTCTTCATCCAAATACCGTAATGCTTCAATCAATTTTTCTGTTGTATTGATCGTCAAAAAATATTCGGCAGGTCCACCAATTTTAAAGGTTGTATGTTTACTCATCGGCTCGTTCGCCTTGAGATGTCCAAAGGTTTTGAGTGTAGTATACAATTCATTCATATACCTCTAGTCTACTAGAAGTATCACAGAAAAACAAGGTTGCTTTTTCCACCAAAAACAGGTAGTCTATAGTCATATCTATGCTCACATATTCACCCCCGCTTTTCTACATCACCCGCGACATCGATCGCGCGCTTGGGTTATCTGAAACTAACGGATATACAATAGTGACCAATGTGACACCAGAAAACAAACGTTTGGCGGGAGATCGTCAAGATATTATTTGGATTGAAGAAGAAAAAATTCTAGATACACATGAATTACTTGCACACCCAACTACAATTGCAACAATTTTACCTCAAGCAAACATCCTCGTCTTCAAAAATACATCAACGATTGAACATATCTGCAAAGAGCAGAGCTGGAACCTTCTCAACCCACCTGCAGCACTAGCTCGAAAGGTAGAAGAAAAAATAACACAGGTGAAGTGGCTTGGTGAACTCGCATCACTCCTCCCACCACACAGTATCAAAACATGTAAAGAGATCACAGAAGCCGATCTCCCTTGTATTGTTCAATTTAATCATGCACACACAGGTGAAGGTACACTACAAGTAGAACAGTTGCAACAACTACAACAACTACAACAACAATTCCCAGATCGTCCCGTTCGTGTTACCTCATTTATCAACGGTATGATGTTTACCAACAATAACGTCGTGACAAAAGACGACGTATTAATTGGAAATATCAATTATCAAATTACTGGTATCGCTCCGTACACTCAAAATCCCTTCCAAACAATTGGGAATGACTGGGGTTTTGCAAAAAAAGTTTTGACTGAAACGCAAGTCACAGAGTACCATGCAATGGCGACAGCGATTGGAGACAAACTCAGAGTTGATGGATGGAGCGGATTGTTTGGTATTGATGTGATGGTAGAGCACGAGACAGGAAAACTGTATTTGATTGAGATCAATGCACGTCAACCAGCATCGACTACCTACGAGTCAAAACTTCAAAGAGATAAACACCAAGAAACAAACCAATTAACCACATTTGAAGCGCACATTCAATCATTGCTTGGTGCAGACTTAAAAAATACATCACTAATAGAAATTTTTGATGGCGCACAACTCTTTGACCGACGTGATACTGAGCCGATTGTACACAGATTCAACCATTCGATTGTGGAGAAACATGACATACTAAAAAAGATAGATTTGTAACATGTGAAACGTTTCACGTTCCATACATATGACCACCCAAACACTTTCTCCACTTGCTCAACAGGTAGCCCAACAATACCTACACTTTCCTCTTCGCGAAGGAGTGATATTTCCTATTCCCTACTTCAATAATAAACGTATCCAAGTACGTGCAGGCTTGCGCGTGATGATTGGCAAAGGATCTATACAAGAGATCAAAGAAGAACTAGAGATCATCTGCCTTAAACACAAGAAACAGATATCCACCATTACAGCTGATGAAGCGCGTACTCTCTTGATTGCTGATGGTATTGGGATTGATTGTTCTGGATTTGCATACTATATCCTCGATGCACAGATACGTGCGACAAGTCAGAGCACACTCGCATCTCGTATTACATTTCCACATACGTGGAATCTACTCCGTCGCCTCATCCGTCGTTGGCGCACCATAGAAAATATCAATGTCGAAACATTTGCAGATGATAAAAACTCAACGGTAATCCCTCTTCGTGATGTTGCTCCTGGAGATTACATCACACTTATTGATGCCGGATACACAGGTGCCATTGATCATATCATGATCGTCGAGGCAGTTGACCGTGCAGAGGACCTCCCGATCTGCATTCATCTTATTCATGCCTTTGCATGGAGCAGCGAAGGACAGACAGACCATGGTGTTCGCCAAGGATTGATCCACATTACCGATATTTCCAAACCACTTCTAGAACAAATCTGGGAAGAAAAAGGAAAGAAAGAAAAAGACAACGAAACCTATAAACGAGCAACAGAAGCAAAACGAGTGGAGATCAGACGAATTAAAAAATAATATGCCAGAAATATATAGAGGACCCGTACAACAACAAAAAAATACCACACGTATTGGTGAAGGTTCTGAACACGAAGTATACCGTAGAAACGATGGTAAAATAGTGAAAGAAAAATCTCCAAACTTTCATGCACTCATGAACACACCTGAATATCTACATGCGGAATTTTTCTTAACAAAAATTGCGCATCTTCTATTTCCAAATTCAATTCCAGATATCCATGCAATCCATTTAACGAGTAACAAAGGAGAAACCCAAACAATACACGAACACATGGACACATCTATAGATTCATACCATGAAAATGTTCGACAATCCTGGATTGATCAAAATCACCCAATACCAAAATACGAACTCATACAGGACGAACTAACACAGCGAGCTCAGGCAGTTACTCCGTTTCAATCAGAATTGATGAATACTGGGATTGTATTATTTGACAGAAGTTTACAAAATTATATTGTCAGTCCGACAGGTATTCAATATGTGGACAGACTTTATCCACTTCAATGGGACGAGACCAAAGGAACGTATATTTCAATAGATACAACAAAACTAAGACAAGCCATAGAGAGGAAAATACAAGATCCAGATCAAAAAAATGTAGCGCTTAGATATGTCACACGTCTAGAATCTTTTTTACAGGAATTAGAAAAGCAAAAAAAGAAATAAAGAGACCTTGCAAAAGGCCTCTTTTTGTTGTATTATAGCCAAACTATGAACCTCGCTATCGCCTCTATTGACCTCCTTCATACCGCTATTTTCTTTGGATTGTGTGCTTGTGGTATCTCATTTCTCTTTGCACCACTCCTCACCAAAGTACTCTACCGATATCGCATCACTCGACACAATGAATACGACCAGACACACATGATCGCAGACCGCGCAAACAAAGTCGGTACTCCAATCATGGGCGGACTCCTCGTCATCGTTACGGTCGCACTCATCACCATGCTGTTCAACTGGGAGCGCAAATGGACATGGGTACCCATCGGAGTTATGCTCCTCTCGGCACTGCTCGGTGGTATTGACGATATTCTCCATATCTACGGACACGAACGACGTAGTCGCAAACTCAGTCAGATCCTCCGCCTCGCACGTATACACAAATACTGGTACATGCGCATTTGGTATATCATTTCACTCCCTTGGCACGCGTTCAAACGCATAAGTGTCTGGCTCTCACGCCATCCAGGCAAGGGCGTACATGTACACGAAAAACTTCTCTTCCAATTTATCGCTGGCGCTGTCACAGCATACTGGATCTATTTCAAACTCGGTGAACACTGGCAGACAATTCACATTCCATTTGATGGGTTTGTCAGTATTGGTTTTTGGATTATTCCTCTCATTATCTTTTTTGTCATGGCGACCGCCAATGCAGTCAACATCACTGATGGTATGGACGGACTCGCTGGCGGGTCACTCATTATCAGTTTTAGTGCCCTAACAATACTCTCATGGCTTGAGGGTATGGAGGCGATCACCCTCCTCAACGCGACTACTGTCGGCGCTCTCCTCACCTACACCTATTTCAATATCAAACCAGCACGTTTTGAGATGGGAGATGTTGGATCTCTCGGACTCGGCTCTCTCTTTGCCATCAATGCCATTGTGATGAACCAACTCCTTCTTATTCCACTGCTTGGTTTTATTTTTTATGCCGAGCTCGCATCTGTCATCATCCAGGTACTCGGACGCTACCTCCTCGGGCGTCGTATTTTCAAAATGGCACCCATTCACTATCACCTCGCATTTCGTGGCTGGAGTGAAGAAAAAACGGTTATGCGGTTTTGGGTGATTCATGCGATTGTGGTGTTATTTGGGGTTTGGGTGGCGTTGTTATAAATAAAAACACACACAGTACAATGTGTATGATTAACTTTAAGTGGGTGTTCTCGTGTCCACTCTGTAACGTAAGACCCTCTGTGGCCGCAATTCCGGCCGGAGCCTGTTCGATTATATAGTGCCCTCACCAACCCGCCGCTTATATACACAGCAGTTTATCAGTAAGGGCCGAATTCTATCTCCGGACCAATACCTCTAGCCAGATTGTTAAATGGTCATTGTTAGCAGGCAGACACGAGAACAGCTCAATATAGCACAAAAAACTATCTTTGTCAAGCATATGTACCTCAAATGGGATGAACAAACAATAAAAGATTTCTCTCCCGAGAATATCAACACGATGTACGATCGTGGTTTTGTTTTTACTCGCCCAAGTGAGGGACACATGGAGCAGACACGTAGTGTTCGGATTGATCTTTCAGCATTTGAACTCTCGAGTGAAAATCGTAGAATATTACGAAAAACCGAAGGATTGGAGCTCCACGTACAGACACTCCCCCTCATTGACTACGACTGGACAATTGGCAAACTCGCCAAAGATTTTTATGAAACCAAATTTGGTCCAGGTGTTTTTAGTGCAAACAAGGTAAAAGAGCTTCTCATCGCAGGACGCAAAGATTTCAATCGTTTGTTTGTCTATACACTCAATGGTGAATCTGTCGGCTACTGTATCGCAGTAGAAACTCCTGAGATAATCCACTACTCCTATCCATTCTACAATCTAGAAACAGTACCCAAAGATATGGGGCTCGGTATGATGACACGTGCGATTCTCTCTACAAAAGAAAATGGAAAGAAATATATCTATCTCGGTGGACTACAGAGACAGAGCGATACATACAAATTACAGTTTAATTCTATTGAATGGTTTAGTGATAACAAATGGTTTAAACAAAATAAAAATACTGAAAGAGCAATCGAAAATATACTTAAATATCAAACATTTGCTAAATATTACGAAAAACAATTTAGTAAATTTTACGATGAAAATAACAAAACATCAAAATCTGGAGATGAATTCAATGACTATTTTTTTGCGAACTCATATATTCCAGAATTTGAAAAATGGTTAAATTGGGCAGAGAAAATAAAAGACAAGAACGGAAAAACCATACTTGACAAAAGACCAAATATTAACGGTAAACCCAAGCAGCAATGGACTGATCTCAATGAAATAGGGGCTGGTTATTATTTAAATAAATTAGGGTATAACTTTGTATCTTATCAACCTTTTCCCCAGGGTCAAGGTGATTATATACTAGAAAAAAACGGAATTAAATTTATAGTTGAGATAAAAGATGTTCACAATATCGAAGCAATATCTCACATATACACCCCAGAAATACCTGAAAATGGATCCGTATTATACTTACAAAACACTGTTAAAAAATACACAGAAATTAAAAATGACATCGCAAAAATAAATAACTTGCTTAAATACAAAGATAATGATTACAAGATAATGTACTTATTTATAGTTAACGATACCCTCTCCTGTCCACTTACTTCTTTAGTAAAAAATAATAAAATTAGCGTAATAGAAGAACAAACAAAACAACTTATTAGAAAAACAAATTTAAAAAATATAGACTCATTAGGCCTGATGATACCAACAGAAGACAACAGATATGAACTAGTCGAATTTAAGATAGAGTAATTTTAAATATGCATACCCACTTCATCGGCATCTGCGGCGTCGGCATGAGCGCACTCGCCATCGCACTACACAAAAACGGACATACTGTCACTGGCAGTGATGTGGGTTTTTATCCGCCAGTTTCTACTCATCTCAAAGATGCAGGAGTCAACTACTATCCAGGCTGGCATCCAGAAAAGATGGGTACACCTGATTTGGTCGTGGTTGGAAATGTCGCTGGGAGTACCAA
Organism: uncultured bacterium; assembly: GCA_937861125.1. GTDB lineage: Bacteria > Patescibacteriota > Patescibacteriia > Magasanikbacterales > UBA922 > CALMAY01. Next base: position 182,650 of record CALMAY010000038.1, on the reverse strand, counting down.
TCCAGAGTGGCTCTACGTCCAAGAAAAAAAACTCCCTTACGTTTCATATCCAGAATTGATTGCGAAATATTTGATTGCACCACACTCCATCGTCTGCGCAGGTACATTTGGCAAAACTTCTACTGCCACGATCATGAGCTGGATCCTCGAAAAATCTGGTATGCATCCAAACTATATGTTTGGTGGACTTTGCAGTGACACTACATTTCCCTCTGCACAGATCAGTGATACAGCGACATGGAGCGTCGTCGAGGGTGATGAATATAAAACTTCACGTTGGGACAATGGACCAAAATTCAATCACTACAAACCAACACACCTCCTCCTCACTGCAACTGTGTGGGATCATATGGACGTCTACCCGACAGAGGCAGCGTACATTGAGGTATTTCAGAAACTTGTTGCAAGTGTCCCAGCAGATGGGCTCATCGTCGCATCTACTCGTGTGCCAGAGTCTATCATCTCACACGCACAGTGTCGTGTTGTACGATATGGAGAAACAGGCGCAGAGTACACCTACTCAGATATTGTCGGGACAAAAGATGGTATCAGCTTTTCACTTCACACACCGACAGACACTATCGAGCTACGCAGCACACTCATCGGCACATACATGGCCGATAACATCGCAGCATGTGCGACACTCGCACTTGAAATCGGACTCACTCTGGAACAAATTCAATCAAGTATTACTTCATTCCCAGGCATCGCTCGACGTTTACAAAAACGGTTTGAAGGTGACATCACCATCTTTGACGATATTGCCCACTCTCCGACCAAAGCAGCATCATCACTCAAAACATTGCGTGAACTATATAGCGGAAAAATTATCGCTGTATACGAACCAAACACAGGCAACCGCAAAGAAGAAGCAGTGCCACAATATGCCGATGCATTTGCCAATGCTGATACAGTCATTATCCCCAAACTCACAGCGGTAAAAATCGCAGCAGATGATATGAGTCCTCCGTTTGATGGTGTGCGACTCACTGAGGTGATTGCGCAGACACATAGTGGTGTTCGTTATATTGAAGATGATACACAGGTAGTTGAGACAATACTCTCAGAGACAAACACTGGTGATTGTGTCGTCTTTCTTGGGTCGCATGGATTTCGAGGGATGATTGATGAGTTAGTTTCCCACCTGTCATCCCGAGCGTAGCCGAGGGATCACTTTCGCAAGTCGCATCATCTCTTTTCACTTCGTTCTAGCTAAAACATATTTAAGAAAGCGATTCCTCACCCACTTGGTGCGGTTCGGAATAACATTGTTATATGATTCCAAAAAACGCAAAACAAGTATTCTCAGGCATTATCTTTGACGTCTATCAGTGGGAGCAGAAACTCTACGATGGCAGTACTGCCACATTTGAAATGCTCTCACGTCCAAATACACTGCAAGTACTCCCAACTATCGGAAAAAAGATTGGTATTTCACATGAACAGCAACCAACAAAAGGAAAATTCATCACTCTCTTGGGAGGAAGACAAGATGAAGGAGAAACACCACTTCAGGGAGCAAAAAGAGAATTGATTGAAGAATCAGGACTTACATCAAAGCAATGGAAACAACTTCAATCATACAAACCATATAGCAAAATTGATTGGCATGTATACTTGTATCTCGCAAAACAGTGTAAACAAACAGCCATACCAAATCCAGGTGCTGGAGAAAAAGTACAAGTGCAGTGGTATTCGTTTGATGACTTTATCGACATTGCAACCAGCGAAGGATTCGGTTGTAAAGAATTTAGTTTATCTGTATTTCAAATGAAAAAAAAGAACACCTTGAAGGTGTTCAGAGATGAGATTTTTGGATAATTATTTTCCCTCATCCACAATCTCAGCAGACACAGTGTCTCCATCAATCGCAGTGACAGCGAGCATAATACCACAGTGATTGCACTCAATTGTATGACCAACGGCGAGGTTTGGGAAACGAGAGAGATCAACTTGATTTTTACACTCAGGGCAAGTAAGATTCATATAAACAAGTAAAAAGTTATAAAGTAGACAGTTTTTAAAGACAAGAAGTAGTATAGCACATTTTCACTCAAAAATCAAGTGTAGTATTGTATTCTGTATGAAGACCCCACAACTCCCTCACCCAAACCTCGCACAGGCTCTAGGACTCACTGTGGAGCTCTACATCAAACGAGAAGATCTCCTAGACCCATATGGCTCACACAAGGGTCGCAGTATCCCCCATATGATCAAAAACTACACCCGCGATGGTGTACGTGAGTTTGTGATATCGAGTTCAGGTAATGCGGCGATTGCAGCGATTCACTCTGTCAAAATTCATAATGAAAACAACCCAGACTCTCAAATTTCACTAACTGTCTTTGTAGGACAGCACGTCGATGAGCACAAACTACACACCATCACATCCCTCATTACCAACCACCAATTACCGATTACTGTCGAACAAGTCGAACGCCCGCTCCAATCCTCTACTCAGTTCGCCAAAGAAAAAAACGCCACACTCCTGCGTCAATCTACTGATGATAGTGCACTCTTTGGCTATCACGAGCTAGCACACGAACTCTCACATATTCCAAATCTCAGTGCCGTATTTATCCCCGTCTCATCTGGCACCACTGCAGAAGGTATCGCCACAGGATTTGAAACCACTGAAATCAATCCACAGATTCACATCGTACAAACACTAGCCTGTCACCCCATCGCGGACACCCTCAGAACGTCCCCTCCTCTCGTAGAGGAGGGACAGAGAGGAGTTACAACATCACTCGCCTCCGCCATCGTCGACAAAATCGCCTACCGCTCGAGCGAAGTAAAAAAATATGTACAATCTTCTGGTGGCGTCGCTTGGATCCCAACAGAACAAACAATTCAAGAAGCAATTGATCTTCTCAAAACTGAAAAAATCGAAGCCACAGGCAACGGCGCACTCGCACTCGCAGGACTAAAAACCGCCCTTGCGAGCGGTTTTGTTCCGAGTGGTGCGGTTGTGTGTTTGGTGTGCGGAAGATAAAAATCTTGAGTAAAATTACACACAAAATAGCACTAGCCCCCATTAGTGCCATTTTGTTTATTTCCATAAAAATATTCCATTTCATTTAGCCCAAATCTATAAGGACCCCAGGTTTCAAAAAAATTCTGATGAGATTGTCTCATTTTTACAAAAGAGGTAATTGTTTTTTCAATTAAATCAGATATGCTTATTTCTGTAGTCTTAGGACTGCACATATGATGAAGTAAGGCATTGCGATAATCCAAAAAATCTTCTGTAGCACATAGATAGATTTCTACAACTTCGTTTACTCTCTGAATATCGTGCAGAGACCCATCACACACAGAAACAGGAAGAAATCTTCTGATTTCCTTAACAATAGATCTGGTACTTACTCTTTTATCATAAAAATAACTATCATCTTTTGGCTGGAAAGACGGTTGTTTGTGTTGAGATAATTCGGACTTCAAGATAATTTGCTCCAACAAACGAGCTGATTGCACAGCAAGATAATCTGCTATACCTGCATATACTGTAATTCCTCCTAAACGCTCTATTATTTCTTTTGATTTTACGGCTTCATTTGCAAGCTTTTGTAATTTCGATATTTTCTGTATTTGTTCATCTGTAGAAATAATTTTTCGAGACATACTATAAAAACACCACTTATTTCCTCAAAACCGTCACAATATTCCTCCCCTTATCAATCCCCGGTCTCTCCCCATGCGCCGCAATAAAATACTGTTCAATAACGGTAAGCCCTGCCCCTGTCGCGAGACCAGATAACTCTTCCATCGTAAAACCATGGTAGTACCGATCGCCCAGACTCTCACCCGTCACCGAATCTTTCCAAGGAATCATAAAGTCTCCTGGCGCAAATGCAGGATGACGTTTGGAAGCGGTTGTAGAATATAGATTCCAATTGGTCAGACAAATATAACTCCCCGGTTTGGTAATTCGAGCCAATTCTTTCATCGCCTGCAGGCGTAACTCAGGTGTGGGCATGTGCTGGAGTGCAGCAACACACATCACGAGATCACAACTCTCATCCTCAAGTGGAATATGACTCATCTCACCCACCATCCATGTGCCTGCCGGAAAATCATGCTGTGCAATCGCGATTAATCCCTCACTTTGATCAACGCCAATATAGCGAATATCTTTGTCCGAAAAAAGCCGAAACACGCGCCCATTGCCACATCCGATATCAGCCACCGTCTGTCCAGGCTGAACCAAATCAGCAAACGGCTCGAGCTCATCCCAGGGATATTCACGAGTCTGCGCAAAATGTGAGGCGATAGTATTGTAAATTTTCTTATTCTGTGCTATAAGTGGATGGATATTCTCCATATATGGATCATTCTCATGAATACACACAAGCAGACTTAGAAACGGTACTTTTGGCTATTATTAGCGCAAAACCAACTTCTCGAGCTGAATTTGACGACGCACGCCGCATTATCTGCGGTGATATTGGTATCAACCAACCTGCCAACAACATATTGATTGGAGCATATCAGAAAATGGTAGAAAATGGAAGAGTAGAAAAAGACGAAATACTCATGCGTTTCATGACCAAAGCAGATGTGCGTAACATCTCTGGTATCGCCGTCATCACCTCACTGATTAAACCATATCTCTGCCCTGGCAAGTGCGTCTACTGTCCGACAGAAGCCCGCATGCCAAAAAGCTACCTCGCCAACGAACCAGCCGCAGCACGCGCACTCCGTCTTGATTTTAGTCCATACGAACAAATGCGACAACGTATTGCCATGCTCGAACGCAATGGACATGCATGCGATAAAATTGAATACATTATCAAAGGTGGCACTTGGAACGCCTACCCACTCAAATATCAATACTGGTTTATCTACGAGAGTTTCAAAGCGGCGAATGATCTCGCTCGCGAGATTCCTCTCGGTCCATTAGACGAAGCTGTCTTTAGTACCAACACGATTGAACAGATGCAAGAACTCCTTGATGTTGAACAAACGTTTAATGAGACTGCCAAACATCGTATCATCGGTCTGACACTCGAAACCCGCCCAGACGCCATCGCCCCAAAAACAATTTTGCACATGCGTCGACAAGGATGCACTCGTATTGAGCTGGGTCTCCAAGCACCTGATGACAAAATCCTCGAGCTCATCAAACGCGGACACACAACCGAACAATTCCGCAAAGCAATGCACCTTCTGCGTGATGTTGGGTTCAAGGTTGACCTACACTTCATGCCTGACCTGCCTGGTACAACCCCAGAACACGATATCGAAATGTACAAAAGTATTTTCTCTGATGAAGGACTCAAACCAGACATGGTAAAGATTTACCCAAATACCGTGATCAAAAGTGCGGAGCTCTATCAGTGGTTACTTGACGGACGATACAAACCATACGGAGCCGAAGGGTTGTTTCACGCACTACTCGAGATGAAAAAAGCAACACCATATTATTGCCGTATCTCACGCCTGATTCGTGATATTCCAGAAACTGATATTGAAGCAGGAAACAAAATCACCAACTTGCGTGAAGCGCTCGAAAAAGAATTACACGCACGTGGAGAAAAATGTGTCTGTTTGCGTTGCCGTGAAATCGGGCGACAACTCAAAAAAATAGAGTCAACAGCAGAACCACAGCTTTTTGTCGAAGAATACACCACACGTGGTGGCACAGAATATTTCCTCAGTTATGAAGACCCAAAGCGACTTGCCGTCTATGGATTTTTACGCCTACGTATTCCTCATACCCAAAACGAACCATTGCTCGCACTCTTTCCAGAATTACAGCAGGCTGCATTTGTGCGTGAACTACACGTCTATGGTAAACTAGTAAAGATCGGACAACGTGCAGAACTTTCAACCCAGCATACAGGACTTGGTAAAGCGCTTGTGGCAGCCGCAGAAGAAATCGCCAAAAAACATAACTTTTCAAAAGTAGCAATTATATCAGGTGTCGGTGTGCGCGGATATTATGAAAAACTCGGATATACAAAACAAGGGACATACATGGTGAAAGATTTGTAAGATAAAAAAATACTAAGATTGAGATTAAGATTAATATGCGAATACCAACACGCAAAACTATTCGAGATACACTAGGAATAATCTTGTTATTTGTCATTCTCTTTTTTTCTATCAAAGCAGCACTAGAATTTCACGCCAAAAGAGAAGAGCGTAGAGAAAAAGAACGACAAGAGCAAGAGGTCACACAATTTATCCAAACACGACTCGATGCTGCAAACCAAGAAAATGATGCAGATCCATTTGGTGATGACAATATCGTTCATGTTCTCCTCATTGGGCTCGACAAACGAGTAGGGCAAACGAGTGCACACTGCGACGCGATACAACTATTTGAAATAAACAAAGAAACCAATACAGTGAATATTACTGCGGTACCGCGTGGCACCTACTCCCCACTTCCACCAGGTAAAGGAACGACATCAAGTGACTACTATGTCTCAAACGCATGCGGACTTGGTGGTATTGAATACGGGATCAAACAGATTGAATCTATACTAGGTCAACAGGCTGACTACCTTGTCTTTGTTGGTTTTTCTGAAGCACTTGGTGTGTTTCGCACACTCAAACTACCAACCGTTGAAACGCTCGAATGGCTACGTCATCGTCAGGGATACGCTATCGGCGAACCACAACGCGCGCACAACCATTCGACATTCTTAAAAAAGATGCTTGTTGACTATCTTCCAGCGCAAGATTCTGCCATCGATACACCGCTTCAGTATTTGATCTACAACATTATTGAAACTGACCTCTCGTTTTCCCAAACACAGCAGATTATCGATGCACTCATTGCTATGGAGCTCTCGACAAAACCAGAGAGGATCACACTTGCCATGAAACCATTTTATGCAGTCCAAGATATCGCATACGACCCAACGACACTCGACGAATATCGACACCGCATGTTTGATCCAATCTCGAGTCGTCTTTCAAAAAAAGATTTTACCCAACTCACAACCGAAGAGATACAAGCACAAATTGTTGCAAGTATTGAAGAAAAAAAGAATGATGCTGAATTTATGGCGTGGGCATGGGAAAATGATGTATGGCATCAAATCCAAGATGAAGCGATTCGAGAGGAAATTCACTACACACTCTTTACTACGTACCTCTCAACATTATCTGACGTTACAGCCAAGCAGCAAGCTATTGCTGATTACATCCTCGAGACGGATTACCTAGGCCTGACACAGTGGAGCGACAAAGGTAAAGCACTTCTCAGTGAACTCCTTAGTACAAAAGAGTAGGAACATATTCCTACTCTTTATGTGATTTATTGTATTTCTGCCACAATTGACGAAACTCTTTGGATGATTTCTGTAGTTGAGTAAACGTACCTGAGGCAATAATATGCCCGCGTTTGAAGTAATAGATCGTATCAAACATTGGTAACATATGGAGACGGTGAATTGTTGAGATCACCGTCTTCTTTTTGAACATCTCGAAAATATTTTCATAGATAAGTCGCTCATTTTTCGCATCAATACTACTCGTCGGCTCATCAAGCAGTATAATGTCACGATCCTTAGCAAAAAGCAGACCACGTGCGAGCGCAAGACGTTGTTTCTCTCCCCCACTCAGATTGACACCTTTTTCATTAATCTCTGAAGCGAACTGTCTTGGTAAGCGCTCGGCCACAGCAGTAAAGAGGGCTAAATCAGAAAAATATCTCATCTCTTTTTCACTATATGGCAGTCCGAGGGTAATATTTTCCGCAATAGTCGTAGCAAAAATTTCCGGATCCTGCGGAACAAGTGCGACCATTTGTGCAATATCATATATTCCTCCAGGTACCTCTTTTTTTCCTATCTGCACAGTACCACTATCTACATCATAGAGTCCGCGCAAAATCTTGAGCATTGTTGTCTTTCCACTACCACTCTCTCCAATAAAAGCAATCTTTTCTCCTCGTGAAAAACGCAAAGAGATATCAGAGAGGTGACGAGCGTCATCTGTTTTTTCTTGTCCTTTATAAGTAAACGATATATTATGCAGCGAAACTGTTTTCCAGTTTTTTTGTATAGACTCATCTGATGTATACACTTCTGGTACTGGATATTGTTCCAATTCTTCTGCATTTACCAGTTTTGTTCTTTTTACTACCAAATCACTATACCACCACGCAATATTGTAAAATACACTGACAATATCTTGAACATAACTATATAACAAATATACCGTACCAACCAAAATAACACCACCAACACGAACCTCCATAATAATATACGATGCAAGTATAAAAAACTGTGTTAATGCGGCAAATACACTTACTAGAAACCACTTTAGTTCGTTTATCTTTACCCAACGCAAAAACGTAGCAAAAGGTTTTTCAATTTCTTCTGACAGTATCTCTAGAGAAGATTTCTGTGCACGAAGCATGACAATGGTGGATATATTTCCAATAATATCATAGACCTTTGCACTCACTGTATTTTCTGCTTTATTCACAATGTCCATCAGTTTTTCCAAATGTACATCAAACTTAAAAATAATGTATGTCACCAATACCACTAATCCAAGTATGATATACGTCGAATGGATATTAAAATATGCGAGGACACCAAACGCAATCAAAAAACGAAGTCCGTTCTTAAAGACCATGAATGTGTCCTGAGAAAAGTCATAGAGTGCCCGTGTTCCTTTTTCAATTTTATCTATTGAATCACCAGAATGATGATCGCTGTGCCACTCAAGAGGGAGAGATACCACATGAGACATAAGTGCCTCTTTTTTCTTTTTAAAAACACGAAATGCATTTGACTGCTCTATCACACGAGCCGGTCCGTGAAAAAACCATTCGAGCAGGGTCATTACCACTAAAGCAAGTAACAACATCAGTACACTCATATATGTTTCCTGTGTGATTCCTTGTTGCTGTATCATATTAAACAAAAACCCAACAACAAAAGGTTGACTCAATTCAACCGCATTGGCCACAAAAAACATGGAAAGATACGTTACAATCGCACGTTTTCCTTTTTTATCAGAAATACTCCACATTGCGCCAAACAAATGTGAAATTGGATTTTTCTTTTTGACAGACATAGTGTACATAGTATAGCACAAAAAAACTCATCTCGCGATGAATTTTTTATACACATGTGTTTATTTTTTCTTTTTCACTTCAAAATAATTTCTTCCTTTGAGTTCATCCGGAAAATATTCTTGTTCCACTAGTCCATCAAAGTCAGGATTATACTTGTATCCTTTTCCATATCCAATTTCTTTCATCAATTTCGTTTGTGCGTTACGGAGATGAATCGGTACATTGAGATGCGACGTTGCTTTGGCATCTGCTGCCGCTGCGTTGTATGCACTATAGAGTGCATTTGATTTTTCTGCTTTTGCACAGTAGACCACTGCATGTGCGAGATGGACATTGCACTCTGGATATCCGAGTTTGTGTGCAGAGTCAAATGCTGCATTTGCAATCAACAGCGCGGTATTGTTTGCCAATCCAATATCTTCACTCGCAAATCGCACAACACGACGCGCAATATAGAGCGGATCAGCCCCACCCTCAAGCATACGTGCAAGCCAATACAGCGCTGCATTTACATCACTCCCCCGCATGGACTTATGGAGTGCCGATATAGCGTTATAAAACTCTTCGCCTTTTTTATCAAAAGTGAGATACGTTTTTTGTAGCGCCTCTTTGACATCTTCTTTTGTCAGTGTGATTTTCTTTTTTGTCTGACCAATCTTTGAACTCACCGCAAATTCAAGTCCACCCAGCGCAACCCGTGCATCTCCCCCACTGAACTGAGCCAATAATTCCAATGCATCGTCTAAAATATCAATCTGCTTTGATCCATATCCACGCTCGACATCAGCAAGTGCCCGCTTCACAATCTCAATAATATGTATCTCAGACAATGCCTGCAGGATAAACACGCGTGAACGAGACAACAGAGCTCCGATAATTTCAAAAGATGGATTCTCAGTGGTCGCACCAATCAAAATAACAATACCTCGCTCTACCGATGGCAGCAGTGCGTCTTGTTGTGCTTTGTTCCAGCGGTGAATCTCATCAATAAACAATACCGTACGAATACCCAGTCGCTTGTTTTGCTCTGCTCGATCAAGCGCTTTCATCAGATCCTCCTTGCCACTTGCGACTCCTGAGAGCTCGACAAAGTCAGCTTCAGAAACTGATGCAATCACCCGAGCCAAGGTCGTCTTACCCACCCCCGGCGGACCCCAAAATATCGCTGAGCGTATTTCACCATTTTCTACCAGTTTTCGCAGCATTTTCCCCTGGCCCACCACCTCCTCCTGACCAAAAAAATCATCAAAAGACACCGGACGCATTCGTTCAGCCAGAGGGGTTGTATTGATATTGCGAGGCATAGTCCCCCTATGGTACACTAGGGCTATATTTTCATCAATATGAAAAAACTCTATCGCAGCACAAAAGACAAGATGGTTACTGGTGTTCTCTCAGGTATCGGTGACTACTTTGCTATCGACCCAACACTCTTGCGCCTCCTGTTTATTATTCTCACAGTACTGACTGGCATTTTCCCATTTGTGATTATCTATATTATTGCGGCGTTTATTATTCCGGAGAAGAAATAGAAATGTATGATCTTTGAATCTCTTGAATTTAAATAGACATGCAGCCTGTAACATGTAGCATGTAATAAATTGCTATATGTTTTATGCTACATGTTACATGAAAAATTTTACTATATACGCTTCATTTTTCTATTCCTATGAATAATCTACTCCAACAAGACCCTGATATCTTTGATCTCATCCAAAAAGAAACCAACCGCCAAGCAGACGGACTTGAGATGATCCCAAGTGAAAACCATACTTCAGGCGCTGTAATCGAAGCACTCGGCAGTCGTCTGACAGACAAATATTCCGAAGGATACCCAGGTGCGCGCTACTACGGTGGCTGTGAATTTGTCGACGAAATAGAAAACCTTGCTCGTGACCGCGCTAAAGCACTTTTTGGCTGTACACACGCCAACGTCCAGGCACACTCAGGTGGACCAGCCAACATGGCAGCATACGTCGCCCTGATGGAACCAGGAGAGACACTTCTGGGCATGAAACTCTTCCACGGCGGGCACATGACACACGGACTCAAAGTCAACTATTCAGGACGTTTCTTTCAAAGTGTTCAATATGGATGCAAAGAAGATGGATACATCGACATCGACGAAGTTCGTCGTCTCGCTCATGAACACAAACCAAAAGTGATTGTCTCAGGTGGGAGTGCATACCCACGACAATATCCATGGGCAGACTTTAGTGAAATCGCTGCGGAAATTGGCGCATTTCACCTCGCTGACATGAGTCATGTTGGTGGACTCGTCGCGGGTGGAGCACACCCATCCCCTGTTGGTATTGCTGATATTGTTACGAGCACAACCCACAAAACACTTCGTGGTCCACGTGGTGCGATCATCCTCGCCAACGGCAATCCATCTACTCCACTCGTCGCAGTTGAACGCACAAAGGAAAATATCCCAACATTGATTGATCGTGCTATCATCCCAGGACTCCAAGGTGGTCCACACAACCACCAGACCGCAGGTATTGCTGTTGCGCTCAAAGAAGCAATGCAACCAGAGTTCAAACTCTACGCTGCCCAAGTAGTCAAAAACGCACAAGTCCTCGCAGATGAGCTCATGGCTCGCGGATACCGACTGATCACTGGTGGCACTGAGACACACCTTCTCCTCATTGATCTAACAAACAAACAACTCACAGGCCAACAAGGTGTCGATGCACTCAGTCGCGCTGGTATTACAGTGAATAAAAACACCTTTGCAGGTGATCCACGCAAACCATTTGATCCAAGTGGTATTCGCCTAGGTACCCCCGCACTCACTACTCGCGGGATGAAAGAAGCTGAGATGAAACTCGTCGCACGCTTTATCGATGACGCACTGACACATGCCACAGACGAGGATACTCTTGATCGTATCCATGCGGAGGTAAAAGAACTATGTACTCACTTCCCTCTTCCAAACTAATTATGACACACTCCACCCACACCATCGAACAAACATTTCACCTCGGTAACACCATCGCCAAATCACTCCATAGTGGTGATATTATTCTGCTTCATGGAGAGATGGGAAGTGGTAAAACTACACTTACCAAAGGCATTCTCTCACACTTTGGTATCCACCCAGATACTGTAGTGAGTCCTACCTTTTCTCTCATGCAACAATATAGTGTAGACAGCGACCAAGAAATTGACACAATTATCCACGTAGATACATATAGATTACGAGAATCACAGGAACTTGTTGATATTGGTCTTACAGACTATTTAGGAGAATCACGAACTGTCTGTATCATCGAATGGCCAGAAAAAGCACAGGAACTATTGCAAGAAAAAAAACTGATTCATATATACTGTGTATCAGTTGATGAAACAACTCGAGAATATCGTATTGAAGGACTACCGATACCAGAGGTGATATAGCCATGTCGCGATACGAGTTTTGGCACGATGGAACCACCCATCGTGCTTTTTGGTATGTTCTACGCCAGATATTGATTCACGCAACCACGCATCAATGGCACGACGTAACCGAGAAACAATGCGTTTATTATGAATAGACACATTTGCTTCGTAATTATCCCGAAAACTCGTCTGATCGATATTACTACTCCCTACCATTGCCCATTCATCATCAACCACCACCCCTTTACCATGAAACTGCTTGGGGGTGAGATGCACATGTACACCTATTTTTTCCATCAATGCGATATACCCGTACGCCACATACGTCAATAGACGTAAATCAGAACGAAGCGGTAATAAAATATCGACACGCACTCCCCGGCGACGCGCATTATAGAGCTCTGCAATAAACTCACGATCTGGCACATAGTAAGGACTAAAAAAGACAACTCGTTTTTTCGCCTTTTTTAGTGCTTTGACATACGTTTTTTTGGCGTATGATTTTTTTCTCAACGGCTCATCAAAAATAGCCCGAATATCACGAAATGGGTGAAGTGTCACTCGAAATCGTTTCAGTGCACGAACCTGTTTTTTATCACCACCAGCGATAATATATGATCGCGCAAAATAGCGAAGTAGTGGTGCGACAGCATCTCCCTCAAATCGTACCATCACGTCCTGCCAATCAGACATATCTTTACGTATGTTCACACCACCCACAAACGCGACAGACTCATCGATCACGAGCACTTTGCGATGCGTCCTACTCCAGAGTCGACGCCAAAAACCACGATATTTATGTCTGCGTTCATGAAACAAGATAATATCAACACCACTATTTCGAAGACGTTTGATACGTTGTTGAGACAGCCAAAAACTGCCCAAAGAATCTACAATCAGCCGAACGACTACACCAGCACGCGCCTTGGCTTCCAGCAGATCAAAAAACGGTCGCCCTACCTCATCATCAACAAACATATACAGCTCCCAAAAAATAGAATGTTCCGCTGTTTGTAGTGAGCGATACATTGCATCCCACGCCTCTTTGGTGGTGGTATATAATTCGTACGAAGATTTTTTCATAGCCTATCTACTCTATCACAGACAAAAACAAAAAAACAAGACCATTACACTGATCTTGTTTTTCTCTTTTACGAAATAACCGTTCCTTGTACCTTTTTTCCATTAATCGCTTTTTTTAGTTCAAGTAAGTTTAACCCATTCATAATCGTCACTTTGAGTTTCATCTTTTCTGCTTTTGCACTCGCAATCGGATCAAATGGTGTATTTTTTCCTGGTGTCCAGGTCATACCAACAACCTCTTTGCGGAACGTCTTCCAATCTATTGTTTCTATTTTTTTGGCATCTGGATAGACGTTTGGATCCTTGTCATATGCATAGTCAATATTTGACACGTTAATCAACTCTTTGGCACCAAATGTCTGTGCCATCATCACTGCATCTGTATCAGTGCTACATCCTGGTTTCCACCCAGCAGCCACTAGAATAGGAAATTTACTCTTGAGCACTACATGCGGGTTGAGTGCAATACGCTCGTCTGCATACCCTTTGAACAACGCACGAACAAACTGCGCATTAAAAATGGTGGTATGAATGCCCATCCAATCCAGATCAAGATCTGTTGTCTTGATGACGGATTTGAGCGCACCCTGATATGTGCGACAGGTAGAGCCACCACCAATCACCAAAATAAATTTTTTGCCTTTTTTAACTTCAGAGAGAATCAGAGAGCGAAACTTTTTGAGAAACGCAATATCAAATCCTGTTTTTGGTATGATAATAGAACCACCGATTGAAAGAATAATTGGGGTAGAGCTTTTTTTCATAAAAAAATATTATTTACTTTTAGTACTAAGAGAAATAATTGATGAAAACACACTCATCAACAACGCGCCAAAAAATGCAGCCCAAAATCCAGTAACCGCAAATCCATCCAAAAATGACGATGCAAACCAAAAAAGCAATGCATTAATAACAAACACAAACAAACCCAATGTCACGATGGTAATAGGAAATGTTAAAAATAATAACACTGGTTTTACCAGTGCATTGAGAAGTCCCAAAACAAGTGCTGCAATAATGGCAGCATACCATCCAGAAATACTAATACCCGGAACAACTTCGGCAATAACGAGGAGCATCAGAGCACTCATGAGCCAACGAATAAGGATATACATAAACATGACACATATATCATAACCCAAAACACACGTGTCGTGTTATATGAGTCATGAGTCTTGATTACGGTAATACTATACCCCGTTTCCCCATCTTTATCAAGCCGTCTTTTTGCAGACTGGCGACCACCTTTTCAATCCTCTCTTTTGGGAATTCTGAGAATTTTTTATGGAGGGCAAGAAAAGACATGACTCCACTTTCACGCAACATATCAATGATCTGTCCGCGGATATACCGGTCAGTCTGTTTGAATGGTGTCGTTTGTTTCCTTGTATATTTTTGCTTTTTCTTTTCAATAGGTGGGTACGTTTTATTAAACCACTCGATCGTCTTGTCACTCTCTCCCCGCTCAATCGCACTGACAAAATCCATCAGTGCCTGATTCCAGTCATACACACCTACTGGAGAAACAAAAGAATTTATAAAATCATCGGCCTCAATAAGTAATTCTTTGTCACTCAAATCACCACCAAAGACTCGACTATAGAACTTCCGATGATTGGTATCAAGTACTGCCATATTCTGTTTAAACGCAAAACACATCACCGCACGTGCTGTGTACTCTCCAATACCTGGCAACTTCTTGAGTAACACAACATCTTGCGGAAACTTCCCATTATATTGCCCCATCACCGCCTGCGCTGTCCGCTGCAAAAACAATGCTCGACGATTATACCCAAGCCCCTTCCATACACGAATCACGTCGGCTGTTTTTGCTTTCGCTAAATCCTGGACAATTGGAAGCGCTTTCAAAAACTCTTTATACTTTTCAATCACACGACTGACCTGCGTCTGCTGGAGCATCACTTCGGAGATCAAAATACGATACGGATCGTGTGTCTTTCTCCATGGCAAATCACGCTGATTTTCTTTATACCAAGCTAAAATTTTATGTATCAACAGCTTATTTGACATAAAAGCAGAGAGAGAGAGAGTAGGATTTTTACGGCACCCGACACAAGGAGAGCATATGGCTCTACCGATTGACGGACAGTAATAACCCTTGAAATAAAGGGGCTCCGAAAGGAGAGGAGAAAAGAGTGTACCCTAACGGGTACGGCAAATACGGTTGGCCACCCGTATCAACGCCAAGGAGGGAATGACCGACACGCTTGCGTGATCGGTCTTCCTGTTTTTATAGACTAATTTACGTCCCTACTTTCCTCTTCTTTGGTGTCTCACCAATTACTTCAACCATATCTCCTTCATTAAAATAAGCATACACTACTTCTGCATCCTCTGTACGCATATTTATACACCCATGAGAGTGTGTGCTCTTTCCAAAATCATTGTGCCAGTAGGCTCCATGAATATAGTACCCGCCTTCTTTAAAGAGAATATTCCATTTCGTATTTGGTAAATCATATCCCACACCCACGTACCGTTTCACCGGTACTTTTTTCATCATGGTAAATGTCCCATTTGGCGTCGGTGTCCACGGATTACCAGTCGACACTGGATATGTCTTGACACGCACACCACCATCAACTTCGACATACATCTGCTGAATTGTCTTGTCCACCACGATTTTGCGTGACAGTGTTGCTTCAGTACTAGTGGAGAATGGACTAAATCCTGACATTACCTCTTCAAAATCAGAGTGACCATCTCTATCTGTATCCGCTACACGAAAATCCGTTTTGAGTTTAAACTCTACCGCATCAGACAATTCATCATCATCTTCATCTCGAGATGACATTTTGACACGCTTGGGATCATGTGGTGAATACCCGTGATAAATTTCTCTATAATCAGTATATCCATCACCATCAGTATCTGGACTTTTTGGATCGGTGTGATATATCGCTTCGAGCTCATCGGAGAGTTTGTCACCGTCAGCGTCGATTGTTTCAGCTAAGACGAAAGTGGGAAAACAAAAAATAAACAAAAATGAAGCGAAAATGAAGCGAAAATTTTTGTTTAATTTTTGCATAATTTCTGTCTTATTTAATCCAAACAGTCTTAATATTCATAAACTCTTTGATCCCAAACTCAGATACTTCGCGTCCATATCCTCCCTCATTAATCCCACCAAACGGCAATCGTGGATCTGACTTGGTAATATTGTTGATAAAGACCATACCAGCATTAATCTCTTTTGCCAACTCCTGTGCTCTATCTGTATCTGTACTCCAAATAGATGCACCCAAACCAAATCGCGTGTTATTTGCCATACGAATCGCATCTGCAGTATCTTTAGCTTTGAGGACTGGTGCAACTGGACCAAATGTTTCCTCGACAAACACCGGCATATCCTCGGTCACATCAACCAAAATAGTCGGTTCATAGAAATACCCTTTCCCTTCTTTTGGTTTACCACCTAGGAGTACCTGTGCTCCCATAGCAATTGATTGTTCTACTAAACCATGCAGCTCCGCACGTGCTTTTTCACTCACCATCGGACCAACCTGTGTCGCCTCATTTATTGCATCACCAACGACATACTGTTCCATCTCTTTTTTGAATGCTTGTACAAATTGAACATACACTGACTCAACAATGATAAACCGCTTGGAAGCAATACATGATTGACCACAGTTAATCAGACGTCCGAGTGCCGCTCCTTTGGCCGCAGCCTCGATATCAGCATCTGCGAGAACAATAAACGGATCAGAACCACCAAGCTCCATCACAGAGGTCTTGATCTCTCGTCCAGCTATACTCGCTACTGATCGTCCAGCTGCGACACTTCCCGTGAGACTTACCCCTTTTACACGACCATCTGAGAGAACCCCATCAATCGCAGATGCACCTACCAAAAGTGTCTGAAATACTCCATCAGGCACTCCTGCCGCACGAAAGGCTCTTTCGCACGCCAGAGCGCTTTCTGGCACGTTTGAGGCGTGCTTGAGGAGTACTGTGTTACCTGCCATCAGCGTCGGAGCTGCCTGACGAAATACCTGCCAGTATGGGAAATTCCACGGCATGACAAACAGGATGGTACCAAGCGGATCAAAGCGCACGTAACTCGTACTCGCATCTGTCGCAATCGGGTGTGGTTTGAGAAACTCTTCTGATTTTTCCGCAAAGTACTCACAATTCCACGCGGATTTCTCTACCGAGGCAATTGATGCGGTAATTGGCATGCCCATTTCCTTTGTCTCAATCTCTGCATACGCTCGTGCGTTATCACGAAGCTCTTTTGCAACAGCAAAAAGATATTTCGCTCGCTCTGCATATGACAAATTTTTCCATAACAAAAAAGCCTCATGCGACTTGGCTATTTTTGTTTGCACTTCCTCAGGAGAAAGTTCTGGATATGACCAGAGTGTTTCTTCGGTGGATGGATTGACGGATTGGATTGGCATAAGCAAAAATTATGTTATCACAACTTTAGGCTTCCACAGATGAATACCAGTATGAATAACATACACACGAAAAATAAAACAAACAAAAAGTATTGTACCAACCCATATATAATTATCTATAAATGAAGTAGTAGCAGCAAAGAGAAGACCGAGGATTATTGCGATAGTAGCATACACATTTGAAGAAAAAATAGCAGGTTCTTCACGTATAAGTACATCTCGTATTATCCCTCCACCTGCAGAGGACAAAACAGAGCAGGTCATAATACCAATATACCCAAGACCGTGCTCATGTGCAACAGAAGCACCTATAAATGCA
Source organism: uncultured bacterium (assembly GCA_937861125.1). GTDB lineage: Bacteria > Patescibacteriota > Patescibacteriia > Magasanikbacterales > UBA922 > CALMAY01. Next base: position 164,397 of record CALMAY010000038.1, on the reverse strand, counting down.
AAGGTAACTAAACCAATTGCATCTAGATACTCAACCAAAATATAATACTTATGAATGTATGTTTGAAATAAAAGTACTACGCCAATTGCTATACATATAATAAAAGCATAGTTTGGATCATGAAAATAAAACGGAGTATTATTAAACAACAATTCTCTTAGAGTACCACCGCCAACCGCGGTACACACCGCACATACTACAATACCAAATAAATCAAAATGTTTTTTGAGTCCAATATACGCGCCACCCACACCAAATGCAAATGTACCAATGAGATCTAGAATATATAACTCGGTAGACATATATACTATTTATTAAATATATTTTGTAATACTCTATATATTGCAAAAGGAATGATAGATAAAACAGAGGCAAACACAAATACTGTCACATTAGCGCCAAAGATAAAATAAAAATCTGGATCAGTAAAGATCTCAAAAGAAAAGCGAAATGGTGCGCCAGAAACTAGCACAACAAATAAAAGTCCAATCCCCCCAAGAAAATATCCTAATATGACAATAAATAACCGTGCACGCAATATATAGTTACGTACTACACTACTATATTTCCAGACCAAAAAACCAACCAAACTTCCAATGATCACGCCGCCATGTAAACCAAGCTGCATGCACGACTCATATCCAGGAACACCATAGAGTGCATCAGCCCACGCAAAACATCCATTATTCCCTCCATAGTTCGTGAGAAGACCCAATCCAATCGGTCCCAAAACACCACCACCAAACATACCCAGTAACATCTGACCAAAAAATTCTTTTGATGGCATTTTCATACAAAAAAATAATTATATAGGACAAACTTTTTTAAAACACACAATTATTTACCCCCCTTTATTTTCATCTATATTAATCCCTTCCCGTTCTTGGTAATACCGAATCGCTGCACGTGAATGTCTAAGCAACGCATCATCAAGTCCTACCTTGAGTGCATCGGTACAATCATATTGAATACAACTCACCACTGTCGCGACATAAATCAAAGCAAATACAGGATACAAAATTGACGGTGAAATAAATGAAATTGCCACAAACATAGTAGTCAGTGACACCAAAAATGCAGTAAACATAAAAAAAGTAATCGATACTGCTACATGAAGTAACTTTGTCGGTACACCACCAAAGCTAATAGCAAACCACGCGGTACCAAGCAACATCACCGGTGCAATTAAAGCAGAGACAACAGTAGTCAACTCACTCACACTCAGAGAACGTAAACCAATAAATACACAAATAGCAGAAATAGCTGTGATCCAAAAAGCTTTTCGGTGTTTATCTACATTTTCTAGGATAAATTGTTTCTCATCTTTTGCAATACTACTTTCTAAAAATGGTCGCACGATGAAACGAGCGAGATACATCATTGGATCAATAGACATATATAATACATAATATCTAATTACATTGGACAAACTTTTTTTAATTCTTCCCCAAACACAATATCATTTTGTCTATAATCAATCGGAACTTCGATCAAATGCACACCTTTTTTACCTAGTACTGACTGAAGTAGACCTTTGAACTCTTCTGTCTTTTCTAATCTATATCCATGTGCACCATACGCCTGTGCATACGTCACAAAATCAGGATTTCCAAACTGGAGTGAATATGATTCCATCCCTGCGCCCTTTTGCTTCCAATCAATCATACCATATCCATTGTCAACCAGCACGATAATCACAAGATCAAGTTTGAGACGAACAGCTGTCTCGAGATCCTGGGAGTTCATCATAAATCCACCATCCCCCGCCACAACAACTACTTTTCTATCAGGATAAACCATCTTTACCATCATACCAGCTGGCAGACCTGCACCCATCGTCGCCAGTGCATTATCCATGAGGATTGTGTTTTGTTGATAGGCTTTGTAATAACGTGTAAACCAGAGCTTATACATCCCATTATCAAGTGAAACAATCCCATCTTCGGGCATCACCGCACGAATATCAGAGACAAGTCGCTGCGGAACGATAGGAAATGTTGCAATCTCAACATCGCGAATGAGATGTTGTTCAATCTCACCTTTAATTTTTTTAGTATATTCATTATCAAACTGCAACGTTTCTTCTTTCAATTGTTCAGTGAGCTGCCACATCGCATTCCCAATATCACCAATCACCTGCCACTGTGGGAAATAAATCGGATCCACTTCTGCCGGAAGATAATTGACATGAATGACTGTTTGATTTGACTTCATAAAAAATGGCGGCTTCTCAATCACATCATGACCGACATTGATAATCAGATCTGCTTGTTCTATCGCACAATGCAAAATATCCTTACTCGAGAGTGCAGCACACCCAAGATACTGCGGATGACGTTCATCGATCACACCCTTTCCCATCTGTGTGGTAAAAAAGTACATACCAGTCGCATCAACAAACTCTCGCAATGCTTTGGCAGTGAGTTTTCTATTTGCTGCTGCGCCAATGAGAAGGAGTGGTCGTTTTGCGTTTTTAATTAACTCAACCGCATGAGCAATCGCCTTTTCTTCTGCTGCTGGACGGCGGATTTTGTACACTGGAAAGAGTGGTGCGTCGCCCACCTCTTCTGCTGCGATATCTTCTGGTAGTTCCAGCAACACCGCACCAGGACGTTCATCCTCCGCACGTCGAATCGCCTCGCGGATCAGTGTTGGGATCGTTTCTCCCTCTACAATCTGTTTGGCAAATTTGGTCAGTGGTCGCATCATGGCGACGGTATCTATAATCTGAAAATGACCTTGTTTACTTTTGCGAATTGGTTTCTGTCCCGTAATCATCATCATAGGCATACCACCCAGCTGTGCATGTGCGGCTGCAGTGGTAAAGTTCGTTGCGCCAGGACCAAGAGTTGAAAGACAAACACCAACCTTTCCCGTCAATCGTCCATATGTCGCTGCCATAAATCCAGCCGCCTGTTCATGACGAGTAGTGACAAACGTAATGGATGATGTTCGAAGTGCTTCGAGAAAATCAAGATTTTCTTCACCAGGCACACCAAAAATATGGGTTACCCCCTCGTGTTCGAGTGCTTTGACGAAAAGTTGTGAGGCGTTCATACAAGTTCAAGCACGACCAACCCCTCAATATGAGGCGTCCGTGGAAAAAAGTTATACAATCGTGAAAATGAAATACTGTACGCTTCACTGAGCATCTTGATATCACGTGCCTGCGTCGAGAGATCACAGGAGAGATAGATAATGCGTTTTGGTTTCACCTCAAGCAACCGTTTGACCACATCAGGATGAAGTCCAGCGCGTGGTGGATCGACAACAACTTGGCAATCTTCTGTAATATACTCTGTCACTTTTTCTGCAGGTGAGAGAATTGCTGTCACCTTGTCAGAAAGATCATTGAGGCGAATATTTTTTTCTGCATTTTCCACTGCCTCAGGATTTGATTCTACCAGCTGCACACTTGGGACAGATGAAGCGAGTGTGAGTCCGATGGAACCAACACCAGCATAAAAATCAACGAGTGGAAGAGATGAATCGATATGCGCACGAATATCTTCCAGTGCTCGCTCAAAAATTGGTGGACAAATTTGGAAAAAACTCAACGCACCATAGGAAAATGTGACACCGGCAAGGTTCTCAGTAATAGCATCAGTTCCGACAGAGTAGAGTAATTTTGTTGGGACAGAAGCAGGACTTTTGTGAGTCGAATAATATATTTGAAAACCAATAAATGATTTACTCAGTAAATCCTGAATTTCTTTTTCACGAAACTTCATTTCGTCTTTGATAAAGAGTGTGGCGATAGTCTCACCCGCTTTGTTACTGCGCACGATCAACGCTTTGAGTGAACGAAGTGAAATCTCTCTTTTGATCACCCAATCAAAAATTGTTTGCGCAGTCTCATTAATTTCTTTAGACGCGAGCAGACACTGATCAATTGGCCGACGATTTCGTTTGCCACGCTCAAAAAAAGCAAACGACACCCGACCATCCGGATGTTGCCCAAAACTATATTCAATTTTATTACGATATCCATGAGTGATCTTGTTTCCATCTTTGTTTGTCTCCCAAATCATGTCATATGATGGCAGCGTGATACCACCCATACGGTCGTATACTTCGCGAGCAGTTTCTTCTTTCCATTTCTGCTCGGCCTCGAGCGTCATTACGCTCCACGCACTACAAATCGACGCGTGATCTTCAAGTGGTTCAATACGATCAGGTGAGGGATTGTTGATTTTGATTGCAGTTCCTTCGGAGTGCGTTTTTTTGTTGTACGTTACATCCACCTCCACCTCTTCACCAGGAAGTGCGTTCCACACAAAAGCAGCCTTGTTGTCCCAGTAGCCCATCCCCTGCCCTCCGAATACTAATTTTTCTATTTTTACTGATGGCATAATAACTTATTCATGACTATGACCAACCTCACATTCAGTACCAATTCCACCAACACAAGCCTCATCTGGTGGCGTACCACGCTCTGGACATGTTTCACTATAGATACACGCATCATTGGAGACACTCTCAATCAACTGTGATATTGTAGTATCATTTTTTGGTCCATAGACTACGAGGATACGATCGAGATCTTTTGGTTCATACTCACCTGCTCGTGGCTCTTTTTCACCATTGACATATACTGACAATGCTTTTGTGTTGGTACTACATAGTGTCTCTTTGGTGTCAGTAGTAATGCAGCCTGTCGTTATATCCATACCAATACTTTGAAAAAAATCCTGTAACGAGATACCACTCTGATGAATATGTACCACTTTTCCATTTCCATCATGGAGATGAACATATTCACTCAACTTCTTTTCATCTGTCGATTGATATTTTGATTGTGAAAAATCAATTTCTTTTCCATTAATGACTGTTTTGAGATCAAAATGCCAGTGAACCGCAGTCGGTTCACCATTCTGTGTTGGCTCCACATCACTATTATTAATAGCAGCTTGAATAAGTGATTCGAGCTGAGCAACTGATTGAATCTGAATCTTCTCTCCATTCAAAAAGAGAGATGGGGTACCAGTCAGCGCGAGCGCACGAGCTTCAGACGCACCACGCTCTACATTTGCAGCTACATCAGTGCTAATGAGATCACTCGCAAATTGTTCTACATTTAATCCCAGTGTCGTCGCATATTGAGCAAACATCGCTGTCGGATTTTGTTGTTTTTCCCATTCTGTCTGTTTGGCAAACAAAATGTCATGCATTTCCCAAAATTTCCCTTGTTTTCCAGCAGCTTCTGCTGCCTTGGCAGCAATTGTTGCATTATCATGAAGTCCAGTGAGTGGGAAATGACGATAGACAAGACGAAGATCATCTGGATATTTGACCATCATCTGATCCAAAACAACAGAAACCTGCGAACATGCAGGGCACTGAAAATCAGCATACTCAACCAATGTCGCACGAGCACGAACAGATCCTTTGGTCCAATCACCCTCGCGGACAGTAAGAGCTTCTTCTGAGGCAGAGCCAGTGGCAAGCTTGCTCAAACCCCAAAGACCCAAAAAACCTAATACGATACACAAAACGACGAGAATTGGCTTCTTTTTTTGACGCCAAAATGATGCAAGAGAGATCATAAAAAATACATTAAAATTACCCCTCCATAGTAGCACGGCTATAAAAAAATGCCAAGACGTTCCAACGGCGTCGTAGTACTCTTATATCAATGAAAAAACTACCTCAAAAACGCACCAAACTTTTCTCGCAACTTCGCCAACTTTGGCTCAATCACTACCTGACAATACGGGTAGTTTTTGTTTTGTTCATAAAACGATTGATGATACGATTCAGCCGGATAAAACTGCTGCACTGGTACGACCTCAGTTACAATGCGATTATCAAACGTTTTGTCTGTCTCCAATTGCTGTATAAAAGATTCAATCACCTGTTTCTCTGCGTCTGAGTTATAAAAAATAGCGGAACGATACTGAGACCCCACATCTGCACCCTGACGGTTTCGTGTCGTTGGATCATGTGTCGAAAAAAAGACCGACAAGAGTACATCAAGTGAGATTACCGTGGAATCATATTCCACCTTGATTGCTTCAGCGTGACCAGTATTACCCATACTTACCTGATCATACGTTGGATTTGGTTTTTCTCCACCGACATATCCAGAGACAACTGATTGAACACCTTTGAGTTGCTGGAACACTGCCTCGGTACACCAGAAACAGCCACTGGCGAAAATAATTGATTGCATAAATACTCTATAAATGATTGAATTATCTGCCCCACTCTTGTCATCCCGACCGACCGTAGGGAGTGGAGGGATCCCTTTCGTAAGCTACAAGACTTCTATTCACTTCGTTCTGGCTAAATTAGATATAAGAAAGGGATCCCTCGGCTTCGCTCGGGATGACAAAAAAGACGCTACACACGTCGTTCTCGTTTCGGTACCTTTTCATCAATCTTGGTCTGCAATTGTTTCTGCTGACAATACTCGACAATTGGTTCTAAAAATATTGCACCATACTTCTCCAACTTAATATCACCAAATCCAGAAATCTTACGGATATCTGATAGTGTGAGTGGCAAATAGGTCGCCAACTCAACCAACGTCGAATCTGAAAAAACCAGATACGCTGGTACATTTTCTCGTTGCGCCACTTCGGTTCGTACTTGTTTGAGAATATCAAATAACTCATGTTCATACGCCTGTTCGGACAAGATAGTTTCTTTGGTACTGAGTTCTTTTTTCACCAAAAACACTTTTTCGCGTCCTAACAAAACATCACGACTTTTTTCTGTCAACGCCAAAATCGGATACTCAGTCCCTGCTTGGCGTAAATAGTTCATCGCGAGCAAATCTTTGAAATACAGATACCATGCTTCTTTGGAAATATCTTTCCCTATTCCATAGGTTTTCAACTCTTTATGATGTTCCTGAATCTTTTCTGATTTGGAACCACGAAGAAAATCAACGACATAGGTCAGTCCATAGCGACTCTCGAGACGTGCTACAGCAGAGAGCGCTTTCTGCGCGATAACCGTCGCATCAAATGTTTCTTTGGTTGTTAGACAGACATCACAATTACCACACTCCTCAGGTGCCTCTTCGCCAAAATAATTGAGCACCGCTCGACGTCGACAGGCATTCGCTTCGCAGAGTGTCGCCATTTGTGACAGTTTGTGAAGCATCACGCGTGTCTGCTCTGGATTATCCTCCACCATGGCAAACTTCTTGAGCTTGGTCACGTCTCCTCCGCTATAATACAGTATCGCATCACTATTGAGCCCATCTCTCCCCGCTCGCCCAGTTTCCTGATAATAACTCTCAATATTTTTCGGCAGATCTGCATGAATCACAAAGCGTACGTTGGATTTGTTGATCCCCATACCAAAGGCGATGGTTGCTACCATAATCTTCACCCGATCCTTGAGAAAGGCCTCTTGGTTACGTTGACGCTGCTCAGGTGTGAGCCCAGCATGATACGCTCGCGCAGAATATCCGTCATCGGTGAGTTTCTCTGCCATCTTTTCCGCTGAATTGCGCGATAAGACATAGATAATACCCGAATCATCAGGATGTTTTCGTAAATACGAGATGATACCCTCATACATGTTTCTTTTCTGTGTAATCGTATAACGAATATTGGGACGATTAAAGCTCGAAACAAAGACTTTTGGGTTTTTGAGTTTGAGCTTCGTGAGTATGTCTTCACGAGTGAGATGATCCGCGGTCGCAGTGAGTGCAATGATGGGTACTTTTGGGAAATGCATTTTGAGATTCGAAAGCATGCGGTACTCCGGACGAAAATCATGCCCCCAATGTGAAATACAGTGCGCCTCATCAATCGCAACGAGAGAGACATTAAGCTCTCGCAGATACACCAAAAACTGCTGGTTGTTTTGGATCAGGCGCTCTGGAGAGACATAAAGAAGTTTTATCTCACCCTTGCGTAATTGCTTGTAAATATCAGCTGCTTCAGCTGCACCCAGTGATGAGTTGAGATATGCCGCCGAGACACCGTTAAGCCGTAGCGCATCTACCTGATCTTTCATCAGTGCGATCAAGGGTGATATCACAATCGTCAGTCCATCCATGAGTAATGCAGGAATCTGATAACAGAGTGACTTCCCCCCGCCGGTCGGCATCAACACAAACACATCATGTTTTTTCATGATGGCGTCGATAATATCTTTTTGATGAAAACGAAATGTTTCGTATCCAAATTTACTCTGAAGAACCTGTACAGGAGATGACATGAAACAAAAAAGACTGTGTGTAACAGGCTTTATTGTACGGGTTTGTGGGGTGTGAGTCAAACCACAACGAAAAGATTATTTAGTAAAACAAAAACTTCCATATGTTGTAGATTTACTACTAGCCGGGCGTAGAGAACCTTCTTGAACACGAACGCTGTAATCACACGAACGAGAAGTAGATAGCGTATCTTTGAGTGCTCGTATTCTTTTTTCCATTTGGCTATTATCAAAGACAAATCCATTTACTTGCTCATCAAAACAACCACTTGTTCCCCCGATTATTTCTTCTTTCCCATCAACAATTTTGTTCATACTCGTACGCATACACCCAGCATCTCCATTACCTTGCTCAATATAAAAAGCTTTTTCACGATCAATATACCCAAGTATCGAACGTCCAATTGAGCTATGTCCAACCAAAACTGGATTACCTCCTGCAACAGGAATAGAGTACAAATCAGCTGGACAAGGGGCATACCCATTGAGACACTCGCCTAATTCAGAAGTACCCAACAAGTAATAAACCGTAGCATTTCGAACATACACAGACGAAATATATGAATCATTCTTTTTAGTACCAGAAATTTCTGTTACCTGCCCAGTAAAAGGGTCCAGCATATACAGAGACGAATTAAATTGAAAGCCACCATTATCTTTTACAGTATACACATTGGACGCAATATACATTTTATCATCAGATATAGAAAAAGACCCTCCCCAAGTTCCAGAAGGAACTTTCATAACCTCTCTTTTCTCTTTTGACTCTGCGTCTACAAATAACAAAAGTTCATACGATTTATCCAACACGCCATTTTTTTGATCATCCCAAACACGATCAAATATAATCACTCCATCCAAAGTTGCATTCAATTTAACTACCTCATAATACGGCTCCACGGTATCCAGTAACATATTCAAGTCATTGTTACACTCTTCTAGAACAGATGAACCATCGTTCATAAAAAGAACAAATGGACTATTCCTCATATTATATGATAGACGAAATTCACCAGGTATGAATTGTCTCTTATTGCCTGAAAACACATACTGAGAGGTAGTATTTGTTATAGGAGCAAACCAATTACTATCAAACTGCGAATATGAACTTAAAATACGATCACCGAATGAGACTTGTTTTCTGGTAGTGTCAGTATCTGGTGCAATTTCTGCTACACTAATAATACAACCAACATCTTTTTTATACAAAGAAAACTTTGGTGTTTCAAAACCAATAGGCAAAGTCACACTAGTAGTACTCATCTCCCATTTATCAGGCACAACAAAACGAATATTCTCTGTATTTGATTGGTAGAATATTTTTTCTACTACAATATTTTCCGACTGTGTTTCTTGTACCAATTGAGATTTCTGTAGTATGTCTTGTCTTGGAGAGACATAGCCGCGATACAAAAATAAACCCAGCAGACAGACAGTGCAAGATAAAAAAATAAACAGACTTTTTTTATACTGTATATACCAATCTTTAAACATAAAAATGGGATAAAAAAACTAAATGAAAAAATTTATTCTTAGACAAAAATAATATATCTATAAAAAACTTGTCACCTGAAAGATCTCTAAAACGTATAATTTCTCCAAATTCACCACAAAAATATTAATTGATAAGATAAAAACACTTCTTCGGCATTCCTGTTAAAATTGATGTAAAGATTGAATGTTGTTATATGTATTGTAACAAATATTAATACAATGATTTTGGCGGAGAGTGAGGGATTTGAACCCTCGATACCTTGCGGTATACCGCCTTTCCAAGGCGGCGCACTAGGCCACTATGCGAACTCTCCATTGTTGTAAAATTCAAAAGAAAAAGATACAAGATACAAAACTGTGTGACATCTACACTTTCATAGAATGAAAGATTTTTACTGGATACGTAACACCCTTTTTGTAATCTTCAATTATTTCTCTAAATTGTTGTGCGCTAACAAACTCATTATCACTCATCTGTTCAATTTCTTCTGGAGAAAACCATTTGGAATCCATAATATTATCACCTGCTATTACTGTATCAATATCTGATTTTCCAAAATAGACAAAACGAAAACTTGTGTGATCAGAATGTACATTATAGTACACTCCCAGCGTGCTTTGCACATCTAATACTAACCCGGTTTCTTCTTTTAATTCGCGCAGAGCGCCTTCCAAAGTGGTCTCCCCTATTTCCAAGTGACCACCTGGCAGATTCCATTTTCCATGGTACTTTTCTTTTTGTTCCTGCACGAGCAGTACCTTGCCACCAAAAGAAACGAGAGTAGAAACGTATAAACGGAAGTCCATACTAATGAGGAGATAATTTATTTCTAAAATGACCCTTAAACCTTGTTAGGTTTTACTGTTGACGACAGTAGGAATATCCCCAAACCGACCACAACAATAGCAGAATACTGCCCCGGAGTCAATCCGAAATAGCGAACGTCAGAACCACCCAAATCAATCGCACGGAAGAAGTCGAGGACGAAACGAAGGACACCATAATAAACCAAAATGATTGGTAAAAAGAAATATGAGAACTTTTGCGAATGTCTCTGTACGTATAACCAAATCGCAAGTGGAATCAGTGCAATAATCTCAAGGAGTGCCATATCGAGTCTCCCGCCAGATGGCGTCGCAATAGCGAACGGACAACTACACGGCACACCCCAGTGATCATGAATCATCGCACACCCTACACGCCCCACCATCCACCCAAACACCGCCGCAAACCCAAGCTCATTGGCAATCTGGTATATCTGTGCTGACGAGAGTCGTTTCTTTTTGGTATACCAAAAAAAGCCAACAGCAGCACCAAAGAACCCACCAAACGATGACAACCCTCCATGCCAAATCTTGAACATTTCTAGTGGTTGCGCGAGAAAATATGACGGCTCATATGCGACGATGTGTACTAGACGCGCACCAATAAACCCACCTACCAGTGTCCATAGCACAATATCATACAACAACTCCACAGATATCTTGTTATACACCGAGCGTTTTTTGATAACCCATAGCGACAACAAAATTCCCAGTGCCACAAAAAGACCCCAGACTTGAATTGTCAGGGGGCCCAGAGGAATTGTTGTCCACGAATAATATGGAATCATACACGATTCACCACCTCCATCACTGCCTCTTCACTATCAACAACTTCATACAATTCGTCATCCTCATCATGCACCGTCTCCAGATCGTGTACCATTACTTTTTTGATAAATACATGAAGCGGCTCCCAATACGCATGATCTACCAAAATAATTGGCATTTTTTTCATTTTTTTGGTTTGAATCAGTGTCAACACCTCAAACAAATGATGAAGTGTCCCAAAACCACCAGGATAAAACACAAAAGCACGTGACGGAGCAGTGATAATTTGCTTGCGTGTAAATGGAAATGTAAACGTAATTGAACGAGAAAGATATTGATTCAATACCGTTTTTCCTCGTACTTCCATACCGATTCCAAGTGACTCACCACCAGCCTCAAATGCACCCTTGTTTGCTGCCTCAGCAATTCCCTCTGCGCCACCAGTAATCGTTGCCATACCTGATTGAGCAATCAATGCACCTAGCTTTTGTGCAGAAGCATAATACCTATTTCCAGGTTGTACATTTTTTGTTCCAAGTACTGAGACATCATTGGAAACTCCGGTGAGAAATTCAAATCCCTCAACAAGCTCAGACATAATACGAAAAATTCTCCAATCAACATTTTTATCCGAACTAAAGTTATGTGCAGAAAGATCACACTCACCCTTCATACCCTTGCCCAACTCAATCGCTTCATATGCTTCTTCTGCAGTATTTACTAGCACCCAAGAATCAATTTGTTCTTTGGTAACAGAACCAAGATCACATGCACTAGTCTGTAAAAAATCAAGGAGTGGTTGCCAAAATGTTTTTCCAACCAAAATAATTGGCACACGACACATTTTGCCTGTCTCAATATGATCTACCACCTCAAAAAATTCATCCATCGTCCCAAATCCACCAGGAAAAAAGACAAACGCAGCAGATGGTGAGGTTAACATTACTTTGCGAGTAAAAAAGTAATAAAATCCAAGCGCTTTTTTGACATACGGATTGATACGCTGTTCAAACGGCAATTGAATATTGAGCCCCACTGACTCTCCACCAGCTTCAAACGCACCCCGATTGGCTGCTTCCATAATACCAGGACCACCACCCGTAATCGTCGTATACCCATGTTCTCCAAGCAACGCACCGAGTGCACGCGCTGTTTTATACTCTGATGTTGATTCGGCTAAACGGGCTGATCCAAACACAGTTACCTCTTTTTCCATCTGTGACATCATCTGATACCCCTCGACAAATTCAGACATGATACGAAAAATACGCCACGTATCACGATAGGTGTCTGTCGCGTGCAGAGAGTATGAGAGATCTTGAGAAGTTTTTTTATTCATACACAAAGAGAAAATAATTCTATTTACTAGTTCTGTCGTCTTTATCACTTAAGATGGGTTTACCACCAAGTGCTCGGTTCGTTTTATCTGCTATTAAGATACCACCTACAAGTCTCTCACCAAAATTACCCATCTGCGGTGGCTGCACATCTCCCTTACCATCAAAACCAAGTGTTTCTTGAAGATATTTGACAAAAGCAGCTATTTCTTTATCAAAACTCTCATCTAGCAATACTCGAAGTTCATTCAAATCCACTATTTCATTATGTCTCTCAATAGATGTATCATATTCTTGAAGTCTTTCAGAAAAAATTTCCTTTTTTTCTGCAAATAACCTTCGCAATCGATTTAACTCAGCTATTAAGTTCTTTTTTTGATCATCCGTACTACCACTCTGTCTGGTTAGACGTAACGACCCACCAACAGTATCGATAGATTTCTTCAAAGCAAGTAACTCCTCTTGTTGTTGAGGGAGTTTAGTCTCACACATCTCTATAAAATTTCTCATACTAGCCAATGCATGCTCAGTTCTCTCTACCATTTTAAGCGGAAGAGAATATTCATCTTCTAGTATAATTGTCCGTGATCCACGTTCTAGCATAGAGGTTACTATTAATTACGAATCGCATCTACTGGAAGCGATGCTATTTTATCATCAGCCGCATCCTCTTGATTGATTAAATCTGCCTCCATTTTTCTTAACCGAGTTTCTGCATCGTACAGTGTATGTAATTTTTCTTTTGCATGTTTGGTATCTACACGACACTCACGCATTAGATAATGTATATCTTCCAAAGATTTTCGTATCTCATCTAATTCTTGTGATCGAAATGTGGTATGTTCTAGACTTTTTATATAGTCACGCCTACGCAATAATTCAAAGTATCTCTCTCGTACTGCATTCAGATGATGCTCAGTATACATGGCATCTTCCTCCATTTTTACTATCTGTTCGGACACTTCTACAAGTACATTGTTTACTTTTTCTAATTCATCTTGAAACCAAGAATAGACAACCTCTGGTGTCTCTCGTCTACCTTGCGAACCACGCTCACTCATATATTTTGTAATTGATGCCCCAAAAATAAGACAACACTCTCCCCCATCATCGGACCAATCAACTGTGCACCGATAGGAAGTCCCGATGATGTCTTGCCCACAGGGACAGAGAGACTCGGTAATCCTGCCAATGCACTTGGAGAAACAAACACATCTGCGAGATACATTGCCAGTGGATCATTTGATTTCTCACCCACACCAAATGCAGGTGTCGGAGTGGTCGGAGTCAAAATCACATCCACCTGTGCACCAAATACAGTATCAAAATCTTGACGAATCTTGGTACGAACTTTTTGTGCTTTGCGATAATACGCATCATAATATCCAGCAGAGAGCGCATAGGTACCGATCATGATACGTCGTTTTACTTCATTTGGAAATCCGTCACGTCGACTATTGGCGTATGCACCATAGAGATCATCATGCGCAGTCTGTGCACCATAGCGAATACTATCAATTCGACCGAGATTGGAACTATCTTCACTCGGCACCACGATATAATATGTTGGAATAGCGTATTTGGTATGTGGGAGAGAAATATCTACCAATGTAGCACCGGCAGCTTTGAGTGTCTCCATCGACTGTTCTAGTGCTGCACGAATTTCTGGATCAAGTCCTTCGAGTTCAAAATATTCTTTTGGAATACCGACCCGTAAACCTTTAACATTTAACATTTGACTTTTGACTTCATCAGTATATAAAGGAGTTTCTACTGGAACTGTAGTAGCATCGAGAGGATCAACTCCTGCCATAATTTCCATCAAAATCGCAATATCTTCTGACGTGCGTGCAATTGGTCCGACAGTATCGAGAGAACTCGCCATTGGCATGATACCGTAGCGAGAATTGCGACCATAACTCGGACGAAGCCCCGCAAGACCACAAAACGCTGCTGGCTGACGAATCGAACCACCAGTATCCTCGGCAATCGAAAACAAACACATACCATCAGCAACTGCAGCGGCAGAACCACCTGACGAACCACCAGAGACTTTGGTCGTATCATGTGGATTTCGTACTGGCCCATACATCGAGTTTTCATTTGATGCACCATGACCAAACGCATCACAATTTTGTTTTCCTACCAACACAGCACCCTGAGCGCGAATACGCGCAATCACCGTCGCATCAAACGATGGGACATAATTATCGAGTATTTTTGCAGAAGCAGTTGAACGAACCCCTTTGGTACAAATCGCATCTTTGACGCCAAACGGAATACCAGTCAACATCTGTTGTTCTCCTCGAGCAATTATTTCATCGGCTTTTTTTGCTTCTTCTAGTGCAAGTTCTTCTGTTACCGTAATAAACGCATTGATTTCTCCATTTCGCTCTTTGATCCGATTCAAACACGCCGTTGTGAGTTCAACAGAGGTAAATTCTTTTGCATCAAGCCCTTTTCGAGCCTCCACGATTGTGAGTGTATGTAATTGCTTCATACAAATATATTACTCTGCACTAAACACACCTTTTACCTGTAACAACTGTCCTTTTTTATCAGAGAATGCCTCAACTAACTGTTTCTTTGTCTCTTCATCACAATCAACCACAATATCCTCACGCACCACATCTTGAAGCCCAGTCACCTGACAAGTTTCCTCCACCCCTTCAGTATCCACCTCATTGAGCATCTCCACATAGCCAAAAATAGCGGTCAGTTGTTCCGCATAACTCTGTGTCTCCTCTTCACTCAGAGACAAACGAGCAAGAGTAGCGATTTTTTTGACTTCGAGGGGGGTGAGTTGCATATAGTGGCATTGTAGCACTGAGAATGCGATTGTTCAAGGGTTTTTTATTTATCCACATTGACGATACAACGTAATCACATCTATACTATACACATGGTGCGTTCGGTTCTTCTCCGAACAGCGGGCTCGCAAGGAGGTGATCCAAACGAAATGACTTGTCGTGAGACATCGTCAAAGTAGTGGTGGAAAGGAGGTTCATCCCACCGAGTCTGCGCCACCACGTTCTTCCCAATTCCATCAAAATGTTTATAATGTAAAATAAACATTTTGATAGGGGGCCGGGAGGATTTGTGTTTTTATACCATCTTCAAAAAAGCGTCTTCATCTAGAACATTCACACCAAGTGCACGCGCCTTCTCAAGCTTACTCCCAGCACTCTCCCCCGCCACCACATAGGTGGTTTTTTTGCTGACTGATTCTGAAACATCACCACCGAGCGCACGAATTTTTTCCTTTGCCTCATCGCGACTCATGGACGCAAGTGTTCCAGTGAGTACAAATGTTTTTCCAAATAACACACCTTGTTCTTTGTTCTTTGTTCTTTGTTCTTTTAAAATAGTGACGCCATTTTTTTGCAATTCTTCAACTAACTTCTTGTTCTGTGCATTGCCAAAATACTCCACAATACTTTCTGACACTCTCGGCCCAATATCTGACACTGTCTCCAACTCTTCTTTCGACACATTCATCAATTTCTCAATCGTCTCAAATGTTTCTGCCAACGCAATCGCCGTCTCCTCACCTACATGACGAATCCCAAGTGCATAGATAAACCGCGCCAGCGTTACATTTTTTGCAGCTTCGATTGCGTTGATCAGATTCTCCGCAGACTTCTCTGCAAAACGATCCAGCGGTGCAAGATCACCTATGGTGAGAGCAAAAATATCCGCTGCATTTTTGATCAATCCTTCATCGAGTAGTTGCTCCACAATTTTTTCTCCCATTCCATCAATATCAAACGCATGCTTACTTACAAAATGACGGATGCGTTCTTTTTCCTGTGCATAACATTGCGGATTGACACAAATCAATGCTGCACCAATTTCTTTTTTGTCTCCTGTCTCATACCGTTCAACAGATGAAAAACACACTGGGCACTGTGTCGGCTGTGCTATTTTTTTCTCCTTTCCTGTTCTCATTTTTTCAAGCACACGGATCACCTTTGGGATAATATCTCCAGCCTTTTCTACCACCACTGTGTCGCCAATCCGAACACCCAGACGCTCAATCTCGTCAAAATTATGCAGTGTCGCATGTGTCACCATCGTCCCAGCCAATTTGACTGGTTGCATATGTGCCACAGGTGTCAACACTCCCGTACGCCCTACCTGCCAGTAGACATCTTCAATCACCGTCGTCCCCTGCTCTGCAGGAAACTTCAAAGCAATCGCCCAACGAGGAGATTTTCCAGTAAACCCAAGTACTTCTTGGTATTTTTTTTGATTTACTTTTATCACCAACCCATCAATCCAATACGGTTTTGTATTTATATCACGATGTTTGTACCGATCATATACTGCCATAATCTGATCAATGGTTTTGCACTCTGACCAATCGTCATCAGTGAGAAACCCGAGATGTTTGAGAGTTTGTAATTCATCTACTTGTGTAAAAAGACTCAAACCACTCTCATGTTTTGAAATATCATACGCTGTCAGTTGTAATTTTCTTTGTTCTACGATAGATGCATCCAACTGTCGCATGGTTCCAGCAGCAGCGTTTCTCGGATTCGCAAACAGTGCTTCATCATTCTTTTTGCGCTCTTCATTTATCTTCTTGAGCATCTCCTCTGAGAGCCATACTTCACCCTCAGCCACAATAGAAACAGTTTCTTTGAGACGAAGTGGTACACTCTGAATTGTTTTGACATTTTGAGTCACATCCTCGCCCACCTTGCCATCACCTCGTGTTGCCGCATGTTGCAATAACCCGTCCTCATATGTCAGTACCATGTGCAGTCCATCAATCT
Organism: uncultured bacterium; assembly: GCA_937861125.1. GTDB lineage: Bacteria > Patescibacteriota > Patescibacteriia > Magasanikbacterales > UBA922 > CALMAY01. Next base: position 147,020 of record CALMAY010000038.1, on the reverse strand, counting down.
TGAGCTCCACCGTATAGCTCAAATCACTCGGACGAGACCCAAGCTCTTTTTCAAGTACTTTCATATTTCGCTCTTGCCAATCCTCCAAATCTTCCCTTCCAAACGCATCATCAAACGACCACTGTGGAACCACATGAGTAATTTTACTAAATCCATCCAACGGTTTACCCGCTACACGCTGTGTCGGAGAATCAGGTGTGATCAACTCTGGATGCTCTCGCTCCAATTTTCGCAATTCATCCATCAGGGGATCATACATCGCATCTGTCACCTGTGGATCATTGAGCACATGATACCGATGACGGAGATCGTTGATTTGATCGCGGAGATGTTGGATTCTTTTTTCTACTTCGTTCATATATTTATTTTTTCAATATATCTCTGTACCAACTCTCTCGCCCCATTCGTCAGAGGTAATTCAAGGGCTTGTTTGGGGTCAAAAAATCTAATTTCCTGTCCTTCGTGAAGAGTAATTTCTGACACCTCTTTATCAAGACGACCAATAAACATGTGATATCCCCGATCTTCACTCAACCCTAATACACCCAAAGATTCATATTCTACTAAATTATACTCAATTTCTTCTTGAATCTCTCGCTTCAAACAATCCTCAACGCTTTCACCTTCCTCTACAGCACCGCCCAGACACCCCCAATGATTTGGCCAACTAATTTCTGGATTATTGTCACGTAATTGCAACAACACCTCACCATTTTGATTATAAAAAAGAATAGCAGTGTTTTGTCGTTTCATATTAGATGACAAATGATTCTGTACTCAAAAACATGTCTTTATTTTTTACAAAAGAATGTACTATGTGCGAAACCGTATCAATCTTTGGGCCAAATACATCAATATCAGAAACAGATACCCACACAAAATCACTATATTCATCATTGAGTACAATTTCACCACTCTCAAATACAGCAAATACATGTGGGAGTACCATTGAAGTTCCATCTGCTTTTTGAAACAATCGAGCTGTTGTATATGTAGGATACACACGAACGCTACACATGTGTCCAATCTCTTCTGTCTTCTCTCGTCGTAATCCTTCCACAAAAGAGGTATCGGTTGTTTCCATTTTTCCACCCACAAACGAATATACCCCATCATAATCTACCTCACCTTTTCTCCGTGCCAAAAGCACAGAAGACAGATCCGCTGAAAAAAGCACTATTTTTTGACAATACTGAAATAACGTTGTGTTCATAACAATTATAAACCAATAAGCAATAAATACCAGTCAATTAACATATCTCCATAAAACAACATCACTACAGTTGCGATAGATAAAAACGTTCCAAATGCAATCTCGCTTCCTTTCTCTTTTTGTTTTGTTAGTAGTAACCATACACCAACTAACGCGCCGATAATATACGCAAAAAATAATGCTGCCAACGTCTTTTCCCATCCGAGCAGCACACCCATAAGCACACCCAGCCCAATATCCCCCTGCCCAATCCAACGTCCACCGGAGACAAAAAACTGCGCTGCAAAAAACCCACCAGCAATCAAACTTCCAATAAGCATACTAGCAACGAACGGAACAGCGATTGCTGGAAACAAAAAAGGAGAAACAAGATGAAACACAAACAAAGCACCAGCCACATACCATGTGGAAAAATCCCAGATCTCTTGATACAGCAAATCGTAGAGAAAAATAAAACCCAAGATACAAATAATCACAATATCACGGAACAATAATGGATTGTTAGTCAAAGTAGATTGGTGAAACCAAAAAACAAATCCAACAAGTACACCAAAAAATAGCTCGATCAATGGATATCGCCATGAGATAGGTTTTTTACAGGAAGCACATTTGCCACGTAAAAAGACAAAACTCCCTATTGGGATATTGTGATACCACGCTAGCTGTGTACGACAGTTGGGACACATCGATCGACCCTTGGCGATCGAAACACCTGCTCGTAACCGATAGATCAAAGCGGCGCAAAAACTCCCAAATAGTAATCCTAAGAAAAAGCCAAAAAGTGTTACCATATACCCTCATTCTATCACGAGCCACAGACAAAAACAACCTACCCACTCATAGCACCAACGGATACACGAGAAACAAAAACACCCCATATTTCAGGGATGTTTTTCTCTCTATCCACGACATTAGTTTGAGAGACCATTTTGTGTAGCAGTGACAGCACCAGCAGCCAAATTGCCGACAGCTCCTTCGAGCGTAGCGGTCAATGTGTATGCAGTGGTACTAGATGCAACAGTATAGGTGTATGAGTTTGATGATGGATCACTTGGAACTACTCCCATATATGGAGAAGCACAGTTTGCTGTAGTGAATCCAGAAGCGTTCAAACATGCATAGTTTGTTGTACCGAGTACAATACCGCTCCCAGCTGGATATGCATTATTGTCAGCATAGTACAACTCAAGCGCTGTTTGAATCTGACGAATGTCAGAAACGCGTTTTGCATCACGACTTTTTTCACGTGCAGAGCCAAGTGCGACGACTGCGAGTGTAGACAAAAGACCGATGATAGCGATAACAACGAGCAACTCAATAAGTGTAAAACCTTTTTTGTTCATGTGTATTCACCCCCTTTCAAAGCCAAAAGTAACATAATAGACCTTCAAATTTATTTACCCAAAATCTTGCGAATCTTTTCTACCACTTCTGATGGTTTGAAATGAGCTTTGATCAGATAATCTACTGCACCACCCTTGAGCCCGCGCTCAACGTCATCTTTTTGACCCAAATTGGTCAACATCATAACTGGAATATTAACTGTTTTAGGGTCAGATTTGAGTTTTTCTAAAACACCAAAACCATCAAGTTTTGGTAACAACACATCCAAAAGGATAATGTCAGGATTTTTTTGTCCTGCTTGTTGCCATGCTGATTCTCCGTTATCAGCAGTCGTTACTTTATAGCCCTCCATTTCCAACTTCGTCTTGTAGATGTTTGACAAAAAAGCATCATCTTCGACAAGCAACACGTGGATTTGTTCTGCCATATATAGTTATTTTATAAATATTACGTATATACACTATACCACAGCCATATTGTTAGTGCGAGACAGATGTGGATAACTCATCATAACATCACTGAGTAAAATGACGCAATGCTAAACCAATTGAAGCAGCCATACGTGGCCCAATCGCAGCCAACGAAGGACGTAAACTCTGCTGATACACGACACGTGCCCACGGATCCCCAATAAATACTTTGACATTAAACGCCTCTTGTAAACTTTTTTGTATCAATGGAAACATACCAGCACCACCGGTAATCACAATTTTTTGTGGGCGTTTTTCTTCATTTCCTGTTTGCTGTAAGTACATATCAAAATTGTACTCCACTTCTTTGAGAATCGGATTGAGCACCTTGGCAAACAATTCGGGTGGAATCTTGTCGGCTGAGAGACGAGCAACATCACGCATCAACTGCCCCGTCACATCTTCTATCCCAAATGTTGTCGTCAAAATATCCTCAATTGCATCCCCACCCATTTGAATACTACGATGCGTCATTGGTAATCCATTATCGATAATAAAGAAATTGGTACGCTCAGCACCCATATCCACAACCATCGTTGTCGTCGTATCTTTACCCACCAACGAACGCTCCACCGCAAACGCTTCGGTTTCTAATTCCGCCAACTCCAGTCCAGCTTTTTGAAAAATAGATGTATAAAATGCCACAATGGATTTTGGAGCAGATGTCACCAAAAAACGCTGAAATTTTGGATCTTTTTCTGTAGTTGGTAATAGTTGATAGATTACTTGTAGTTCACTTGCAGGCTGAGATACAAGCTTACTTACCTCTGCGACAATAATAGGTGTGCGTTGTTTTTCTTCAATCAGCGGCAATGTTACAATCGAATGGAACACATACGACACAGGTAAACTCGCTGTAACCCGTTTTGTCGTCACTTTGGACTGCTTGAGTAATTCTTTGAGCATACCAGCATATTCATCCACACGCACCTCATCAAACGCTATGTGTTCTGACTCCGCCGTCTCGATAGCGAGCCGAGCTTGTTCGGATCGATCCGGTAGCACGAGACTATCCGTACTCGGTGCATGAATGTCAAATTTTTTGTCCAAAATACCGTACGTCCAAAGTTGTGGACGCCCTTTGACATTGTGCAACTCAACAAGCTTGATGCCATGTGCACCAATATCGACGCCGAGATAACTTTCAGTTTTGGAAAATAAACCCATAATAATTTCATTATAGCACATTTCTAGAACTGTTGATAGTTTATCACAGAAATGATAGTATGAAAAAGGATAAACTCTTCAAAAAATTCAAAGAAACAAGACAGAAACACCAAACTCTATGATTCATCTCTATAATACTCGCACAAAAACAAAAGAAGCCTTTAAACCAATCAACGGAAACAATGTTAGACTCTATACCTGTGGCCCTACTGTGTATCACTATGCTCACATCGGCAACCTCCGCACCTACATCTTTGAAGATATTCTCAAGCGCACACTCAAACATGCTGGCCACCATGTCAACCATGTCATGAATATCACCGACGTAGGACACCTCACAGATGATGCAGATAGCGGTGAAGATAAAATGGAAAAAGGCGCTCGACGTGAAGGAAAGACAGCGTGGGATGTGGCCCAGTTTTATACTGAGGCATTTCAGCGCGATATTGCCGTACTCAACATTGAAGAACCAACGATCTGGTGCAAAGCGACCGATCATATTTCAGAACAAGTTGAAATGGTTCAAGCATTAATCGATACAGGATATACCTACGAAACATCAGATGGTATTTACTTTGACACGACCAAATTTCCATCCTATGGAGAGATGGCAAATCTCAAAAACCAAACACTCGAAGCAGGTGCACGTGTAGACATGGGAGAAAAAAAACACCCAAACGATTTTGCTTTATGGAAATTTTCAAAAGAGGGTGAATCACGACAGATGGAATGGGATGCCTTTGGTCGCAAAGGATTCCCTGGTTGGCATATCGAGTGTAGTGCCATGGCACGCAAATATCTCGGTGATCAGTTTGATATCCACTGTGGTGGTATTGACCACGTCCCGGTACACCACACCAATGAAATTGCTCAGACTGAAGCGGTGACAGGAAAATCCCCATCAGTGAACTTCTGGATGCATGGAGAATTTTTGACCATTGAAACAGGTGAAAAAATGGGCAAATCAGGAGATAATTTTCTCACGATTCAAACACTTATAGAAAAAGGCTACGACCCACTCGCCTACCGCTATTTCCTCCTTCAGGCACATTATCGCAAACAACTCGCATTTAGCTGGGAGGCACTTGACGCTGCATCTACTGGACTCAAACGACTTCGTAAAACAGTAGCAAGCCTCTCGGATATCCAAGCAAATCACCATGTAGAGCAAGAGTTCTACGATGCGCTCGCTGATGACCTCAATACCGCCTCAGCACTTGCAGTACTCTGGGGCGGTCTGAACGACGGAACCATCAGTACACAGACTGTTATTGAGTTTGATAAAATTCTTGGTCTTGATTTACACAAAGTTGAGACAGAAGTAACACGAGACATTCCACCAGAAATCCAAGAACTCCTCACAATGCGTGGTGCTGCTCGTGACAATAGAGATTGGGCAGAGAGTGACCGACTACGCGATGAGATAAAAGCACGTGGGTTTGAGGTGAAAGATACGAGTGAGGGACAGGAACTGGTGTAAATTAAACTACATATTTGATAGATATGAAAGATAAAATATTATCATATAGAGAGATGTGCGATACAGAAAAAGTTCAGACTCTACAACGAGGAATGAATTATAGAATGAATGCAGAATATTCAGTTATTTTAATGTCTCAAAGATCAAACGCCCCCTACACAGATAAAATTTATGACGATGGAATAACTATCGAATATGAAGGCCATGATACACCAAAAACTGCTTCCGTTGTGGATCCAAAAAAACTAGACCAGCCAGTTAAAACAAAAACAGGAACACTTACACAAAACGGTTACTTCGTGCAGGCAGTCAAACAGTACAAGAAGGAACAAAGACTACCAGAGATAGTGCGGGTCTATGAAAAAATTCTCCCAGGCATATGGTCAGAAAAAGGTTTTTTTAAATTGATCAACTACAGAGTGGTAAATGATGGAAATAGACATGTTTTGCGTTTTATACTAGAAGAAACTGAAATTGACTTTTCAAATAATCATCTAACTGAAAATAAATTGAAACCACGAACACGTGTTATTCCAACTGAGATCAAAAGAATCGTGTGGGAGAGAGATCAGGGCAGGTGTGTCTTATGTAGATCAACTGACGAACTTCACTTCGATCATGATCTACCATATTCCAAAGGTGGCACAAGTATATCTGCAGATAACGTTAAAATACTGTGTGCGAGACATAATCTATCGAAGTCTAATAAAATAGAATAAAAAAATTTCTATTCTCCTAATTTTAAATAAATACCCATATTAAAAAACACCCTCTCGGGTGTTTTTTAAACTATACTCTATACTACTTACACGCATTAACAAACTCGACAAAGAGAGGATGTGGTCTCATCGGACGAGAGAGAAACTCTGGATGAAACTGGACACCCACAAAGAACGGATGATCTTTGATCTCCACAATCTCAACGAGATTGGTCGCATCGTTGATTCCTGCAATACGCATTCCTTTTGCTTCAATCAGTTCACGATACTCATTGTTGAACTCATAGCGATGACGATGGCGCTCTGAAATCAGATCGCTACCATACGCTTTACGCGAGATACTTCCTTTTGCAAGAGAACAATCGTATGATCCCAGACGCATCGTGCCACCATAACGATTTTCACTCACATTTTTAGCTTGATTTGGATTGATATGAATGATTGGATTTGTGGTTTTTGGATTGACCTCAACTGTATGCGCATCTTTTTTCCCGACCACATTACGAACAAATTCTACCGTTGCCAACTGCATACCATAACAGAGCCCAAAGTACGGGATCTTTTTCTCACGAGCATAACGAATCGTATTGATAATTCCCTCAATACCACGCGTCCCAAATCCACCAGGAACAATTACTCCATCATACTCCCTGAGACGTTCAACTGCCTTGGGACTCTTTTCAAACTCTTCAGAGTCTACCCAATCCAGCTCTGCTTTGATCATGTGAAATGCTGCAGCATGCTTGAGTGCTTCAATAACAGAGATATAGGAATCAGCAAGTGTATAATTTCCTGTGCCAAAATACTTTCCTACCACAGCAATTTTTACCGTCTTTTTTGGGTGCATGACTCGATGAGAAAAATCTTTCCAAAAAGAAAGATCAGTTGATTTTTTCTTCATACCGAGCGTTTCCAAAAGCATATTACCTACCCCCTGCTCTTCAAATATGGTTGGAATATGATAAATAGTTTCTACATCCGGAGCAGAAATAACGGCATCCTTGCGTACACCACAAAACGCTGCGAGTTTTTCACGGCGTGGTTTATCCATTACTTCACGAGATCGTGCAATAATCATATCTGCCTGAAGCCCTGCACTATTGAGTGCACGTGACGCGTGTTGTGTTGGTTTGGTCTTCATTTCACCCAAATGACTTGGGACTGGAAGATAGCTCACGAGCACCACGGCCACATCATCAGGTGCCTCCAATTTCAACATACGTACGGCCTCCAAAAAGAGAATATTTTCATACTCACCCACGGTACCGCCAATCTCCATAATCGCGATATCGGCGTTATTTTTTTGAACAGCATGTCGTATACGAGAAATAATTTCCTCTGGAATATGTGGAACCACCTGTACACATTTCCCCTTGTATTTCATAGCACGCTCCGCCTCAATCACCGTCTTATACACACGACCTGTTGTCATGTAATTCTCACTGGTTAGATCAATATTGAGAAATCGTTCATAGTTGCCCATATCTTGATCTGTCTCATCTCCATCTGGGAGCACAAACACCTCACCATGTTCAATCGGATTCATGGTACCCGCATCTACATTGATATATGGATCAGCCTTGAGAGCGGTCACAGAAAATCCTTTGGCCTGCATAATAGCACCCAAAGAAGCAGTAGTAATACCTTTCCCAACACCGGAGAGTACACCACCGACCACAAAAATAAATTTTGGTTGGATTTTCTTTTTCATATCAAAAAAACAAAAAAATAAAGCTCCCACGAACGGGAGATTTATATGATTCAAACAAATGAACGATGGAGAGATGCGAACACACCGGCATTGCCGTATGTGAACAAAACAGATACTGTTTTTGTGATTCTTTCCATACGTTGTCGTAGTATACACTGAGCTTGTAAAAAAGGCAAGAACGTGGTATTCTGAATGCAGAATTCAAAATTATCAAATGCAAAATGTCCAGTTGACCATTTTGCATTTCTCATTCATCATTCTGCATTTATGAAATCTGGTTTTGTTGCTCTCGTAGGCCGCAGTAACGTCGGCAAATCGACCCTCATGAACACCTTGGTTGGTACCAAAATTGCCGCTACGAGTTTTCGTGCCCAGATGACTCGACATATCATCCACGGTGTCATGAACCGCCCCGAAGGACAAGCTGTTTTTGTCGATATGCCTGGATTGTTTAAAGATCGCAAAAACGCACTCTCAGCCAAGCTCTACAACCGTATCAAAGAAGGACTCGAAGGTGTCAACGTGATTGTCTATGTAGTTGACCCAGGTAAAGAGATCGGGACAGAAGAACGCGCAGTAATTGGACTGATCAAACATCTAGATATTCCAAAAATCCTTGTCATTAATAAAAGCGATCTTCCAAAAAGAAATCGTGAATTCCAACCAGACTACGAATCCATGGCTGAGGATTTTAACAAAGTACTGTCTCTCTCTGCACTTCGAGCCAGTCATATTGAACCACTCAAAGAAGCTATCATGGAACTTCTCCCAGAGGGTGACCCAATGTATGAGGGTGAACAACTGACCAATGTGACTGACACTTTTTTTGTAGCAGAATTGATTCGTGAAAAAATATTTTCTATTTTTGAAAAAGAAGTACCATATACCATGAGCGTCGAGGTAGATGATATGGAGCAAAAACCAAACGACCCGGTGACTGGAAAACCTGGTATGCTTGTTATTACTGCAAGAATCCTCACAGAAGCTGAACGATACAAAAAAGTAATTATTGGCGCAGGCGGAAGTAAGATAAAAGAAATCGGACTCATGGCACGCAAAGAGCTCGAAGCTGCACTGGGACGCAATATCTATCTTGATCTCCAAGTTGAAGTTGACCCACACTGGATTGAACGATTGTAGGAATCTACTCCTATGTCAGTATACAAACACTACAAAGGCGGACTCTATCGTGTCATCTCCACCGCACTTCTTGAGGCTGATCTCAGTGAAGTGGTCATCTACGAATCACTCTACAACTCCCCCGATCTCCCGCGTGGCACTCGTTTTGTCCGACCAAAGACAGAATTTGAAGGTCTCACCACGCATGATGGGCAGATGATTCCTCGTTTTACGAAACTTACACCACACCTCACAGACACACTTACACTGGATAAACCAATCGTCTTTTTTGACCTAGAAACGACTGGTGTAGATATCTACAATGACAAAATTGTTGAAATCGCAATTGTCAAAATAGAGGCTGATGGAACAGAAAAAGAGTACGAATGGATTATCAACCCAGGCATACCAATTCCAGAAGGTGCTGCAGCAGTACACGGTATTACAGATGAAATGGTCAAAGATGCACCACGATTTTCTGAGATTGCTTCAGAAATTGTCACCATCTTCGATGGTGTCTATATCGGTGGATACAATGTCAAAAACTTTGACGTTCCCCTCCTCCTCCAGGAATGCCAACGTATTGGACTAGAATTACCAATTGACGCTAACAGTATCATCGACCCAATGAGTATCTACCGACAAAAAGAAACTCGCACACTCTCTAGTGCGGTACAGGAATACTGTGGAGTCGAGATGGAACACGCACACGAAGCGATGGCCGACATCCGCGCGACGGTCAACGTCTTGACTCACCAACTCCTCATCCTCAGTGATGTGCCAAAAGGTGCATCAGAACTCGCACTCTACTGCTACCCACCTGATCCAGATGCCTTTGATCTCGAAGGAAAATTACGATATATCAACGGCGAGCTAGCAATTAACTTTGGGAAAAATAAAGGGAAAACTCTTGTTTGGCTCGCCCGCAATGACCGTGGATATTTGGAGTGGATTCTCAACGGAACATTTTCTGAACAGGTCAAAACCGCCGTCAGAAATGTATTATGATTAAAAAGATTCTCAAATTATCCCTCTGGTTGATTGTCATCATACTTACAATCAACTTTTTTGTTGTCCGCTCTACAAAACCATTTTTATATAACTCGATAGAAACACTTCCAACAAATAAAGTAGGACTAGTCTTTGGTACAGCCAAAACACATAGTGATCTGCCAAACATATTTTTTACTACCCGCATCAACACAGCAGTAGAAGCCTACAACGCACAGAAAATTGAAAAAAACTCGTCAGTGGAGATAATGGAACGACACAGTATAATGAACCCAAAGACATGAAAGAAGCGTTAATGGAGCAAGGTGTGGCAGAACAAGATATTATACTTGATTATGCTGGCTTTAGTACCCTCGATTCAGTCATCCGCGCCAAAGAAGTGTTTGGTCAATCATCGTACACAATTATCTCTCAGAAATTTCAAAACGAACGAGCGGTGTTTATTGGTAGACACCACGATATAGATATCGTCGGGTATAGTACTACAGAGATACCATTTCATATCGCACCAAGGGTTTATATCCGAGAATACGCTGCTCGAGTAAAGCTTTTGCTCGATATATACATTCTCAAACGCGAACCAAAGTTTTTGGGCGATCCAATCATCATATAAATCCCTAACAAAAGTGCAGACGCCCGAACTCGAATGCTCGAGCCGGGCGTTTTAGCCGTCCAGGTCCTCCGGGGGCTGAACGATGGGCGGTGTTGGCGGCTGCCATGGTGGCGACTTAATCAGCGTCACCTTCGTCGCATGACGATACTTCAGCCAAACAACAAAAACAAAAAAACAAACAAAGACGACCATGAGAGATACAAACCGAACAGCATCTTCTTGCATGACGCTCCTCATTGTTTACTTGACCAAAATGGCCATTAAATCACCCCACATAGCCTACCAAGCAAACAAAAAAAAGTAAAGAAGACCTCCTATATTCAGGAGGTCTTCTCGCACATGAGACGTTTTATTTTTTCTTTATCAAACCTACCATCTCCACCGCCGTCTGCCCCCACTCATACCCGTGGTCTTTTCGTTCTCGACTTGCACGTGCTTTTGCCTGCAATTCTGTCAGACAACACAGCACGCCAAACACCACTGGTTTGCTCGTATCGAGCGCAACGCGCTGTAACCCATGCGACACACTCTCACAAATATATTCAAAATGCATTGTCTCACCCTTGATCAGACACCCTAGAGCTACCACCGCATCTACTTTTTTCTTCTTGATCAAAAATTGTGCTGCTAGAGGCAACTCAAACGACCCTGGAACTTCGACAGAAATAATATCTTTGGCACGTACACCCGCATCACGCAGAGCTTGGACACAACGTGCATGAAGTTCACTGACAATCTCATCGTTCCATGATGTACGGACAATACCAATGCGAAAGCCCTGACCATGTTGTTTAGTTTTCTTCATTATGCCTTTTGTCATAGAGAAATTGTTGAATCATCGCAATGTCGTTGTTGATTTTTGCCATCAAAGCTTCTTCGCTTTCCCATTGTTCTATCTCACTCACTTTCTGAATCGGATCAACTGAGAGCACTGATCCATAAAAATCTTCATGCTCGTATCCAAACAAATGCACTTCAATTTTGTTTTTTTCTTTGTTGATAATAAGTGCTGCATCAAATGAAAGTGAGTCAAATATAGCAGACGCTGCATACACACCGGCTGAATACGACAATTTTTTTGTATCAATATCAAGATTGGCGGTTGGATAGCCAAGTGCTTTCCCAATTCCATCACCGCGTACAACAACTCCCTGGATCATAATGAAAAATACCAATTTCTAATACAACTATTACTCTATTTTAAATCTTAATCTCAATCTTTTTATCACTTTCTCAATATCTCCAACGCCTTCTGCAACCCCAAATCAATAATCCCCACCTCTCCATCACCCTTTGGTGTCGTTGTCACCATCTCCTCTACCACCACATCTGGCACAATACCCTCTTTGTCAATTTGACGTCCATTTGGTGTGTACCAGCGTGCGATAGTGAGTTTGATAGCAGAACCGTCTGGGAGTGGCTGTACATCCTGCACTGAGCCTTTTCCAAAAGAAGTCTGCCCCACTATAGTCGCTTTTTTGGTATCTTGCAAGGCCCCCGCAATAATCTCAGACGCTGAAGCAGAACCACCATCAATTAACACAACAGTAGGCACATCAGCCAGCAACACATCTCGCCCTGTAGCGTCAAGAGCTTGTTTACCTGTTTTTTCAGATCCTTCGAGTACAACTGGACCAGATGAAATCCACAAACTTGCCACATTAACTGCAGTATCGAGATATCCACCCGGATTACTACGCAAATCAAGAATAAATCCTTTTGGATTTTTGGTCAACAACTCTTTGACTGTCTTTTTGAGCTCCACATCAGTATCATCACTAAACGCACTCATCCGCACATATGCAATACTACCCTCTTTCATCTCAGAAATAATTGTCGGAATAACAATAGTGTCACGTGTAATTACCACATCACGTACCTGCGTATCTTCTTTTGAAGCAACAGTCAATGTTACCTGTGTTCCTTTTTTACCACGGATTTTTGACACAGCTTCATCTATAGAAAGTGCACTAACATCTTCTTTATCAATCAAAAAAATCATATCCCCAGCTTTGATGCCAGCTCGTTCTGCTGGAGAATGAGCAATAGGAGCAATAACAATAAGTTGTCCGTCGCGCTTACCAATCTCTGCACCGATTCCATCAAACTCACCTGTGAGTGATTCGACAAACTCTTTGGCCTCCTGCGGAGGAAAGTACTCTGAGTATGGATCATCAAGCCCCTGTACCAAACCCTCTAGCGCACCATAAAACAAATCAACATCATCTACAGGCTGATCGACATATCGGTTTTTTACCATATCCCATGTTTCCCAAAACTGCTTGAAGTCAACACTATCTCCACGCAAATTACTATAAAGATTGAGCACTTTAGCGATATCTACTTCTCCACTTTGCTCATCTGTTACTGCTTTGGTAAGACTAAAGGCTTGTCCTAAAAATAATCCAGAACTAAAAACAATCATCAAAGCGATCGTCCAACCAATCGAAAACTTTCTTTTTTTTATTGTATCATTCATATATTATGATTGTGTCACACGACGAATATCTGCACCAAGTGTCTTGAGACGTTTGGCTACATCACCATATCCTCGCTCGATCATATAGGCATTACGCAATGTGGATTCACCCTTGGCTGAGAGCATGGCAATAAGAAGCGCCATACCAGGACGAAGCGCGGGAGGGCACACAAGCTCTCCACCACGAAGCTGTGTCTGCCCCTCAATCCACACACGATGTGGATCAAGCAAAGTCACTTTCGCTCCTAATTTTTGTAAATCAAGTGCATAAAGAGCACGGTTTTCATAAATCCAATCGTGTACCAATGTCCGACCCTTTGCCCGAGTCAAGATCGGCATAAAGAGTGGGATTGCATCGATATTGAGTCCTGGATATGGACGTGGGTGTAGCTTGTCGTGATTGGCGTGAAGTTTTGAAACTGGAAGTGTCACATCCATCAATTCAAAATGTCCATTTTTTGATGTATATGTTTTGGAGCGGACGATCTTTTGACCCATCATACTGAGATACTCAAGTTCAAGCTCGAGGAAATCAACTGGGCACTGTGTAATAGTAAGCGGTGATGCAGTGGTCACAGCAAGCGAAATCCACGCCATTGCATCTACTGGATCTGGAATTGGGTGATACACTGCTGGTGGATTAAGTACTTGCACACCTTCAATAATGAGTGTCGTTGTACCAATACCACGAATGTTGGCACCACACTCATTGAGAAAATAACACAGATCTTGCACCATATAATTGGCAGACGCAAAGGTGATTTTGGTTGTTCCTTTGGCAAGCACCGCAGCCATGATCACATTTTCTGTCGCAGTATCACTGGACTCATACATAGTGACATGCGCGCCACGAAGTGTTTTGACACGTACATCATAGTATTCACTCTTGTGTCCAATACTAATACCTAACTTTGCTAATGCACGTGTGTGTGGTTGTATCGTACGCTCACCAAGATCGCACCCACCAGTACGATACACTTTGAACGTAGGAAACTTCGCTGCAAGCGCACCAAACAACAGCAATGCGATTCTCACTTTTGCTGCGACCGTTTTATCCATTTTTTCTGGTGTAATTTTTCCTGTCGTATCAATCACCAATGTATCCTGTTTTTCCCATGAAACACGAACGCCTATACTTACCAATACTTCCAAAATACGATTGATTTCTTCAACTGGTGTAATGCCCCCAAGGCGAACCACACCTTTCATAAGTAATGAGGCACAAATGAGAGCAATTGGTGAATTTTTTCCACTTCCTGTTGCAATACTTCCAGAGAGCTTTTTGCCCCCCACGATGTGATAATGAACCATACCCTTGCGTATAAAGTAAGAGAAACGTATACTGTATAGCGTACACGAAAATACCTAAATTTGCAACCTATGCCGTTTCCTGAAAAAACCTATCTTACACGACCAGTGCGGCGCCTTATTATGGCCTGTTTGGTCCTCTCATTTTTTATCCTCGCACCACTCGTCTTGCTCTATACGATGGGATATCGATTTGATCTCGCGACACAGTCTATCAAAACAACCGGCGTGCTGAATATCGATATATTACCAAAACGAGCAACCGTCAAAATCAATGACGTAATACTTGATGACACCATGCCAATTAAATTATTTAACCGTGCGCCAGGGACATACACCGTAGAGATTTCAGCAGATGGATATCATACCTGGAAAAAAGATATTCGCATTGAAAGTAACCAGACGACATATATCAAAGGGTTGACATTGTTTGCTGACAATACACCCCCCGAGATTAGTGGCACTACTGAAGTGGTTGGTGCTAGACACATTTTCTTTGCTCCAAACGGAAATAAAAGTATCATGGTCCTACCAACAACAACGACACAAGAAATCCATCTCGTCGACAATGCGAGCGCAGAACGATACAGCAGTATCACAACCACACCACTGGATAGCACTATCAACGTTATGTGGTCAGACAACGGTGAACATGCTGCCATCGTACTAAACGAACAAACACAAAAAAGACTGTTCACCATATCTACAAACAGCGAACAAACAAAACCACTCACAGAAATTATCATTCCAACATCAACACCGCTCCATTATCAGTGGACCGACACACTGCTCAGTAGTGCCTCACTGTTTGTTGGCACATCCACACTTTCCACCAAAATTACCAATGAAACACTCTCACCACTCAACTACCCATCGAGCACTGCTATCTGGTACACAGCTGATGGAAACGACGTCTGGTCATACAGCACCACCACACGATCCCTATCACGCAATGGTGAGATGTTTTTTTCATCACTTGACGCTGACACCATTCTCTTTGCAACCGAAAGCGCAGCCCTTATCAAAACAGGAAATCAACATACACACATAACAAAAGAATGGGACGGCGCACAGCGTGCCACTATACTCCCCGGCCCACACAGCATCTACATACCACAAACGCGAGAGTGGGTGCTCTATAGCCCGTACGAAATCGCTCTGCTCTACGCTGACGGGACATACAACACAATCTATCGAACCGATGAACCAATCTTATCCGTACTCGCACTCGAAGATACTGGTGTCATCCTCATCACAAAGAAAAACCAACTGATTGGTTTTAACCCTGGATTTTATACCAGCCAGCTTCTCCTACAAACAGACAACATCGAATCAGTTGGTGTTGATCAAAGCAGACGAACTATTTATTTTTACGGAACACACCAAACGAAACGAAATCTACATTCACTGCAATATTAAAAAAGAGTGGCTAACAACCACTCTTTTTATTACACCACGATATCAGTCTTATCACCGATAATCATTTTTTTTATCGGTGATTCATCTTCATGGAGCCGTACCTGTTTACCGATAATACTATCTGAAATAGTGCGATAAAGATGAATACTGGTGTTGTCCAAAATAATACTTTTTTGAATTGTTGCACCATCGATACTACACCCATGTGCAATACTAACGTGCGGACCAATCACACACTGCTTTAGTGTACAATTTTCTCCAATCATCACCGGACCACGCAACACTACTCCTGGACCAATCGTTGTACCACTTCCCACCTGTACATTTCCTTCAATCACTGTATCACTCTGAAGCGCCGCTCGACAAACAAATGATTCAGAAGGCATCCCATCCATCAGTAACTGACTTGCAATGAGTAGGTCCTCTGGCTTTCCAGTATCTTTCCACCAACCAGTAATTTCTTTGTATCCCACTCGTTTTCCTTCTTTGAGAAAGAGTGAATGAATACTACTAATTTCATACTCGCCACGAGCACTTTTTTCAATCCGTTTAAATGCATCAAAAAATACTTTTGGACCATATACATACAATCCCGTCACCGCAAAATTATTTGGCGGATCACTTGGTTTTTCAAGTACATCTACAAGCGTACTATCATCATCAGCAAACACGGGCACACCAAAACGCTGTGGATCAGGAACGGTCGAGAGTGCGAGCATACAATCATATGACCCAGAGTTAAACTCAGAGACCAGCTCTGTCACTTGTCCAAGCAAAATATTGTCAGAGAGATAAAACAAAAATGGATCATCTCCAATAAATTGCGCCGCCTCATTGACCACATGTGCTACACCTTGTGGCCCGCCAGTTTGTTCAAAAAAAGTGATCCGAACTCCCCAATGCCCCCCATCCCCAATCGCTCGCTGTAGTTCTGTCTCACCAGGATTGATATTGATAAAAATGTCTGTCACCCCAGCCTCCACCACTTTATCAATTGCGTGAAACAACATGGGTTTGTTAGCCAATGGAAGGAGATGTTTGTTGATTGTCGTGGTGATTGGATGGAGCCGTGTTGCTCGTCCACCACCCGTAAGGATGGCTTTCTTTATTTTCATAACAAAATAAGCAGAGTAGGCAGAGTAGGCAGAGTAAGCCACAAACACATTGGTTTTATACGGCTTACTCTGCCTACCCTGCTTACAAACCTAAGGACTGGATATTACCACCAAATCAATCCCTTTACAACCACATAGTAATACACCTTCATAATCGGATTGCCGACATAGGTCAGAAGCGGATTACTCATGTCAGCCTCTTGAAATTTGATATCAGGCACAGAGAAAGAGAGAAGATATCTATCCGACACTGTACGTGTGTTTTGTATCTCTTTACGCTTTTTCAACCAAATATCACGATTCTTTTTATCAAACCAATATGTATACACATCCCAACGTTTTTTGGCATATCCGCGTTTGAAGCTGAAATACCAGAGACCAAGCTCAAGAACAAAGGCTATTGGGAATAGTAGTGCAAGCGTCGGCCATTTGAAAAACATAATCATCACTGCATGACGATTGCGTTCCATCCAAAAAAACTTTTCGATACTTCTTCCAAACTGATATTTATGATAAAAAACTGAGTCACGCACCAATACAATACGATATCCATGAGCACGCAACCGCATAGACCACTCCAAATCTTCATGATACAAAAAGAAATCATTGTCCCACCCACCATACTGTCGATACAGATCAGAGCGTACCATCAGCGCAGCTCCACTCGTATAATCAACATCGGTAATAGGTTCTAGATTAAGCGTGTCTACAGATTGACGATACTTGTCACAAAACCCAAATCCGAGATAGTGAAATGAATTACCAGCGCTGTTGAGTAGTTCTGTCTCAGGATGAAGTCGCATCAATGACTGCACCATACCAATCTTGGTATCAGATGCAAATGCTGCGATCAATGGCTCAAATGCATCAGACGCAAAAAATCCATCATTATTGTGAAAGAAGATATAGTCACACCCATGTTCTATCGCCCAGTCAGCTCCGATATTATTTCCACCAGCAAATCCCAAATTTTCTTTTTGAGGTAAAATCGTCACCCGTGGTAATTCTTTTCCAGAATATGGCATTACCGCTTCTTCAAGATAATAGACAAATGAACCATCTTTTGGATGATTGTTAGCGACGATAATCAACTCAAGTTGATCTTTTGGATAACTCACTTTTTTGAGTGCACCGACCATATCATCCACATACTCTTTGTTGTGATAATACAGGAGATAGACGATGCCAATTTTTGGGGTAGCAGACATATGATTTATTATATAGTGAAATAACGTGTTCCTTTCCACTTCCATAGATACTGAAGCCAACTTTTGGCGTGTATCCGTGCAAGTTTGTTTTTAAACAATGCTTTCCAAATCCCCGGCACTTTGGATGATCCTCGCTCATGCCTATGGTAGATTACGATATCATGAACATAATAGACAGGAAAATGACACTCCCACATTTGCCGACACCAATCACAATCTTCAAGATACATAAAATACCTCTCATCAAACCAACCAATTTTTTCTACCACTTCTCGTCGTACCACCATCGCAGCTCCAAGTACCCAATCTACTGGTCGCGTACTATTATGATCAAAATCTTTCATCTCAAGTCGATCTGCATACCTTTTTACCCATGCATACTTTTTATCAAAATTAATTTGTTTGAGTGGTTTGATGAGCAGAGACGGCAAATCAAATCGGTAGCAATTATACTGAAGGCTTCCATCCATATTAAGTAGTTTTGGTCCAATACACCCAATCTGTGGATGCTCATCCATAAACCGCACTAAACGCTCAATTGTTTTGGAGTCTTTTGGAATTACTGTATCACGATTGAGTGCAAAATAATATCGTGCTTCTTCTGTCTGAAACCCAATTACATTTCCCTTTCCAAACCCAACATTACCACCAGAATTAATATATCGCACTGATGGAAAACGAGATGTCAAATCTTGCTCAATACCATCACCATTATTTGAATTGTCAGCGACAGTAATCACAACACTGTAGGGACAATCAACAATATCGCACAATACCGATTCAACGGCCTGTAGGATATCATCCTTCATGAAATAATTGAGAAACACGATATGAATATCTTTCATATATTATGCACTACGTAACAGATACTTCTCCACCTCATCTAGGGTACGACGAGATGCTTCATGTGTCAATAAACGGCGCGCCTCTTCATACTGTAACCACACTCGATCAGCCACCTCACTGGTTTGCAACTCTGTCTGCATATGGACGCATGTACCCACATACAACTGCACCGTCTTGTGTAATATCACACCTGAGCGTCCATCAAACACATAGTCATGAACAAACGGATGCGACAAATCCAGCACTACATGTCCCATCCCTGTCTCCTCTTCTAATTCACGACGTGCGGACTGCTCAGGTGTCTCACACACTTCTGGGCGCCCTTTTGGAAATCCCCAATGTCCTCCTCGTTTTTCACGTATCAGCAAAAACCAACGCCCACCATTCCGATCAATATATGTAGGCACTACCCCAAACGATTCTTGACGAATATGTCTCTTTCTCCACCACGAGCGAATACTCTTTGCACCCACACGTCTTCGTTTGGTAATAAGAGATCGATTATGTGAAAGTATATGCCGAAGTCGAATGCACTCAAAAAGTCCACCCAATACAGACGGTTTAAACAAGAGAAACCAAACAAATTTCTTGAACTCGTAGAATAAAATAAATGGTAAATCCCACAATACATTTGAAATGTACTCATTTTTGTAGAGCGTCATCAAATGGTTTTTGTAGCTATGATATGTCACCCATGCAGACTGTGTACGTTTGTTCATCACAGCAGAAATATCACCCATCTGCTTTGGTCCAGCACCACTGCGATCATGATACGCAACGGTATTGGTCAATACAAATGACTCATACCCAGCACTACGCAATCGATATGCAAGATCAACATCTTCTTTGTAACTATGGTAGCTGGTATCCAAAAACTCTCCACCGTGAAGCTCTGTATCTCGCAGCGCACTCCGACGATACAGAGGAAATGCACCAGAGACACCAAACACAGGAATAGAATCAAACTGTAATTCTTTTTTGACTTTAATATCATGCCAGCTCTGCTTCGTATACCATTCTACCACTCGACGATTGCGAAATACTTTGAGTCCTAACGCGTCAATATCATCAGTATGACTTCCGTCTACGTTACACACACCCTCTTCTATACGACATGCATTGAAATGCCAACGCATCAAACGAGGTGACACCGCGGCAGTCTGCGGATGTTCATCGAGAAATGTCGCCATATTTTGCAGACAATCTGGCATCAGATACATATCTTGATTGAGCAACAAGATATACTCACTCGTAGTACGTGTTTTGTACAAATGATTGTGTCCACCTGCAAAACCAGTATTGGTCGTACTTTTTTCAAAGGTGTATGGAAATTGACAACGTGCCAATTCTTTTTCAATCGCTTCTACCGTCGTATCAGATGATGCGTTATCAAACACGCACAACTCCCAATCAGTATATGTCTGTGCACGCAAAGATTCAAAAAGAAACGGGATATATTTTGCTCCGTTCCATGTCACTAATTGAACCGTTAGTTTAGACATATTATCGTTTTTTACGTACCATGTCTCCTAACCAAGCAAGTGACATACCAACAGGGCGAAACAATGCGATCCACATCCACACATACCATGGTTCCCATTTTTGAAAATAGGTCAGCATACTTGCGGTAAAAAGTTTTTGTTTGGTAAGTGTATCTTGTTTTTTAAAACTCTGGCCGACGTAATCAATGCAAGAAATCGCCGGTGTATACATCACAGTAAATCCATGTCGATACGCTTCACGACAAATATCAACATCTTCGTACCAAATAAAAAAACGTGGATCAAACGCCCAACCGGTCTTATTCAAAAACTCGCGGCGCATAAGCATAAACGATCCGCGGACACTATCCACTGCCTGTTCTTTGTCTACGTCAAATCCCTTCATCAAATATCCGTGTAACATTTGCGGAAACACATGTGGTGCCTTGAGAATCAATCCCACCTGCTCCCACAACTTTGGAAAACGACGCGGCATCGCATCATAATTGACAGCACCGTGTTCATCGAGTAGTTTTGGACTGACAATTCCCACCTCTTTGTGCTCACGCATCCACGCGACTATTGTATCGAGTGTCCCTGGCAGTACGCGCATATCAGGATTGAGAAAGAGAACAAACTCTGCATCTGTTTTTTCCAAAGCAAGATTATTCGCCGCGCCAAACCCGAGGTTTTTATGTTGTGGCAAAATCGTAAACGACGCGTCAGGAAACTCCGTAGCGACAGACTGTGCAATCGAGACTGAATTATCAGTAGAACCATTATCAACGAGAAAATACTCCCATGATGTATGTTTGCACCCAGAAACTACCGAACGCATTTGTTCTGCGATCAGTTCTGAAATATTCCATGATACAGTGATGATAGCGAGGTCTTTTTTTGGCATATATAGTACCTATAGCGTAGCAGGAAATAGAGATTTTGGCAATCAAAAAATCCCACTGATACGTGGGATACTTTGAGACTTCCCCGACCGCGAACGCATGATGCGCCTCGGTGGTGCGGGGACGTAGATGGGTAGCAGCGGACAAAGATAGTTTGAACCATCTCAGACCGCAATCGAACTATCGACCGGCAGATACTATATACTCACACATGACTGGCTGGTCATATGTTTTCTTCAGTACTACGGGCCGCCCACTTGATTTCGTAGCATACCCAGACTCTCATCTGGTTCCCTCGCCGAAGCGAGTATAAGGGCCGGTTTTGAGAAACCGCCGACCCACTACGTTCCGACTAGCGGAATTTTTGGCGCGCTTATCCATGGGGTGCGCGCCCGCACCTGCCTAGACCTTAGAGGAGCCCGTCGACGCGGCGCCGGACGTCATACAACGTCAGCGCCGCAAGGGTAAATCCGTCCGAGATCTCTCCTGCAAGGATCATCTGTTCGACCGCAGAACGGTCAAACATTTGAGCCTTGAGGATCTTCTCGTTCGGATCACCCGCTCGCGCACTTCCCTCGCCAGTCACTCGAGCGTACCAGATCGGAATCGCGTTCACGAAGAACGTCGAGTTCATCCGGTAGTGCCCAAGCACCTCGGCGACGGAAACGCGCAGTCCGAGCTCCTCCTCAGTCTCCCGTGTAGCGGTCAAATTCGATGACTCGACCCTAGACTGGTTGAGCTGTGGAAATCCACGAGGGATCTCCCAGCACGCCTGTCCGAGGGTCGAAAGATCAACCTCACCCGAGCGCAGCGGCTGGTCCACAGGGGACACGGGCCGCCAAGGCTGAACGAGACCGATCTTTCCGTCATCACCGATCGGAAGCGTTGCCGCCCCGACCGGCTCGACCGCAAGCCACTGGTCGTAGAGCGGCCGACCATCGCGAGTGATCGCGACGCGTCGGAGCTCCACTCCCATGCGCGGGTTGACGAGCAGGTAGTCCCCCTCTCCGGAGTTCCAGCCGGGGACGAGCCCCTGCGCCAGCGCTTCCGAGAGGTGGATGACCGTCTGCATGGTCTTCCTCCTATTCCACAGACAGCCATCTGTGGAGTGATGCTTTTTGGACTATCCTGGGCGCATCACTTTTACGTAGATACCCGTTGCTCTCGAACAATTCGAAAGACAGCGGAATGTACCATACATACACCTCTCCTGTCAATACCAAAAACCCACCAGCTCAACACCAATGGGTTCTTTATACACTTTATGAACTTTACACACTTTTTACTTGTCTCGCATACTTCTCTATCACATCCCGTATCGCCACATCAATCGGCCGCATATGAATCCCCAACTCTTCAAGATGAGTTGAGCGCATAACGTTATTGGATCTTTTTTTCTTTGCGAGCCCCTGAGTCACCAGATCTTCCTCTGTAATCCACTCATTGGTATGCGTTGGATCTACCAACTCCTCATAGAGTGCAATTATTTGCTTGTGTCGAATCGTCCCTGGATTGGTACAATGAAAAATACCCGCACCTTTTTTCTGCATCAACTGATAACATGCATCGAGCAAATCAGGTACCACCGTCACGCTATTTTCTACATCAATCACCTTTGGATAGGTCGTGATTTTGTCAATCAGATTTTGTGGACATGAACGAACATCGATTGGCATACGCAACCGTGCGATACCAATATTTGGCATAGTTGATAACACGAGATCAGCTGCATATTTGGCACGACTATAGACTGCCACAGGATTAGCTGCGTCAGCCTCATTCCACACGCCATCCTCATGCGGTGAGCGACCATAAAAGACACAACCAGTACCCAGATGCAACAAATATGTATTCGTTTGTGTGCATGCCTGAGCAATCATAATTGGCAGTACAGTATTTCCCTGAATCGTTTCCATCTGATGATCTTCGCACCAGTCTACATTTGGTTTTCCTGTTACTCCCGCAGCATTAAACACAGCATCAGGCTGGTGTGTCTGAACCAATGAGATAACTTGCTCGATAGAAACAATACGATCAGTAATAAGAATCGCTTCGTCTCCCCATGTTTCTTTGGCACGATTACCGAGGTAGCCGTTTCCGAGAATTAATATCTTCACAATAAAATATTAAGCGTATTGATTATGTGCGTCACAGTTTGTTCAAAATATTCATCACCACGTGCCTGCTGTTGCATTACAAGCACCTTCTTCTTTTGAGGAACATATATACTCACTGTTTTACCACCTGTACCACCTTTTGTGACTTCGCCATTATCCAACGGCATATATTCTATGATCGCACTATACCCATCAACTGTCGTTGTCACCGCGCCTTCCGGCAATGCATCAGGATAGGCGCCATCTAAAACAAAAAAATCAACTTGGTCAGCCACCCAATCACCATAATTTGGGTTTGAATTTTGAGCCACAGATGCTAACGGATATCGCAATGTATCACTAAAATAAAGAAGTACTTGTTTATCACTCATTGTGATAATATCTTGCCATGTTGCATCAGTAAATCTTCCTGTCTGCAACAAATGACGTGCAATAGAAGGTGTCATTGTGGTTCTCTGTACTAAATATGGATCAGAAAAATCTTTCCAAAGAACTGGCACCTCTATAGAGAAAGGAACATCTGGATGCATATAACTCATTGACTTGTAATATGGAATCATGTCTCGTACATACTGCATGTACGATGTCTCCTGTGGCGTGAGAAACCAAACATTATTCCAAATCAACGATGGCAGGGATGTGTATTTGAGTGCGTAATATCCAACACCTACACACATGACAAATCCTGCAAAAAAAGATACTACTATTTGTTTTTTCATACGAAATAAATAATATATAATTAAAAAGTTAAATAGTATACTGTATTGTATAGTACTCTTGATACTCCCCACTCTTACATCGTTCTACCCACTCACGATTATCCTGATACCATTGTACTGTTTCCTTCAACCCTTGCGCAAGAGTTACTGATGGAGCAAACCCGAGCTCACGCTGTGCCTTTGTAATATTCATCGCATAGCGTCTATCATGACCCGGACGATCTTTGACATATTCAATCAGTGATTCATCTTTCGCAAGTAACGACAGCAATGTTTTTACAATTTCAATGTTTGGTACTTCAGCCTGTCCACCCAAACAGTATGTCTCCCCTATCGTACCATTTCGTAACACTAAATCAACACCGCGTACATGGTCAACAACATAAATCCAATCACGCACCTGTAATCCGTCTCCATACACTGGCACTTTTTTATCTTCCATGATATTACTAATCGCAAGTGGAATCAATTTTTCTGGAAACTGAAACGGTCCATAATTATTGGAACAATTTGAAATTGTCACAGGCAAATTGTATGTATGTCTGTATGCAAGTACGAGATGATCCGATGCAGCTTTACTCGCAGAGTATGGACTCCGTGGACTATACGGGAGCTCTTCATGAAAAGGTGGATCGTTTGGTCCGAGTGCGCCATAGACCTCATCAGTGGAAACATGATGAAATCGTTTGTTATATTGACGCGCTGCGTCAAGGAGTACTTGTGTCCCGAGTACATTGGTACGGACAAATCCAGATGGATCAAGAATAGATCGATCCACATGACTCTCCGCAGCAAAATGCACCACCGCGTCACATTGTTCGACGAGAGGAAAAACCGTATCTCGATCACAGATATCACCTTTGACAAACGAATAGCGCGGATCAGACTCTACATCACGCAAATTTTCTAGATTACCAGCGTATGTGAGTGCATCAAGATTGACCACCGAGTCATCAGGGTGATTTTGAAGTACGTATCGAATATAGTGCGAGCCGATAAAGCCAGCTCCGCCTGTTACTAATAATTTCATAGTGAAGTTTTGTCATTCCGACTGGAACGACTGAAAGGAGTGAAATGGAGGAATCGCTTTCTTATAGATAATCTAACCAGAACGAAGTGAATGGAAGTATTGAAACTCACGAAAGGGAACCCTCGACTTCGCTCGGGATGACAACATGTGCGACCTATACTTCAAACAACTTAAAAATATGTGACAAAGGAGATTGTACCTCCTGTGCTTCTTGTTCTTTGAAAAAATGATGTCGCACCATTGCCCACACAGCGAGCGTTTCACCCGACCAAATCTCGTTGTTTTTCACCATATGATCAATTTCATCTGGTCGACGAATCAACACTTCAAACTCCTCCGATGCGTCTGTCTGCGGCAAGGATCGTATTTCAGCGACTCGCGCGATAAATACATGTGCGGTATCTTTCGCGTATCCATTCGCTGGTTCAAAAGTACCAACTTTCAACATCTCTTCGGCAATGCAACCAGATTCTTCATAGAGCTCACGTCTTGCATTTTCTGTAATATCACCCTCATCAGAAATTCCCCCACCAGGAAATTCAATACTCTGTTTTCCTGCTAGATATCGATGTTGGAGACACAATACAATCCGTCCATCTTCGAGCACCGGCACAGTGATACACATTCCACTAAACTGTGCATAGTAGTAATCTCCCGCCTCACCATTTGGGAGTTCATAGGTATCATGCTTATACTCCCACCACGGATTTTTGTGGAGAGATTCTTCAGAAAGTTTTTTGAGATGTTTTGGCATAATTTATACAAACAACTTTGCCAACTCAGAGACGTCACCCTGCGGATGATCCACAACCGCATGCATACTCTTGCCGCCATCACCACTGTAACGTGGCATGATGTGTACATGGAGATGCTTGACCATTTGCCCACCGATATCACCATGATTCCACCCTACATTGTACCCCTCTGGGGAGAGTACTGCATCAATACGTCCCATCGCACGTCGTACACCAATCATAAGTGCAGCGACAGCTTCTTCAGAATAATCGAGTACTGTTTCACCATGCTCTTTGAGGATCACAACGGTATGCCCTTTGGCATGTGGAAAAATATCGAGAAATGCCAAAACACTCTCATCTTCGTATACAGTATGATTTGGAACATCTTTGTTGACGACTTTACAAAAGATACAATCCATACATAATAAATTACAAATTACCAAATACTAAATTCAAAATAACATTACTAATTACTTTTATTCTCAATCTAAATCTATTATTACACTTCTATCCTACCTTACTTCACCTATTTTTTCAACTCTATTTTCCGAAGCTCCAGACCACCCCACTGAGCCAAGGGAGGTGACAAAACTAGCTGTTTTGGACTAATTCGCTCTTGGTTTTTTTGATATTCCTCATCTGAAAGAATCACATCAAACCAAAATACCGGTACATTTCCAAGCAGCAGTGCCTTGACTGCATCCATCTCATACTCCTCTTGAAACCCTGGAATCACCTTGCGAAACGGTACCAAATATTTGTCAGCATAGCGTGTCACAATCACTGATTGTGAAGGGGTACGTTTGAGTACCTGTTCACGCCAGTCGACGTATCCTGCCAATGTTTTTTGGAGTGAAAGCAATCCTTCTGGTGGGCCATATACCACTGCAGTGGTAGTAAAGAGTAAAGAACAAAGGACAAAGAACAATACTAATTTTTTATGAGAAAAAAGTGTATAGATATATTGCATTCCCATCACGACAAACGGAAGGAGTAACACATACACAGGCAAAAAATATCGTACTTGTGAACTACCAATTGATGCGACACCGAGCACGTTGTCGACAAATTTCCATGATCCGTATGAGCAGAGCAAAAAGAGAGAGACGCCGAGTACAATCTTTTGATACATATGATGTATCTCCCCCACCACCCACTTCTTGTATACTGCAATAACACCAAATACTACTGCAATCGCCCAGACAGAAAACAACTGCACACTATACTGGTACACTGTCTGCAATATAATCAACGGATGAAACCCAAATGGAAAGAAAAATCCCTGAAACCAAAACCGTCCCTGCGGAGATTGAAAAATTGTCCCACCCACACCACTACTCTGCGGCATCGCGTATCCAGTAGAAAAAATATGTCCATACCACAGATACTGATTGACAAAAAATAATATCCCCACTCCAATAATTCCAAACACCCAGTATATAAATACAGACCAATCAATATATTTTCTCACACGATAAAGCAGTACAGCAGCAACCACCCCAATCCACAGCACTTCAGATGGACGGATAAAAATAGCTAGTGCAAGTGCGATACCAGAGAGTGCGGTCAGTGTCTTTTGATATCTGACAGACGAAGAGACAAACAGCAAAAAGAGGGACATGAGTACGAACCAAACAAACAAAATCGGCGTCTGCAATGATCGACTCGCATAATACCACCATGGTGGTAATACAAACAAAAGCAACCCACTCAGTCGTGCAATTCGTTCGTCCATCGCGTGCACTAACACACGGTAGAGCAGATACGGTGTACTCGCAGCCATGAGTGGGATAATTAAAACAAGTAACACGGTCGCAAATCCTTCACCAAATAATAAAAAGAATGGGAGCGTGACCAAATACATCAGCGATACAAATCCAGGAAACCCGATCGGTACCAACTCACTTGCAACCACAGTGACACTACGGGGATGGACCTGCGACGCTGTTACATTTGAAAGTGGCTCATACACACCAAACGAAGCCGTCTTCCACGCATCGTGAATAAAGAGATAATTCGCCGCCTCATCAGGCTGGTTGAATACAGGATATGAAAAATTTGGTGTTTGTTTGAGAAACAATCCCTGCCAAGGGAGTGGTGAGACAGCGACAAAAAATAGAGAAACGAAAAAAAATAAAATACCAAGAACACCAAAAAGATATTCTGGTTTGATCTGAAATACGATGCGTGATAGACGTTCCCACATAGATCTTTCTTTTCTCTACGGATATGATAGGATATAACCAATCTTATGAAACAAAAATACTATATCATAGGCACACTTCTTTGCCTAGCACTCACACTCCTTGGGCTACATACCCCCTCCCTAGTGACACATATCCTGGGTGGAGTTGGTTTTCTCACCCTCGGATATCTGGCGACACACTCACTTCGACCGTACTTTCAGGCACAGTATGCGACACTCCTCTCTACCCTCACACTAGTGAGTACGACCATGCTAGTGGGAGTTGCACTATACATGCTCTACGGTATCGATCTCTATACTATCTCCGTAATACCAATCGCATACACGCTTCTTGCTCTGCGAAACAAATCCTTCTCATTCCCAACAATACATCCTTCACGTATCTGGCTCCATACCATTCCCCTTCTTCTCCTTGAGGCAGTCTTGTTTGTTATTCCATTTTCATTTCAAACAAGTGGAACGCTTCTGTCTGTGTGGGATGTTCTGCCACTGTGGTACGTGGGAATATTCTTATTCACCACATTCGTCGTGTTGTACTACACCAGCAAACACAAACGCACGACAGCCCCTCTCGTATCACTCCACATCTTCAACAGCTTTTCTCTCTTGTGTTCGCTCTATACACTTGGATATGGATTTGATCCATTTCTACACCGCGCGGCACAGGAGCATATTATGCAGTTTGGTTTTATCGCCCCCAAAACACCTTTTTATATCGGCGAGTATGTAACAGCGATCTCCCTCTCACACCTCTTACACATACCACTTCATCTCGTTGATGTCTGGCTCACACCGATACTGTCTGCACTCTTGCTCACCACTGGCGGCACATACTTTTTTTCTGCATACAAACATACAGACAACCGACCACTCCTCTATACACTTCTTCTCCTCCTCTTTCCACTCTCGTACTTCACTATGACCACACCATACAACGTATCGGTGTTGCTCATGATCTTTGGAGTCTTGATAACTCACACACTTCTGAAAACAAGATATGGGGTCAAAGTCCTTGTACTTTTTACACTCATGACAGCAACAGTACATCCGCTTGCAGGTGTCTGTTTGTTTGTATTTGTATTACTTTCTTTTTTGCACCACAAAAAAGTGAATACCATACTATTTATTTTCACAGCAACACTTTCTTCGTTTGCAGTACCAGTGCTATTTCTTTTGTATAGTGTATTGTCGTCGGAAGTGGTTATTACGCTGCACCCACTCACAGAAACACTCCGTCAATACATCTCCCTCATGCGACCAGCAGGACTATCACTCAATGATTCACTCCCCTCAATTCTAAAAGCAGTCTACACATACAAATACCTCATGCCGCTATTTTTTGCAGCACTCCTCTTTGTCGCATACAAAAAACTGCGCGGTGAGATAACACCGTTTGTTGTTTCATCACTAGTGATCGCGCTCAATGTGTGTGGCGTTCTCCTCTTTGTCTCATTTCCAAATCTCGGTGACAAAGAGCAACTCCAATATGCAGAGCGCCTCCGCCATCTCGTTTTTCTTCCACTTCTTCCCCTCGCTATCTATGGACTTTCTCACATCCAGACAAAGTACTTCAGTGGCACATATACCCGTCACGCGTTCATTGTTCTCTGTTCGCTACTCCTTGTTCTCTCGCTGTATTTCACCTATCCACAAAACAACGCTCAGGTTAAAGCCAAAGGGTACAATGTCACTACATCTGATTTGCTCGCAGTACAGTTTATCGCACAGCAAGGCGCTGGCACACGCTATGTCGTACTGAGCAACATCATGACAGCAGCAGCTGCGGTGGATCAATTTGGATTCAACCAGTACTACCCATACAATGGTTCATTGATATATCATTATTCTATCCCAACAGGAGGCTACCTCGCTGATGCGTACAATGCATTGCTCTACAAAGAACAAGAGAGGAAATATATAGAAGAAGTGATGAACACGCTCGATATTGATCATGTATATGTTCTCATCAGTGACTACTGGCACAATAAAAACGAAGTCATTCCGGGACTTCGTCTGATTGCGGATGATGAATATGTGATTGATGATGGAGCAGTGATTATTTTTAGATTTGATCGGTATACATCAGAAAATACAATGCTAGTAAACTGACCGAGTGTCATTGCGAGCAAAGCGAAGCAATCTTTAATATAATGTAATCACTGCGTACTTAGATTGCCACGTCGTCGCTTCGCTCCTCCTCGCAATGACACTTTGTGTACACACCCACAAGCTCGTCAACCGACGCTTGTTTTTGTTTCTGCACTTCACTCATACGAGCTGAGAGTGCACGAACCTTTTCTGCGTTTTTCACACACCACAATATCTTCTCTGCCAGCACTCCACTGTTCGCCACAGGAATTAAATACCCTTCTACACCCTCACGCACAATCTCCCTGACAGACTCCATGTCACTCGCGATCACCGGCGTGCCACTCTGAATACTTTCAAACAAAATTGTTGGAGAGTTTTCAATACAAATAGATGGAAAGATCACCATATCCGTCTTCATCAATTCATCACTGAGCTGCGTCTGCGTGAGACGTCCCAGACGTGAAACAGACTCATTCTTATTTGCAAACTCAATAACGGCTGAATCCATCGTACCACTTCCCGCAATACCCAAATGTGCCTGCACATGTTGTTTTGATACCTGCGACCATGCGTCAAGCAGCACATTAATTCCTTTATGTTCCTCTAGTTGTCCAGCAAACAAAAAACGAAATGTTTGTGTTGATTGTTTGACGATCGTGTGCACCACAGATCCTTGGATATTTTTCATCACGAGCAACTGTTTTGTGTTTGCAAAAAAGCCACATTGTCGATACCAATCGAGAAGAAACTGAGATGGTGAGATAACTACGTCGGGCGAACCAAACAAAAAAGAAACTATCTTTTTGTATAAAAAAGAAAATGGATTGTGATATCGAAATGATGATTGTCTATTATAGATCACGATTCCACTCGGCTCCACGAGCTGTACATCATGGAGTGTATGCACATGTGGAATATGTAGTTTTTTGATCACACGTGGAATGAGAAACGACATCCCCATCAGATTGTGTGTATGCACAACATCTGGTTTTTCTTTTTGCAATACATCTCGCACCCACTGCGCCTGACGAACATGAAACATGTTGACACACTGCCAGATCAACCGAGCAACAAAATAATGAGACTTCCCATCGGCAAACGAATACACATTTCCCGCACAACGACGATACACGCGTACACCATCCACCATGTCTATCTGCTCACCAAAGGGTGCACTTGAAATAACAAACACCTCATGTCCAGCGGAGATAAGTGCTTGTACAGTATTGACGACCACTGTCTCTGCCCCACCTTTGCTGTATGGTGGATAGAGATTATGGATAAGAGCAATCTTCATATACGATTCATCATACCAGTTTTGTACAAACAAAAAAAGACCATGTTGGTCCCTATCAAACGAGTCGAACGCGAGGCCGACCCGAACGCGCGAACGCGTCACGTTGGTCGGCCCCGCTCGCCGTCACTTCTTCTTGATGGACGCTTTACCCGCCTTCTCCTCCTTAGCCTTGATCTGGTTACTGGTCTTACCCTTTCCGAAGCCAGGCGGCTTCGGACGCGAACGTGGATCGCACATGGTGAGCCTCTCACAGAAGTGCCAGAAAACGCTCTGGCGGCGAATGACAGATAATATTAAACTCTTTCTCTTTTTACTTGTCAGATTTTTACCCACACCTTGCACACATCCTATCCGACCCATACTGTTGCCGTCCCACCCCATTTGATATACCATACGGGCTAAGGACGCTAAGGATACTGATGATGCTAAGGGTGCTAAGGATTCTCAAAATCACCCAAACACCAGTAACCTCAGCAACATCAGAAACCTTAGTAACTTCAGAACCCTCAGTATGACTGACCTCCGCCCCATCGAACGCATTCCACCTCAAAACATCGAAGCAGAAAAATCACTGCTCGGTTCTCTTTTGATTGATAAAGATGCGATCATGGCGGTCGCTGATATTGTCGACGCAGAGGATTTCTACCAAAACAATCATCGTGATATTTATGCGGCCATCGTCGAACTCTACGGCAAAAGTCAACCAATTGATATTTTGACACTTGCCAACCGTCTCGAAGAAAAAGGTCAGCTCGAACGTATCGGTGGACGCAGTTATCTCGCGCAACTTTCGACCATGGTAGCCACAGCGACCAATGCCAAAGACTATGCTGCTATTATTGAGCGTAAAGCGACACTACGCAAACTTCTCTTTGCTGCTGACAAAATCGCACAACTCGGATACAACGAATCTTCTGGTGAAGTAGACGGTGTGCTCGACGAAGCTGAACAGCAAATTTTTGCCATTAGCAATAAACATCTCAAACAATCATTTGTCGATGTGCGTACGATTCTCTCTGACGCCTTTGAACGTATTGATGATCTGCACAAAAACAAAGGCACACTCCGTGGTGTCCCAACTGGTTTTCGAGAACTTGATAATCTCTTGGGTGGACTCCAAAAATCTGACCTCATCATTCTCGCTGCTCGTCCTGCGGTGGGTAAATCATCTCTCGCGATGGATATCGCCCGTCACGCTGCGACCAAATACAAAACAGGTGTTGGTGTCTTTGCTCTGGAGATGAGTAAAGAACAGCTCGTGGACCGTCTGCTGTGTGCCGAAGCAGGGGTCGACCTCTGGAAGATGCGTACAGGAAACTTATCTGACAAACCAGGCAGTGATGACTTTCCTCGTATCGGTCGTGCAATGGGTATCCTCTCCGAGGCACCAATCTACATCGACGACACGCCAGGTGCGACAGTCATGCAGATCCGTACCAAAGCGCGCCGTCTCATGGCCGAACATGGACTGGGACTCATCATCATCGACTACTTGCAGCTGATGGAATCAGGAAGCAAAAGCAGTGGCGGTGACAACCGTGTACAGGAGGTCTCAGAAATCAGTCGTGGTCTCAAAGGTCTCGCTCGTGAACTCAATGTCCCCGTCGTCGCCCTCAGTCAGCTCTCTCGTGCGGTAGAGCAAACCAAACCAGCGATTCCAAAGTTGGCACATTTGCGTGAATCTGGTAGTATTGAGCAGGATGCGGACGTCGTAATGTTTATCTATCGCAAAGCAGCAGATCGTAACTATCGTCTCGAAGATATCCCACCAGACGAACGACATTTGGGTGAAATCCACATCGCCAAACATCGTAATGGACCTATCGGTACTGCACGCGTCTTCTTTGATGAATCACGCGCATCATACCGCAACCTCGACACTCATCACGCACCGCCACCACCGCCGATGGCACCAAATCCGCCAAAACCAAGTGGCCCACCAACATTTTAAAGCAATACCAATATACGAATAACATGCGAATTTAACGAATATACTTACAAGATACATCAACGTAACTTACAAGCATTCGTCAAATTCGAATGAATTCGTATATTAGTATTACACTTAATTATTAATCTCAATCTTAATCTTAATCTTTAAATCTATGTCAATGCTCGGCAAACTCAAAGAATTCAAAGACATGCGCGACAAAGCGAAAGTCCTCCAAGACATGCTCAGTGGCGAATCTGCTACTGGTACCAAAGATGGTGTTGCTATCACCGTAGACGGTACATTCATGATCACAGGCGTTGCGATTGATGACAGTCTCCTCGCTGTAGACAAAAAAGATAAACTCCAAAAAGCAATCAAAGAAGCACACAAAGATGCCATGGGAACACTCCAACGTACTTTGGCTACAAAAATGAAAGACATGCCAGGGATGCCTTCTTTGTAAGTTTTCGAAGTTGGAGGAGTTAAGGAGGTTTGAGAAGTTTTGTTTTTTGTATGTATGGGGACATATAAAGATTTAGATGTATACAACAGATCGTTCAAAGCGGCAATTGCGGTATACAAACTGACCTCATCACTTCCTCAGTATCTCCAGTACGATATAGCAGACGACATTCGTCGAGCAGCGCGGTCAGTTCCTTCAAATATTGCAGAAGGGTATGCTCGAGGAAAATCAAACAAAGACATTATAAATTTCCTCAGAACATCACACGGTTCATGCGACGAAGTATTGTTCAATCTTGAATTTCTCTACAATCTCGGGTTGATAGAAAAAGAACGATACGAAAAAGCTAGATCAGAATACATGATTATCGGCGCAGGATTAAACAGCCTCATCAAAACACTTAGGTAACTTCGAAAACTTCGTCAACTTCTAAAACTCCGCAAACTATGTACAGTAGACCAGTTCAGCAACTCATCCGCGCCCTCTCCCGCCTCCCATCCGTCGGTGAACGCACTGCTGAACGGTACACTTTTTATCTTCTCAAATCTGGAAAAAAAGAGGTACAGAGTCTGATCAATGCGTTGACAGATTTCATGAGCACCATGCGCAGCTGTGAAATCTGTCAGGACTTCGCAGACCAGTCCCCCTGTCTCATCTGCTCCCGTCGTGAACGAAACAACGGGATTATTTGTGTTGTCAGCGAGCCACAGGATGTTCAGGCGATCGAGGAGAGTGGCTCATACCGCGGACGCTACCACGTGCTGCGTGGCACACTCTCACCAGATGAAGACGATACCAAATCTCTCAAAATCCCAGAACTCCTCAAACGTCTCCATGAAAGTGGGCTGACAGAGATCATCCTCGCACTCAATCATGATATGGCGGGAGAAACGACAGCACTCTATCTCGAGAAAAAGATCAAAGCAGAACGTCCATCAATTATTGTTTCTCGTCTCGCTCGTGGACTGCCGATGGGGAGTGATTTGAAATATGCGGATGCAGTGACGCTTGGGAGTGCGTTGCAGAATCGGATTAAAAATTAAAAATATATTGCGGAGAAACTAAATCAATATATACTACAAAAAGTACTAATATGGAAAAAAAAGCTATTCTGGACCAAAAAAGAAAATATAGATATGTACTTAAACGACAATGGGGTACTAATGAAAAAAATTTTGTAAATTTTGTACTTTTAAACCCAAGCACAGCAGATGAAAAAATTGACGATCCAACAATAAAAGCATGTATTAAATTCGCACAAAACTGGAAATATGATGGAATGTGGGTTACCAACCTATTTGCCTTCCGAACAACGCAACCAATAAATCTCAAAAAAAATAAAAGACCTATTGGAAACAAGAATGATTCATACATACAAAAATACGCAAAAAAATCTAAAACTATCGTAATTGCTTGGGGTAACCACGGAAATTTTTTAAACCGTGACAAACAAGTTATAAAATTACTTTCGCAAATATCAGATCTATATTGCCTTCAAATTCTAAAAAATGGACAGCCAAAGCATCCACTTTATGTTAAGCGACAAACAAAATTACTGATTTTTTACACACATTAAGATACTACGTACTGACATAAAAGAATTTTAATACACACAATATGGAAAAATACCTACTACTGATCATTACCCTATTATTAGTAACGGGATGTAATATCAATAATTCCCATATAGAGACAGACATAAACCCACAAAATAAATACCAATCAAGCGATAATACAAATGAAACAAAATTTGATCCTATACTAGTTTTAAGTGATTTTAATTATAAAGTATACTCATTTAAACCAGGACTTAATTATCTTGATTTAAATTTTGATAATTTAATAGACAATATTTATGTATCACACATTGAAGGGACTGATTATTACGGCTATAGATTGACCGCAAATGCAGATATTTATAATTTTTTTATAAATCGTAAAATAGATATATCTGAAGATAATTACTGGAATATAGTTACAAAAGAAGTACCTGGAAAAAAAATAGATCTATACGAAAGAGATTTTTTTGTTCCAACAATAATGGGCTGCAATAGTGGAAAATCATTAAGAATAGTACAGACTAAAAATAGAGAGACACTACTTGTCTTAATTGAAAGAAATAAAAATAATACAGACCCATGTAATTCCAATGTAAAGTTTAGTATTTATAAACTTATTATGTCCGGAAATTTGAATAAATCTGATTATATTTTTTCATTTATCCATGAGGTAATGGGTAAAAGTAACGGAAGTGAAATTGATATATTAGGCGACCAAGATATTATAAAAGCTATTGAAGAAATTAAAAATTAAAACAAAAAACCTCCGCAATCACGGAGGTTTTTTCTTGCACAAAACAGACAAACGCTCTACAATACAAATATATGACTCACACCTTCCTCATCTTCGGCTACGGCATCCCCAAAGACATTCTCAAGGATGAAACGTACTCGCTCTACCTGACACCCGTGTTTAACCATATCTACAACACAGTAACTGAAACACAGATCACAGACCCCCTCATCATCACCTGCGGTGGCAAGACAGACATGCAAAAACCATATATCAGATCAGAAGCTGTGGAGATGATCCGATTCTTTCGTCATCTGATCAGTGAGCGCCCATATCTCAAACCTATCACCAAACACTGGAAATGGCTCGCCGAGAGCAGCTCACTCTCCACACTCGAAAACATCCTCAATAGCAAAAAGATACTCGACAAACGCGGTGTGGTAGCAGGACCCATCACCATCTTCTGCGAGACGACCCGTGCCAAACGCGTACAGACGGTTGCCAAAAAAGTCTTTGGTGCAAAACAACCAATTCGTGTCGTGCCGATTGATTTTGATCTCTCAGAACATCGCTATCTCGGAGCAGACTACATCCACAGAAAAGAATCACGCGAAACACTCCACTCCCTCTGGGCGCTCAAAAGTCCAGAGAATCTCAAAAAGCATCACGCACTGTTCCAAAAAAAGTTTGACTATCTTCGCCAGAGAGGCACCAAAGCTCACGCCGCAGCAATCAAAGAGTGGTGGGATACAGAATTACAAAAAACCTCCTAAGTAAGGAGGTTTTTTCTTGGACAAATATACTATATTCCCCCTCCTATTTTGGACATTGCACATGTTTATAGACGTTATACTATATAACATACACACAAACACAAAAATAGGTCAACAAAAAACTCCCATACAGTGATACGGAAATTTTATTATAGTGAGATACACAAAAAGCAAGACGGCGCGATACAAAAGTACCTGCCGTCAAAACCCCTCCGAATGTCCTACTGCGGTTTGCGAGAGGGCGAAGGTGGCGGAAGCGGCTGCCGGAGCCGGTCATCCCGATCTTGCTCGGGGGTCAAGCCTGCCCCCCTAAAACGATCTTTGCGATTACTCTCATCGAGATCGCAAAGAACCTTTTGCATGATCTGCGGACCGTTTTCTCGTGCGAAGCGACGCGACTTCAGGATCTTTGCCTTAAGTTCTTCATCCATAACGCACCTTCCTTACCAAAGGACATTTCTTATGTTTAAGAATATACTGTCCCAAAAATTATGTCAATGTATAAAAAAACTTCCTCGCAATTACAAGGAAGTTTTAGTTTAAAAAACCCACTTAACCAATTGACTCAATTTTGATTGCAGTAAACGGCTGACGGTGACCACCACGACGTGTGTAGCGAACTTTCGCTTTGAATTTCACGATGCGAATTTTTTCTGCTTTGTCCTGTGCCACGATCGTTGCTTTGATCTTGTCAGCGACGTATGGAGCACCGACATCCATCACAGTACCATTCTCATCAGCGACGAGGAGGACTGTATCAAATGTCACACTACTTCCAACTTCACCTGCGATTTTTTCGATGTTGAGCGTTTCGCCTTCTTTGACGATGTACTGCTTTCCACCTGTTTCGAGAACTGCAAACATATAAAATAAGAGATTTGTATAAGAAACTGTGCTAAGTATAGCCTTTTGCCTGTTGCAACACAGGCTCTATGGGAATGGCGATACTATACACGAAATCCAATAGGAAGTCAAGGCGTCTCAATCACAGAGAGAGCGTCCCCAATCTTTAGCCCAGTCCTCTGCACAAACCCAGCAGGGACTTCCAGTACCAGCGGTACTTCTGTACGAGGATAGTAGACCGTCAGCTCCTCCTCAGTATCCCCTGTCTCGAGTTGGACATTTTGGGCGATATCGACAACCTTGAGATCCGACCCAATCCAGATAATATCCAGCGGAAAGCGCATATCTCGCATCACTATCCCCGCCCGTTTTGGACTCCCAAAGACAAACAGCATTCCATCATAGCCTCCCAAATCCTTGCGATCAGAAAGCCCTTTGAATGTCTCCTGAGGCGTATCCGCGATCAGCACATGAAGCACCTCATCTCCGAGTCGTATCCACTCACTCGTCTGCCGCATATTGAGAAAAAATAACACAACCGTACTCACCAAAAACGCGACAATGGTAACGATCTGAAATTTTGACAATGGTTTTTTTTCGTTCATATAAATAAGTGATAAACCATATTACGTCATCCTGAGCGACTGAACGGAGTGAAGAAGTCGAAGGATCCCGATATTTGTACTCTAACGAGTGCATTACGAAACGTCTGGTTAGTATGTTACGGTCGAGATCCTTCACTTCGTTCAGCAGGATGACGTAACAATAAACAAATTTTTCATTTCTGGATTTGTTGTTTTAATAAGCTCAATCTTTCGCTTTCGTGTCCAGCCTTTTATTTGCTTCTCTCGTTTGATTGTGTCTAATGATGAAATATACTCTTCAAAATATAGTAGATCAATAACATTGTATCGTGCAGTGAAGCTTATGTTATGTTGTTTCCAGACATGTTCAATGTAGCGTCTTTCTAAACTATTTGTCATCCCAGTATAGTAGACTGTGCGGCGTGGATTACTCATGATATAGACAAAGAATTGTTGTCCTTTCATATAGTGAATCTAAGGTGTGTTTACATCGGGATCCTTCGCCTACGGCTCAGGATGACGTATAAGGGAACGTTTCTAGGAGGTTTTATTTATGATCGTTTCACCACCATTTTCAATCCCTCTCCAAGCACCACTACATCACGACGTTGTAATTTCTTTTCCAAAATCAACTCTGCTAAGGCGTTTTGTACAGTGTCTTGGATCGCACGACGCATCGGGCGAGCACCAAACTGTGGATCAAACCCAACAGCAGCAAGAGACTCGAGCGCTGCATCAGTGACTTCGAGCGTCACACCCTGATCAGTCTCGAGTGTTTTACCAATTGAACGAAGCATCAGTGATGCGACTTGTTTGATATTGTCTCGTGTCAGAGGACGGAAGAGAACGATACTATCAAAACGGTTGAGGAATTCTGGACGATAGTAATCACGAAGTTCTTTGGAAAGCAGCGCTTGCTTGATCTCCTCAAGGTCTACTCCAGCAGCTGTCTGCTCCTGCACATACGCAGTTCCTGCATTACTCGTCGCAATCACAATAGTGTTGGTAAAATCGATCACACGACCAGTACTATCCGTCAAACGTCCGTCATCAAACACCTGCAAGAAAATATTGAGGACATCCCTATGTGCTTTTTCGAGCTCGTCGAGGAGAACAAGAGAAAATGGTTTTTGTCGTACTGCTTCGGTGAGTATGCCACTCCCCTGCACCCCCGGCTGACCTATCAGACGATAGACCGAGGCCGTGTCTTGGTACTCACTCATGTCGAGTCGCACCATACGCTCCTCACCACCAAAATATACTTCAGCAATTGTCTTTGCGAGCTCAGTCTTACCCACACCTGTTGGACCCAAGAAAAGAAAGTTAGCAATCGGACGCCCACTACTGCGTACATTGGCACGAGCACGACGCAGTGCATTGGCGACGAGTGAGACTGCCTCCGTCTGCCCAATCACACGCGTATGCATCACTTCCTCCAGATGAAGGAGTTTACTAGATTCATCGTCCGAGAGGGCCGAGACAGGAATACCCGTCTTTTGACCGACAATCCCAGCGATATCCTCATCAGTGACGAGTGCATGTTGCCCCTTGCTACTGCGTACCGCACTCGCTGCTTCGGCGATAATATGTAGGGCACTCTCAGGCAACCGCTGATCATGTAAAAATTTCGTCGCATATTCCACTGCTTTTTGCAATGCACTATACGCAAAAAAGACACGTTGACGATACTCTACCAATGCCACCTTGGACTCAAGCGCCTCTATCGCTTGCGTTTCATTCATCTCTTCTACTGCCACTTTTGAAAACATTTGACCTACTTCACTATTAAGCATGTGACGATTGTACCCATCCGTTGTCGTCGTCGCAAAGGTGAGAAAATGTCCTGCTGAAAGTGTCTCAGCGAGCACCTCAGAGACATCCATACCTTCCCCACCAGCAATTGTACTTCCACCAATCAAATCATGAATGTTTGGAATAAAAAGCATGATATTGCCCGCACGGCGCACCTCATGCATGATGCGTAGCAGTCGCTCCTGCGCACCAGAGATAGTGGTACCAGCTAACAATGATGAGATAGAAAGCTGCACCAATCGTTTATCCTGTAGGCGTTTTGGAATATCTTCTGCCACCATACGCTGCGCAATACCGTTGATAATCGCTGTCTTACCCACACCACGATCTCCGACGAGGACCACACTCTGCTTACCTGCATCAATAATACGAAACACCTCGTCAATTTCTTTGTCACGTGCCACTGTCGCTTCAAGCTGTCCATACTGTGCCGAGACGGTAATATCGGTACTGAAACTATTGAGAT
This sequence comes from uncultured bacterium, assembly GCA_937861125.1. GTDB lineage: Bacteria > Patescibacteriota > Patescibacteriia > Magasanikbacterales > UBA922 > CALMAY01. The sequence goes on along the minus strand of CALMAY010000038.1, from coordinate 106,052 downwards.
ACGGTGTCGCCACCGCAGTCATTGCCCGATCCAGTCCATATTTATTGCGAGTGGAGCCAATTGCGCGCATTTCTTGGTTACGTAGACGAATTGTTTCATTCATTCGAATCCATGAGAGCATATTGTGAACCATCGTCGCATCAACGTCGAGATCATAGAGTATTTCCTGTAGCGCCTCGCTATGAGTAATACACGCCAAAAATAATTCAGTAGCACCGACACGATAGAGTTTGTGTTCTTTGGCATCACGATACGCACAAAATACCATATTATAAAACGTATCAGTAAGCTGTGGAGATACATCAATATTAGATGAAGATTTGAGCCCTTTCGTAATAGCAGACTGCAATGTTTTTGGAGAAATTTGCAAACGAATACACAATGAACGAATCGAGGAATCAGAGAGTAACGCTAAACATATGTGCTCTGGAAGTATTTCTTGGGCATACGTTTTTTTGGCCCACATGTACGCACGATCCAGTGCAGTATCGAAATCAATTGATGTATATACCCCAATATCTTTTTTTGTCCTATGTGATAATGCGCGAATACTATCCCAAGTTGTCACATCCAAATTTTTTACTGCATCCTGCTCGTGATGATACCGAAAGAATTTTTTGACATGACGTAGTGCTGTACTACGATACAACAAAAAACACCACGAAGCGAGGGAAAGATACAACAAGCTATCTGATACAATTGGCGTTTCAAACAAACGAACAAGTGTAGATACGTTCAGCTCATCACGCTGGTACAATGACCAAACAAACAAACCCGCTGTCGATAGCGCTAGTGCCACCGCACCAAATCGTTCAAATGTATATACGTACGGCAATACCCGACGAGTCAACGTATCATAGCTCGTAAACGGACGTTTGAAATACACAAACGTATCACCATCAACCATCCCTACACGCATCCCCTGACATACTCGACAATGAGAAAACAATGCTGCATCCATACCCTGACAGAGCGGACAACGAATGATGGTTTGTGTAACTGCTTTTTCAAACTGCATATATTATGCAAACAAAGAACGAAACAAAAGCCCAACCAAACATATCGGTACCAGTAAATACACTATAAATCCTACCAGATAAAAACATGCCCACATCACAACAATCAATGAACGAATACAGACATTAGCAAAACGGACAAAGACACTGACAATTCTCCCCTGCCAATCATACTGCCCATACATTGGAACAAATAAATTTTTGAGCCACAAGATCGGCGCAAGTTTCGTCTGCTGATCCAAAAATAGTTGAACACAAAATTGTAACGCCGTCCATGCACCAGCACTATACCACCACAGTGGAAAATACAAGACATCCAAGATAAATTGGACAGTGATGCGTTGTAGGACAATGATCCACATAGACGGAAAATCCAAAATTAAAAGGATACAAGATATAAACAAATCAAAAACTTAATTGTACCATTCGATTACGTTTGTATCCTTGTATCTTTTTCTTTTTAATTTCATAGGTAGTATAACACAAAAACAAAAAAGCCTCTACAACAGAGTCAGGCTTTTTTGAGAAATATGTTTTTAACGAAGTGCGACAAGTGTATTTGGCACAGTTGATGCATACGCAATACCTTCTAGCGGCACCATTCCTATACCATTCATTCGAGCAATCACACGATCAAGTGACCTCTCTTGTGCAATACGCACTTCGAGCTTTTGTGTTTCGCGTTCAAGTGTTACTTTTTGTTTTTCTAAATCAGCGATACTGTACCCACGAGTTGAGAGCGCACTTGTCTTGGTGATGTACAGAAATGAAAATACGACAAACAAGCAAAGACAAAGAACATTCATCCAAACAGCAACCTGACGTTGCTTTGCAGCACGTTGCTGAGCAAATGGATTGAGTTGTGCATGGATAGTAGCATGTGTCATATTTTTTCAATCACTCGAAGTTTGGCACTGCGTGAGGGAGGGTTATTCTCATACTCAGCATCACTCGCTTCGATAGGTTTTTTAGTAATGATACGAATAGTATTCGTAGAGACTGATTTGAAATAATGTTTGACGATTCTATCTTCGAGTGAATGGAAGGTAATCACTGCCAACCGTCCACCTAAAGCAAGTGCATCAACTGCCTGTGGCAGTACTTCTTTGATCACTCGCAATTCTTGATTGACTTCTATACGAATTGCTTGAAAACTTTTTGTGGCGGGATGGAGCCCACCAATCCATGGTATTTCTTTTTCTGTTTTTAATTTTTTTCTATATGTCTGCAGGATAATTTCTACCAAATCTCCGACTGTATGTATTTGTTTTATTTTTCTAGATTCAATAATGTTATTTGCTATTTCTTTACTTAATTTTTCTTCACCGTATTCTCTGAGTATTATTTCTATTTCTTTTTCAGTATATGTATTGACTATGTCTGCGGCTGTTTGCCCTTCTGTCGTTTGATACCGCATATCGAGCGACTCATCTGGGTTTTGAAAACTAAATCCTCTTCCTCGATCAGCAAACTGTGGTGAACTCCATCCGAAATCCATGAGAATTCCGTTGACTGGAGTAAATCTCGTCTGCTCAATAATTGATCTCAGATGAACAAAGTTGTCTCTGACAAACATGGTCTGACCTGTAAACGCGGAGAGATACGACTGAGCACGAGCGAGAGACTCATCATCTGCATCGATACCCAACAGTCGCCCGTTTGGTCCAATGTGTTTGAGAATCTCTTCTGAATGCCCACCGTCTCCGAGTGTACAATCAATAATATGTGCACCCGATTTGAGCTGAAGCAACTCAATTACTTCATGGAGGAGAACTGGCACGTGTCTCATAGAGATTAGACACCAAGTTCTGCCATCCGCTCTGCAATCTCACCACTCTCTGCCTCTGTTTTTTCTTTGTACGCTGACCATGTTTCTTGATCCCAGATTTCTAGGCGATTGTAGAGTCCAGCGATTACCACGTCTTTGCCGAGTTTGGCAAAGGTACGCAGATACTCTGGTACTACCACACGTCCCTGTTTGTCCACCTCAGCGTCCATCGCACCAGCGAGCATCAGACGTGCAAATGCACGTGTGTTCGCCTGAGCAAATGGCAGTGAGGCAAGTTTCTCAGCAAGTTTCTCCCACTCTGTTTTGGTGTAGACAAACAAACAGTTGTCGAGTCCACGCGTCAAAACAACACCATCTTCAAGGGCGGTACGGAACTTTTTTGGTACCGATACACGGCCCTTTTCGTCTAGTGTGTGAGAGAATTCGCCGATAAACATATATGTATGGTTGAGGTAGAATGACAAGCATTTATCCCACTTCATACCACTACACACCATTTTATACCCTTTTATGGGTTTTTACAAGGAAATAAACCTAGAGTTATCCACAGATATTGGTTTTTTCAAAAAAAATAGATATACTACATATATTCATATGCATAAAACTATATGACAGAACCAAAATCTCCTTGGGACCGAGATGAGACAACACAGCCTAGCGTCATAGCAAAGGAAGAGCAGATACTTGGTTCCGAGATGAACAAACTTGATGCAAAAACACACCCACTAAGAGACAGTGACACACCTCCATACGGAACAGAGATTCCACCAGAAATAATAAAAGCCGTACGAAGAGAACGACAAGAAACTGCCACTGGTGGTATCCCCTCGTTAACCATTGCAGAAATTGCAGCACAGGAACGAGCACGACACCGACCAGACACGCCAGACGCAGCCATCCTGCGTCGACCAACAAAAAAATAATTCTATGAATAATCCAGAAACATCAAAACCTCCAGTTCCTCCAAAAGTAGAAGGAGATTCACACGATTGGTTTGCAGTTCCAGAAAGTGACACAAAATTACCTACACTTGGAGTAGCAGAATTAGCTCACATAGTTTCAAATACTAATGAAGGCGAAGAGGCGGATGATGACACAAATAATAGAGCCGGGTTCGGAGAAGAAGAAGGAGGAGGAGAAGAAGGAGAAATAACAGTACCAGAAAATACTGATGATGAAGATGTTCCAAAAGATGAGATAGATGCGATTCTTTCAGACAGTAACAAAACACGGACACTCCCGACAAAAGAATAACAAAACATCCGTCTATGTACGGATGTTTTTATATATACTATGAGATTGTTCGCTTTGACCGCTGAAAGGTAATTGCGAATCGATGCGCCTCATCACGCACACGGACCAGTACTTCTTCATTCTGTTTGACCCATAGCATCACCGTTTTATTTGGTTTTGGAAAGACGAAATCATTTCTCTTACGCTCTGGACCCTTGGCAATACCGACCACTGGTGTCAAAATACCGAGCTCATCAAAAATGGATTGCACTTTGTTGACTTGCGGTAAGCCACCATCGATCAAAAAGATGTCAGGAGACTGCCACTCACTATGCTTGAGTCGACGACGAATCACCTCCTCCAGACAATCCACATCACTCTGTCCCTCGACTGTCTTTATTGTAAATTTACGGTACTCGTGTTTGTCTGGATACCCATCAACGAATACGACCATACTCCCCACTTTTCCAGTACTACCCAGATTTGAAATGTCAAACCCTTCAATACGAGACACACCTTTTGAGATCTCTTTTCTATCCATTGTAAAAGAGGAATTAATCATTGCAATATCCTGAATTCTCTCAAGTTGTTTGAGTTGATCACGAAGCCGTGCAGCTGTCTCAAAATCCTCACTTTTCGCTGCACGTTTCATCTGTTTTTCAAAATCGGTAATCACCTGCTTCTTTTTTCCAGACAAAAATGTCGCGAGTGGACGAATCACTTTTGCTTTGTATTCTTTTGGGGTAATTTCTCCCGTACACACACCGAGGCATTGCCCCATTTGACGATACAAGCATGACTTGTTTTGTTGTTTTTTTCCTATCATCTTCTGACACGTCGAAAACAAAAACATACGTCGAAGTATCTTCATCGCTGCAGCACTGTTGAGTCCAGGATATGGACCAAACACATACAGAAACTCATTCTCTGTTTTGTTTTTTGTATCTTGCTCTTTATTCTTTTTTATCATCTCCATCTCCCGCTGTCGAAACGTCTTGACCTGGGGATACGCTTCATTGGTAATGACAATATAATTCCAACTCTTATCATCTTTTCCATCGACATTGTACTTTGGTAAATATTTTTTGATATACACAGACTCAAGGATCGCCGCCTCCAGTGCCGAATCTGTCGTCTTCCATTTGATATCCACTACCTCGTGCATCATCTGCTCTATCGGACGACTAGAGCGTGGACCACGAAAATACGAAGAGACACGACTTTTGAGCGACGTCGCTTTACCAACGTAGATCAGCTCTTTTTTCTGACTATAAAAGAGGTAGATACCCGATTGGTCTGGGAGGTTTTTGAGGATGTCTTGAATCATATAACATTGCTAGTGTAGCGCATTCTAAGGTAAAATGAAAGTAATCATTTGGTACTAATTTTAAGACTATTTATACTTACACCATATTATATGTCACTGACCACAAAAACATGGACACTCTTTTTTATCAACATAAGTATCTGCATAATAACAATACTATTTTATTTCAAAATACACAAAGAAAAAACCAATTGGGATACATATGTATATAAAAATGATAGTATTCATTTTGAAATAGACCACCCGTACGGCTGGCCAGTTAAAACACCAGCACAGACCGACTGTACAAATGATACTATTTGCGATTTTGCTTTTGGCACAATATCTCAAGATCAAAATGAGAGCATAAGGGACACTATCAACCTACTCATATATTCTCCATCCTTGGCACAAAGCAATAACATAACACCCACTTCTGGTTGTGACAATGCAAATGAAATCCTTACGCAATCCATAACCCTAAAAGGACTATCTGGAGAACAAGTGCGTTGTTTCAGTGAATTTGATGGATCTATCCGATATATGTATACATTTGAAAAAGACGGATGGGTATATCAAATCATAAACAAAGGAGGACTAAACAGTATTCGTTTTTTTGATGAAATGGTATATAGTTTTGTATTGTTATAATACAGACTAATTACACCAACAGAGCATATATGCCAACACAAATTAATTCCCATAGTACATCCATACACAAAGTACCAGCCGATCTTAAAAAAGTTCTCACTTCCAACCCAGACATGCTTGAAATATGGGATAGCCTAACACCTCTCGCTCGCAACGAGTGGATCTGTTGGGTTACTATCGTCAAAAAAGCAGAGACAAGAAAAGAACACCTTGAACGCCTGCAGCAAGATTTGCTCAATGGGAAACGTCGACCATGCTGCTGGCCAGGATGTCCACATCGAAATACCAAATCAGCCAAATGGTTCAAAAAATAAAAAAACCGAGCCAATCACTCGGTTTTATGTTATATATTTAACAACGGTTTGAGATACTGCCCCGTAAAACTCGCAGACTTGAGCGCTACTTCCTCTGGTGTTCCAGTCGCCACGACCGTACCACCCTTGTCCCCTCCCTCAGGCCCTAGATCAATGATCCAGTCAGCACACTTGATCACATCCAGATTGTGCTCGATGACAAGTACAGAATTTCCGTGTGAAGTCAGTTTTTGCAATACATCAACCAGCTTGTTGACATCTTCATAGTGCAAACCTGTTGTCGGCTCATCGAGCAGATATAGTGTTTTACTTGTACCACGCTTACTCAATTCTTTTGATAGTTTAATACGCTGTGCCTCACCACCTGACAATGTAGTAGCACTCTGTCCAAGAGTGAGATAATCAAGTCCAACAGACGAGAGCATGTTGAGCTTATCCGAAATAGCTGGAATGTCGGCAAAAAATTCCTTGGCATCTTCTACCGTCATACTCAGCACATCAAAGATATTTTTTTCTTTGTAATACACCTGCAGTGTCTCGTTGGTAAAACGCTTTCCGCGACAGACATCACAAAGTACCTCTACCGTTGGGAGAAAATGCATCTCGATCTCAAGTGTCCCGCGACCTTCACAGTGTTCACATCGTCCACCAGGCACATTGAAACTAAACCGTCCGAGTTTGTATCCACGAATCTTGGCCTCTGGTGTTGATGCAAAGAGATCGCGAATCACATCATACGCCTTGGTATATGTCGCAGGGTTAGAGCGTGGTGTACGACCAATTGGGCTCTGATCAATCTCGATAATACTATCAAAATATTCTAATCCCAAAATTTCTTTGTGTGCACCAATTCTCTTATCGACATGATGTAGTTTATTTGCTACCGCACGATAGACGATATCATGCATCAATGTACTTTTGCCCGAACCAGAGACACCTGTAATACAGACAAATCGACGAAGTGGAATTTCTACATTGATATTTTTTAAATTGTTTTCACTTGCACCTTTTACTTTTAACTTTGGTGTACTGCTGTCCACTTTACGGCGTTTGTCTGGTAGTTCCACTTTACGTTCACGACGAAGGTATTGACCAGTGAGTGATTTTTTCTCATCACCCAAAACAACACAACTCGACGTATTATTACCTTTTGTTTTCTTCTTTCCCAATAATTGATCTAATGGTCCAGAATACACCACATCCCCTCCGTGTTTTCCAGCACCAGGCCCAATATCCACCACCCAATCACTCGCCATAATCGTATCCTCATCATGCTCCACGACGATAATCGTGTTGCCAATGTCACAAAGATTACGCAAAGTACTCACGAGCTGCGCGTTATCTTTTTGGTGTAGCCCAATTGTCGGTTCATCGAGCACATACATCGCACCCACGAGCTTTTGACCCACCTGTGAAGCGAGACGGATACGCTGTGCCTCACCACCACTGAGTGTTCCCGCAGTACGGTTGAGTGTGAGATAGTGCAAACCTACATTAAAGAGGAATTGAATACGGTTATGAATCTCATTAAGTGCTGCACCGATAATTTCTAACTCACGTGCAGATAAAGAAACGAGCAGATGATCAAAAAAATGTTTCGCCTCCTCAATAGAAAATATTGTTACATCGTATAAATTTTTTCCCTCCACTTTTACCGACAATGCATTTTCGTTGAGACGTTTTCCATGACATGTCTTACAAATCTCTTCGCTAAAGAGCTCGACTGTTCCAAGTCCAGTACATGCAGGACAATATCCAAATGGACTATTGAAACTAAAGAGGCGCGGCTCGATCTCAGGAAAACTGTATCCATCATTGGGACAGGAATACTCAGTACTATAGAGTACTTCACTGCTATCAAACAATACAGCACACAGACCATTACTCAGGTCAACTGCTTTCTCAACAGCTTCACTCAGACGCTGTGCATCAATGTCAGTGCCTTCAACGACAGGAATTTTATCAATGATAATGTCAATCGTATGTTTCGCGTTTTTATCCAACTCAATTCGCTCACGCAAACTTTTGATCTTGCCATCTACGCGCACTTCCAGATATCCAGAGTTGTACATATCATAGAGCATCTGATAGTACTCCCCTTTTCTCCCACGCACAACTGGAGAAAAAATAATCATGTCATGCACTTTTTTCTTTGTTTTCTTTTCCTGATTACTGTTCACTGACGCATGATCCTTGATCCGATGAATCATCTCATCAATACTCATCTTTTCAATCGCAGTTCCGCACATCGGACAATGTGGTTTACCAATACGGGCGAATACAATACGGAGATAGTCATACACCTCCGTCATCGTCGCCACTGTTGAGCGTGGATTGGCACTATGTGCTTTTTGATCAATTGAAATAGCAGGAGAAAGCCCCTCAATCTCATCCACATCAGGCTTTTGCATACCACCCAAAAACTGTCGAGCGTATGATGAAAGACTCTCGATATACCGACGCTGTCCTTCGGCAAAAATCGTATCAAATGCAAGAGATGACTTTCCAGATCCGGAGAGCCCTGTAAACACTACCATCGCATTGCGTGGCAGCTCTAGAGAAATGTTTTTGAGGTTGTGTTCACGTGCACCACGAATGATGATTTTGTTTTGCATATATACAACAAACTCCCCGAAAAACGAGGATACATAGGAGGTACTAGTATACTAAAGAGCGGCGCTAGAGTCAATGTGCTATGGCATCAAAAAATCAGGTGTCGGATGTGTAATCTCCACCTGCCAGACTGCCTTTGCGCGAGCAAGCACTTCACGCCATTTTGGTCCCCACCAACTACTGTTTGGCACCATATCTGCAACTACAGGAGATACATCTACACCCAAAGACTGACAGAGATAGGATATACGTGGGAGATGAAATCGCTGTGAAATCACCACAGCGTCGTTGACCCCAAATACATGTTTTGCACGATAGCAACTCTCATATGTCCGATACCCGTGCCAGTCAAGGAGAATATCCTGCGCTGACACACCCGCATCAATCGCATACTGATACATCAGACTTACCTCATCAAACCTATTTCTCCCATTGTCACCTGAGAGTAACAGGCGTTCGACTCGCCCCTCTTGATACAATCGCACCGCAGTGACAATACGCTGCTCCTGCAACGGTGTCATCATACCGTTCAACACCCCACCACCAAACACAATCGCAACACTTGAGGTAGGAGTTTCTGAGGTACGGTACTGAGTAAACTGTGAAAGAATAAACACATTGGCGTAAATAACAAAAGCGACGATTGATACTACACCAAAAAAGAAAACAAAACCAAATGCTTGAATGTATTCTTTATGAAAAAATGTGCGTTTGAAGAACATAATCACATTATATTTATTTATCCTTTGCGTGCCGAGCAGAAACGTCCACTATACAATCAAATGAAGTTTCTACATTACCATTTTGACTCCAAAATTGACCCATCTGTTTTAAGACATTACCAGTATTCCTCGTCTCGTCAAAAATAACAGAATTCGCTGGTCGAGAAAAATCTTTTGGTAACTCTGTAACCACAGGAGAACCACTTGACCAATCAATCTTGTATCCACATACGCCACTTTCCTTATTACTGATCATTGATGGCACCAAAATACCAAATGTACTTTTATCTCTGGATGCAACGCGATTAAAATACCGTAAACCTTGTAGTGACGCATATGCAACCACATATGGCTCTTTGTGTTGAATTCTATACAACTCAGCTTTTGCTAAAAATGCATCTGCAAAATTGTACTGCCCAGACCGAGACACTTGTGCTAATTTACCTGCTTGTACTTCTTTTCCATCAGGAACAACATCTGTAATGATACGCTGTAACACAATTTTTAAATCATCTACATTCTCATGACTCGCTTCGCTCGCACTGATCTGCTCTAATATTTCTCGTTGGGTATCAATATCTCCGTCAAGTGCTTTCACAACCAAATATACCACCTGATCATACCACCCAGATTGCAACAACATACCAAGATCTCGCTTATCGATATTACCAGTCTCGCTACGTCTAAATTTGTCGCGTATTGGATATGGTAAATATGCCTGATACTCCATAGGTGCTTCAGGACCCCTATATAATGCATCAACCCCTTTGTTTATTGTTTCAGCCACCCACTCCAGTGGACGCAAGAAACTTGGCACTTCTCCCATATGGAAATAATATATAGATAGTATATCACTTTTTTTCTTTCTTTGGCTTCTCCCCGACACTCAACCGTGCCTTCAACTCCCTCACCTCATCACGAAGTACTGCAGCTAATTCAAACTCCAGCGACTGTGCCGCTTCTCTCATCTGAATCTCTTTTTCTTTGATAATCATCTTCAGTGGCCGCGCATCGCCAAGCAAATCCAGATCCGCAACACTCTGTTTTTCGCTTGCACCGCCTCGCTTGTTCTTTATTCCATGTTCTTTGCTCTTTGTTCGATCAATACCAAACTCTTCCAACAAGTTTCTAATTTTTTTCTGAATTGTTTGTGGTGTAATACCATGTTCTTTGTTGTACGCCAACTGAATCTCACGACGACGCGATGTTTCTTTGAGTGCACGTTCCATACTCCCTGTCATCTGATCTGCATAGAGCACCACTTGTCCATTTGCATTACGCGCAGCACGACCGATCGTCTGAATGAGCGACGTCTCACTACGGAGGAATCCTTCTTTGTCTGCATCCAAAATCGCCACGAGAGATACCTCTGGTAAATCAAGTCCTTCACGAAGCAAGTTGACACCGACAATCACCTCAATCTCACCAGTACGAAGTTTCATCAACACATCGATACGATCCAACGTATCAACATCACTGTGCAAATACTGCACCTTGATTCCCTTCTCACGTAAGTGATCTGTCAAATCCTCCGCCATCTTTTTGGTCAACGTTGTGACGAGCGCACGCTCACCTTTGGCAATACGATCCTGAATCCGAACAATCACATCGTCTACCTGAGACAATCCTTTTTCTTTGGATGTAATAGGACAAATAATCACCTCAGGATCTACAAGTCCCGTCGGACGTACGATCTGCTCCGCCACCGCACTCGACTCACTCATCTCAAGTTCTGCAGGTGTTGCAGAGACATAAATCCGCTGTCCAAGCAAACGATCAAACTCATCATACTTAAGCGGACGATTGTCACGCGCCGATGGCAGACGAAATCCATGTTCAACCAGCGTATCCTTGCGTGCTTTGTCACCAAAATACATCCCGCGTACCTGTGGGAGTGTCACATGTGACTCATCGATAATCGTGAGGAAATTTTCAGAGGCGTACTTGAAGTGATCCAGCAGTGTAAACGCTGGTTCACCCTCCGATCGACCATCAAAATGGCGAGAATAGTTTTCAATTCCCTGGCACACACCCATCTGCTCAATCATCTCAATGTCATAGCGCACGCGACGCTTGAGACGTTCATACTCAAGTACTTTATTATTTTTTTGTAAGTACTCCAGTCGTTCATCAAGCTCCATACGAATAGACGCAATCGCACGCGCACGAGTCTCTGGACCACTCACATAATGCTTGGCAGGAAAGAGCCAGATATCTTGTGATTCAGCAATCACTTTACGTGTGACTGCATGCACTTTTTCAATTCGTTCAATTCGCTCATTGATCTCCATCCGCCAAATTACTTCTTCATTGACTGGCATGATTTCAAATACCTGGCCATTCATGCGAAATTGCCCACATTTGAGATCTGCGTTTGTTCGTTCAAAGTGCAATGCAATCAACTGCTCCATCACCGCACGACGATCGAGTGGTTGGTACTGTGTCATGTGGAGGATAAATTGTTCATATTCTTTTGGTGAACCCAAACCATAGATACACGACACTGACGCGACAATAATCACATCTTTACGTGAGAGCAATGCCTGTGTACACGCATGACGCAGCCGATCAATCTCTTCATTGATTTGAGAATCTTTTTCTATATAGGTATCTGTATTTGGCATGTACGCCTCTGGCTGGTAGTAATCATAAAAAGACACAAAATACTCCACCGCATTGTTTGGAAAAAATTCACGAAACTCATTGCACAACTGTGCCGCCAACGTCTTGTTGTGTGCGATCACGAGTGTCGGTACCTGCACCTGCTCAATCACATTGGCCATCGTAAAGGTTTTTCCACTTCCAGTAACACCAAGAAGGGTCTGTTTTTGAAACCCTTTTTTAAGTCCGTCCACCAATTTTTCAATCGCCTGTGGCTGGTCGCCACCTGGCTTATAATCCGAGACGAGTCTGAATTGTGTTTGTTTTCGCTCTGGCATAGATAGATGCATCATACCATAGAAACTAGGCAAATTCCACCCCACACTCATTGACAAATACACTTGTTGGGAGTAGGTTTATTTTATCTTTCCACACACCCAGGAGACGACGTGATTACAATAATCATGTTCTGGATCCTGTCTCAAACCTGCGTAGGACGCGCCTTGTTACGCGCCTTCGTCATCGGCGGAGCCATGGTGGCTAGTGCCGATGCAGACTGAGACAGGGCGGGATTGGAAGAGTACAAACGACCAGTCCCGCAATTTTCTCTATCACAGCTGTGGTAGTGAGAAAGGAGATGACTGGTCGTTTTGTTTTATATACTTTACTTTTCCCAAAACAAGCATATACTACCTACAGGTGTAAAGGAGGACACCTATCACACAACAACGCAGTGGTAGCCCGCCACAGATCTGCTCGGAAAATCCCACCGGAATTCCCACCCATATCTTCAGCTGGCCACCTCCCCACACTACCACTGCGTTCCTCCAAACATAATCCCCGCTTTTTGAGCGGGGTTTCATTTTTGTAAAAAGAAATGCTATATCTCGACTACACTGTCAAACTCCGGAATCACCACCTGAATCTGTGAAAATTCCGTCGACAACGCAGCGGCAAAATCCTGTGCATTTTGATCTTCGCCATGCACGAGATAAATATGTTTTGGCTGTCCTGAAGACGCACCAATCCAGCTCATCAACTTCGCCTTGTCCGCATGACCAGAAAACTCTGTCATCGTCTTGACTATACAACGCACCGGTACCTCTTCACGCATGATATGCACCATTGGATCACCATCCTGGATCTTTCTGCCCACAGTTCCAAACGCTTGATACCCAACCAAGATCAACGTCGATGTTGGATCTGGCAGATAGCGCATTGCATGGTGTTGGATACGCCCCCCATTCATCATACCCGCACCCGCGATAATAATTTTTTGTCCTTTGTGAAAATTAATTTCTTTTGATTCATCACGAGAATACGTTTCACGCAATCCAGCAAACCCCAAAAAGTTATCACCTTTTTTTACACGAGCCAACGCTGACTCGTCATAGTACTGCGGATATTTCTCAAACACTTTTGTCACATCAATCGCCAGTGGACTATCCAAAAATACGGGGATACTTGGTAGGACACGATCTTCTTCAATCAATGCATTGAGTTCATAAAGTAACTCTTGTGTACGCTCTACAGAAAATGAAGGGATCATGATGGTTCCCCCACGTTCAATCGCTTCGAGCAAGACCGTTTTCAACGCCTCTTTTCTCGAGACATACGCTGGATGCAGACGATTACCATATGTCGACTCGAGCACGAGCGCATCGCACGCTGGCAAGCTTTCTGTGTCTTGAATAATTGGTGCATTCACATTGCCAATATCGCCTGAAAACACGATTCTTTTTCCATCACCCTCGACAAGAATAAAGGCGGAACCAAAAATATGTCCCGCATCATAATACGTCACTGTAATACCAGGAAACACTTCAAACGATCGACGGTATTCCACCGGACGCAGATGTGATTCTAGTTTTGCAATATCCTCTTCTCTGTAGAGCATTGGATACTGAAACTTACGATGATTGTACGCCATAATCTGATACGCATCATCGAGCTCAAGTGGAATGATATCGCACGTCGCATGGGTCGCATACACAGGTCCGTGATATCCATCAGTAAACAACTTTGGCAGACGCCCGATGTGGTCGAGGTGGGCGTGCGTAACAAGCACTGCATCAACACTACGAACATCAAATGGAAAATCTTCAAAGTTTTTTCCTTCAGCATAATCACTTCCCTGATACATCCCACAGTCAATCAACAACTTTTTTCCCGCAACTTCTAGGAGGTGGCATGAACCGGTAACTTCTTTATTGGCACCGCAGAAATGGAGTTTCATAGACGTTATATTTAGAATATATCTAGTATACAAAAGAAAAGAAAAAAGAAAAAGGACACAAGATGCAAACAATAACCAAATTAAAAATTCCAATACATTGCATCAGTCGATATTTTTAATTTGTTTGTATCCTTGTATCTTTTCCGTCGCGAGACTGGATAATGCTGTGGCAAAATAATTTGTATCTTTAAAAGTCATCTAGACACACAAACGAGTGGACTAAACACCTCAATCGTGATATACTATCACACATATCCCTATGCCAAAACGCGAAACAATTGAAATCCAAGAACCAACCATCCAGACCCTCGGAAAAAACCGATCATGCCTCAAACGAAGTTGTTTTGGAGGGTGCGGATGCCTCTTTCTTATCTGTATCGCCTTTTTGCTTTTGGTACGTCTTTTGGCTGTACCAAGTCTCAAAGAGTTCAAGACACTTCCTGATTCATTCCCCAGTAACCTTATCCCAATGTATGACAAGGAGAACATCGAGGGTATCACCTACCTCTCAGCACAGGAAAAAGGTAATACGCTCGAACGTCTCGCCTACGTCCCAAAAGTCATTATCACACCACTGTACCTCATGGTTGAACAATATCTCCCGAGCAACTATCAAATTCTCTCAGACACACGCAATCTCAGTGGTACAGATCGCTTCAAACAAATTATCAACAAACCTCTTTTTGCCAACAACAGCACCTTTACTATCCACTGGACACATCTCTCCGCTAGACCTTCATTTATCAAGGAATACTACACTGACGAATTAACAAAAACAGGATTTATCGTCACCACCACACCAGTCACTCCACAGTATTCCGAAGAAATTACTTTTACCCACACAAGTGAGCCAATCAACGGAACACTCCGCATTATTGATCCATCCCCAACTGATCGTGGTACAGACGAAGTCATTTTGGAACTCAATATTACCGAACTTCCTTAGAATTTTTTAATACGCCTGTCTTATGTCAATGAAAAAAATCAAAGAAAAAAATCTCACCTGGACATATATTGATTCAACTGACGAGGAGACCATTGCGTTTTTAGAAAAAAATCATCGCTTTCACCCGTTAGATATCGAAGACGTACAGACTGGTGGTAGCCAAGTACCAAAGTTGGATACATACAAAGACTATCTTTTTTTGGTGCTCCAATTTCCACAGTGGAAAGATGGAAAAAAATCTATCACCAGACAAGAGGTGTACATTTTCTTTGGTGATGACTACGTCATCACAATTGAACCAGAACGTACATCAGTAATGAAAAACATTTTTTATCGTTGCATGAAAACAGACGACGTGCGAAATGAGTGGATGAGCGGATCATCTGGTTTTTTGGTATACAACATCATCGAATCAGTACTCCATACCACCCAACCAATTCTCAGTGAACTCGGTAAACGACTCTCTGAAGCCGAAGAAGAAATTTTTCAAGATAGTCCAGATATTTCATTGATCAAAGAAATTGCCATGTATCGACGTGACATCCTCAAATTCCGCCGTGTTATCGATCCGCAGCGCTATCTTATTTCATCACTCTCTCATACACATCGTACCTTTTTGGATGAATCACTAGGTGTATACTTTGATGACCTGACAGACTTCCTCAACAAACAATGGTCTATACTCGAATCATTTCGTGACACGATTGAGGGACTTCATGTTACCCTCGAATCAGTGACCAATCAACGTACCACACAGGTGATCAGTTTCTTGACCTTTATCTCTGTGGGACTCATGCCGTTTACCCTACTGAGTAGTATCTATGGCATGAACCTTGTTCATCTACCATATGCCAATCACCCGATAATTGTCTGGTCAATGTTTGGACTTCTCGGCATACTGACTATGTTGTTTATCATGTACATGAGACGAAAAAAATGGCTTTAGTATATAGATAGTGCATGATCCGAAATATTTTTTCAAAACCACTAGACACCATTACACATGCCGCCCTCTTTATTGGTGCAGCGTCATTTTTGAGTCGTCTTATTGGATTACTCCGTGATAGACTTTTAGCACACCTCTTTGGTGCCGGGCCAACACTTGACGCCTACTATAGCGCCTTTCTCATTCCTGATTTTATTTACACACTCTTGATTGTTGGCGCACTCTCTGCCAGCTTTATCCCATCTTTTATTTCCCAAAGAGACGAAAATACAGATAATGGGTGGAAGTTTTTTAACGCTACACTGATAGTATGTGGTATCACCATATTTGTTGGAATATCTGGTCTTATGCTGTGTACACCAACATTGATACCACTGCTCGCACCAGGACTCACACCAGAAGCACAAACCTTGAGTATTCTCATGACACGCATCATGTTATTCTCACCACTTATCATGGGTATCAGTAGTGTAGTGAGCGGAGCTCTCCAGTCACAAAAACTTTTTTTCGTTACCTCTCTCTCACCAATTCTCTACAACCTTGGTATTATCATAGGGGCACTCTTTCTTGTTCCAACGTATGGCCCCATCGCACTTGCATATGGGGTGATCATTGGTGCTGCGCTCCATCTCCTCATCCAACTCCCGTCACTCATCTATATTGGTTACAAACCAATTGTGCGTGGATATGACGTCAGAGAGTTCTCCCACATGTGCACCGCATCCATCCCACGCATCTTTTCTCTCGGTAGTAGTCAGATACAAACGATTATCATGGTTGGATTTGCCTCCACCCTCACAGCTGGTGGTGTCTCGATGTTTACCTTTGCCAACAATATTCAATCATTTCCAATCGGTCTCATTGGAATTAGTTTTGCTATTGCTGCATTTCCAACACTGTCCACTGCCGCACAATCACGCAAAGAAGAGGTATTTATGACACATATCTTGCAAACACTACGAACTATTTTGATCTGTATTGTCCCTCTTGCAATTATATTTCTACTTCTACGCATGCAAATTGTTCGTGTACTACTTGGCAGCGGTGCATTTGACTGGACAGACACTATTATCACAGGCAACACCCTAGGATTTTTTGCACTATCTCTTTTTGCACAGTGTCTTATCCCACTCCTTACCCGTGGCTTTTTTGCAAAAAAAGATACCAAAACCCCATCCCTTATCGCGATGTTTGGAGTACTCATTGCTATTGGACTTGGATACATACTCAAACCATACATGGGCATTCCAGGACTTGCACTATCTATCTCCATCTCGTCTATAGTCCAGGTTTCACTTCTCTTTCTTTTCCTCACCCACCGTCAACACGACCTCAAAACCCTACCATTACTTCGTTTCTTGTCTGTGGTAACTGGAGGGAGTATTGTGATGGCCTTCATGATCCAATCCCTCAAGGCACCAGTTAGTCTACTAGTGAACATGGACACAGGCTTTGGCATCTTGACTCAAGGAGCTATTACTGCCACAATAGGGCTACTTTGCTATGTAGGTATCCTCTACCTATTTCGAGTTGATGAAATACGTATTATCAAAGCACAAATTCAACGAAAATTCTTTACAAAAAAACCAGTTATTATGGAACTGGTAGATAGTGAAAATAGTCTATAAAAAAAGAGAGACCCACCGCACGACGATGTCGGGGTGGGTCAAAATTGCGAGGGCAGGGATCGAACCTGCGACATCTGGGTTATGAACCCGGGGCTCTACCACTGAGCTACCTCGCTAACAGGAAAGACCACTTCAAGACCCGCGAAAATCTATTATGGCACTTTTCCTGTTTAAAGCAAAAAATAACACAACCAATGATTTTTGTCAAGCATTTCTACATATGAACAACATCCGCAATTTCTGTATTCCGCCCAAGGCGGACAGGCATCGCCCATAATATGAATAACATAAGAAATTTTTGTATCATAGCACATATCGATCATGGCAAATCGACCCTCGCGGATCGGTTTCTTGAGATTACCGGCACCATTGATAAGCGCAACATGCAGGACCAGATGCTCGATACCATGGAGCTCGAAAAAGAGAGAGGTATTACGATCAAACTCCAGCCGGCCCGTATGCAATACAAAGGTTTTGCACTGAACCTCATCGATACCCCCGGCCACGTGGACTTTACCTACGAAGTCTCTCGCTCTTTGGCTGCGGTAGAGGGTGCTATTTTACTCGTTGACTCAACACAGGGTGTACAGGCACAAACCATTGCCAACCTCTATCTTGCGATTGATCAGGGACTGACAATTATTCCTGTACTCAATAAAATTGACCTACCAAATTCAGATCTCGAAAAAACAACTGCAGAAATTGTTCACTTGCTCGGATGCGACCCAAAAGACATCTTGCACACATCTGGCAAAACTGGACAGGGTGTACCAGAGCTTCTGGATGCCATCATTGCTCGCGTACCAGCACCAAGTGAAGGAGTAGAAAATGTCCAAGGCCTCATCTTTGATTCGTTCTACGATGATTATCGCGGTGTGATTGCTTCAGTCCGCATGAAAGGTGGCACGCTCAAAAAAGCTGACAAAATCCTTTTTATGCGTACTGGTGCTACTGCCGAAATACTAGAAGTGGGACGCTACACACCCAAACTTGTTTCTGAAGCAGAGCTAACTGACGGACATATTGGGTACGTCGTTACGGGACTCAAAGAACTGGGAAATGTTCGTGTCGGTGATACAATTACGCTCCAAAAAACACCAAGTCCACACGCACTCGATGGATATAAAGAAGTCCGTCCGATGGTGTTCGCTGGTATCTTTCCAAACGAGGGAGACAACTACAATGCGATGCGAGATGCTATTGATAAGCTAAAGCTTTCTGACTCAGCATTGCAATATGAGCCAGAACACTCACAGGCGCTTGGTTTTGGATTCCGCTGCGGATTCCTTGGTATGTTACATCTCGATATTTTCCAGGAACGCTTACGTCGTGAATTTGATATTGATATTGTCGCTACTATCCCCTCTGTTGCCTACCATATTTTTCAAACCAACGGAACTGATCTCATCATCAAAAGTCCACAAGATCTCCCAGAGGTACAAAAAATAGAACGCATCGAAGAGCCGTGGATGGTCGCTGAAATTATTACTCCAGAAGACTACATCGGTAATGTCATGTCACTCGTAGCAGAACGAAAAGGAAACTACCAAACAACCGAATATCTCAGTATGGGCGCTGGTAAACGCGCCATTTTACGATATGAGATTCCACTCGCCTCTTTAATTACTGATTTCTACGACAAACTCAAGACTGTGACGAGTGGGTACGCCTCACTCAACTACGAGTTCAAAGAATATCGCAAGACCGACGTGGTGAAGCTCGATATTATGATTGCCGAAGAAGTCGAGGAAGCACTCGCCTGTCTCGTCTGGCGTGACGACGCACATACAGTGGGCAAAAAAATTGTCGAATCTCTCAAAGAGAGCATGCCTCGCCAACAGTTTGAACTCAAGATTCAAGCAGCAATCGGTGGTAAAGTTATTGCAGGTGAACGTCTCTCAGCGCTTCGTAAAGATGTGATCGCGAAATTATACGGTGGAGATGTGACACGAAAGAATAAATTGCTCGACAAACAAAAGAAAGGAAAGAAGAAAATGAAAGAGTTGGGTCGTGGAAAAGTAGAAATCCCAACAGAGGCATATTTAGCTGTATTGAAACGATAATAGCGTGTATGCAAAAAAAATGGATCGTCCGTGAAACACCCCCACAATCATTTCTGGAGCAACACCCAGAACTTCCACCAATTGTGGCGAATTTGTTGTACCACCGCGGTGTAACTGATGCAGAAAAAATTGATGAGTTTCTCAATCCTGATTACACCCAAGATATCTTTGACCCATATCTCTTTTTGGACATGCAAAAAGCGATTGACCGAATCAATCGCGCCATCGAACAAAATGAAAAAATCACCATTCACGGTGACTACGATGCAGATGGTGTCTGCGCTGCGACAATTTTGATGGAGATGCTTTATGCACTCGGACATACCAATGCATCTGTCTTTCTCCCTCACCGTGAAACAGATGGATACGGACTCAACAAAAAAAATGTTCAACTTCTCGCAAACGAAGGAACAAAACTCATCATCACGTGCGACTGTGGTGTCAGTAATGTCGAGGAAATTACCTTAGCAAACACGCTTGGTGTTGATGTGATCGTTACAGATCACCATGCACTTCCTGCAACCCTCCCACCAGCAGTCGCCATCATCCACCCCAAACGCGAAGGAGAAACATATCCAGATGACGGACTCTGTGGCGCGGGCGTTGCTTTCAAACTCCTGCAAGGGATGTTCAAAAAACACAAAGAAACACACAGTACACTCCCAAATGGCGAAACACACGATACATTTGAAAAATGGTTGATTGATCTCGTTGCAATTGCGAGTGTATCTGACATGGTTCCGCTACTTGGCGAGAGTCGTACCCTCACCAAATACGGCTTACTCGTACTCAACAAGACACGTCATGTCGGATTACAAAAACTACTCGCAGAAGCAAAACTCATTGCTGATGATGGGAGTAAGAAAAAAGAATTTGATACGACGACGATCAGCTTTCAAATCGCACCACGCCTCAATGCGGCTGGTCGCATGAATCACGCAAACGTTGCCTACAATCTCCTCTTTACTAAGAGTCCGATTGAGGCAACTGATCTTGCATTTGAACTCAACAATAACAACATTGATCGTCAAAAATTGACAGAACAGTACGTCAAAGAAGCCTGTGAGCAAGTAGAAAAAGACCAAAAAGACGCACCAGTACTTTTTGTCAAAGGATACTCATGGTCCGCTGGTATCGTCGGACTCATCGCGAGCAAACTCAAAGAAAAATATCAAAAACCAGTTTTTGCGCTCACACACAACGACGGTTTTATCGTCGGCTCTGGACGCAGTATCGATATCTTCAACATGATCGCCACGCTCCAAGAAATGCCACAGTACTTCCTCAAATTTGGTGGACATCCTCAGGCGTGTGGATTTACTCTGGCGAGCGAAGAAAAATATGAAGAGATGAAAAAAGCCTTTATCGAAGCCTACTACAAAAAAACAGAAGGTATCTCAGTAGAACCAACCCTCATGATCGACGCAGAACTCTCACTCACTGACGTCAATTGGGATCTCTACGACGTACTTGATAAATTCAAACCGTTTGGACAATGTAACGAGAAACCAAAATACTTGGCCAGAGGTGTGACAGTCCACACCATGAAATGTGTCGGCAACGGCTCACATCATCTCTCCATGATGGTCAAACACAACTCCCCAAAGATTCACAAAACAATTGGCTGGGGACTCTGTGGTAGTGACAAAAATCCTGATTCAATTGATTGGACCAAACAGGTCGGGAGTGGCGATTTAGTTGATCTTGTCTTTGAGGTAGACATCAATGAGTGGAATGGAAATCGGGAGTTACAGCTCACTATTGTTGATTTACGCAAACACGAATAATATGTCCACATTTACCCTCTACACCGACGGCGGTGCCCGTGGTAACCCAGGTCCAGCCGCCACCGGCATTGTTATTAAAAACGAAACGAATGAAACAATCGCGAACTATGGCGAATATCTCGGCGAACAAACCAACAACTTTGCTGAATATAGTGCGCTCATCTCAGGACTCAAAAAAGCCAAAGAGTTGGGCGCAGAAAAAATCATCTGTAAAGCAGATAGTAAACTCGTCATTGAACAAGTATCGGGTCGATGGAAGGTAAAAGAACCAAGCCTCCAACCACTCGTACTAGAGGTATACAAACTCCTCCAAACATTCCCCAAAAGCTACTCTCTCCAACATATCCCTCGTGAGCTCAACAAAGAAGCCGATGCTGAGGTAAATAAAGTTCTTGATCAACAATAGTATGTCCACACAACCGTTCGCTGGAGACAAAAAATTTGGTACATCTATACTCCACAAACCAGAACAAGCATTCATCCGTTTTGCGGTACCAAAAGTACCACTCTGGATCAGCACGTCTCAACTCACCTACTCCACTATCGTCTGGTCACTCGGCATTATCGTTGCAAGTTATTTTGCTAATACCAATATCAACTGGCTCTGGCTCGTTTCTTTTTGTATCTTTTTACAGTGGCTCACTGACTCACTTGACGGAGCAGTAGGAAGATCTCGCAACACTGGACTGGTCAAGTGGGGATACTACATGGATCATCTCCTTGATTACTTTTTTCTCTGTGCAATCATCATTGGATACACACTCATCCTCCCACCATCGTTTAACATCCTTATGTTATTTGTCCTCGCTATTTTTAGTGGCTTTATGATCAACTCTTATTTAAGTTTTGCTGCCACAAATAGATTTCAAATTACCTATCTCGGTATTGGTCCGACAGAGATTCGCCTGCTATTTATCATGATCAATACACTTCTTATTTTCTTTGGCAAAACACATCTCGCATTTAGTCTCCCTTATCTCCTTGTTTTTTCACTTATCGGCATACTCATTGTCATATCCAAAACCAGCAAAGAACTCTGGCAAATGGACATGGAACACAAACAAATACAAGAACATCAAAATACAAAAAACCCGCTTACATAAGCGGGTTTTTTATCCACGACATGGTGTAGGTTATTGAGCAGGATCGACGAGTATTTCAGCACCAGTACTCCCAGCTTCCATTGTCTTGATAAATGGCATCGGGACCGGATACTCACCTTGATTGTGACGACTGAGCGCATCACGTTCCGCTTGCTCAAACAGTTCTTTTTCTAACGGAATAACAATCGCCTGCTGCATAAATTGCGTATCACGAATTTCATCTGGGTATACAATATCAAAACGATACGCTGGTACCAACAATGAACGTCCTTCAGGTATATTTTTATCTTGTTTCCAAATTGAGGTATATACAAGTGTTGGTGCACCCAATCCAATTGCCTCTTTTGTTTTAATACCCCACATACCATACTGCCCACCCAATTCTGCTACCTGTGTAATACGTTCAACATCAGTAACAAGAGTATATGTAGAAGAACCGAGGTCACCTAATGGTAATTCAGAAATACTTTGTACCTGTTGTGTACGAAGATTAATAGAAATACGCAAGCCAACATTTGAAACACCAGAAGAATCTACTGTCATAATGTCATCCAATACAAGCGGATATATAACATCAACCATCTCTCCAAATGATTCTACAGATGTACCAGATTCATTCATAATCATATACATTACTGGAGGAATAAGTTTTGGTTCTCCAAAAGATGACACATCAATACCTAACTCATCAACAAAAGATTGTGCCCAACCGATGATAGTATCGTCTGCTGGTATATCTTTCTTTTCAAGTGGTTGGTATACACCACAAGGCGCACGAAAACATTGAATGTCGGTAGGTGTGTACGGTTCAAATCGTGAAAGATACAAAACACCCCGTTGTGCATCCACAGACACTATATATGAACCGGAATCAACTGAGATAGTTCCACCCAAACTCTGTCCTCGCACATCAACACTCCGCTCAGTAAACACAACACCCCACAATCCTGACATTGCCTTATCAACAATACGATTTACCTCATTTGATAGCAGATACCCATAGACATCCATTTGTTCTGGCGGAACAGCAACGTCACCGCGCAACACAAAGGAATACTGACCATATTCACCATCAATTGGTGGATATATCATCATTTTTGAGGCATTATCCGCTCCCCCACCTGATTGTGCTCGAGATACTGCTGGCGCCACCATCCCAACACTCGTGTCACTCGCAGAAAAAGAGGTGGGCGCACTAGCAGATAATGCTGTGACTGTTTCTCCTGTAGCAGGAGATGTTACCAACGATCCAAATCCATTCACTGACGCAATTCTTATATGTTGTGTTGGCGAGTACAATAATGACGCCGACACAATCCCCACAGTCAAACACCCAAGTGCTCCAGCAAATACCAGTTTATGTGAGACAAATAATTGACCAAATGAAAATGATTTTGACTGAGATTCTTCGATCTGATCCACCAGACGACTGCGCAGACGTGAGAGGAATGCATCATCTACAGTAATATTTGGTTTTTGCGCAAGCATTGCAGTAATAAGTTTTTCTAGTTCTGCTTTTTTGGACACGAGTGTCGGGTCCAGTCGAAGGATATCCTCGACAATATTTTGAATATCAAGTTTGTTCATATTAAGAAAATAAAAATGGGAAAAAGAGAAATGATAAATATGACTGTGGGGAAATATGTTTTTTGAGCGACTGTAGAGATCGATGAAACATCACACGTACCGCTCGTTCATCTTTGGATACAAGCTGAGCAATCTCTGCGTGAGAAAATCCATGCCACACACGTAGTTCTACTATCTCACGTTGTTCTTTAGTTAATTTTTGTAATGCTACTTGTATCTCATCTGAGAGCAGATTCCAGTGTATCGTCTCCATCAAATCAGTACCGTCTTTGATGTTTTCAAACAGCTCTGACTGTGGTTTCGTTTTGCGATAGTGATCAATCAGCGCATTCTTGGCAATAGTAAATAACCAAGTTTTCGCACTTGCCTTGCCTGAATTGTACCGTGCTCGATGTTTCCAGGCTGAGAGAAAGATCTCGCTAACAATGTCCTCCGCCACCTCTTTGACGCCAATACGAAGGATAACGTACCGATAGATGTCAGCCGCATAGCTGTCATACCAAGAGAGAAACAAAGCGTCTTGGGCCGGTACTGTATTTGTGTGAATCATATGTAGGGATAAGAAGTGCAATGCATTGAGTGTCTTATGCTGTATTATACGTCAAAACACCCTGTTTGTTACAGGGTGTTGAGATAATACTTGAAGAGAGGACTAGAACCAGCCATTTTTGGCGTGAAATCGATAGGTAAAGGCTAGAAGCGCTGGCAGTAACAACCAGATGAGTAAGCCAGCATAACTTGCGAACATGAACCCCACCCAACCAGAAATCACTCCACGAAACGCTTCGGGCAAAAGATAGACAAGAGTGGTAACAAACAGCCCAACGACACTCACCCGATACACCACTGACGTCGCAAACATAAATGGACGAATAAGCGTGGATGGCTCACGCAAATTACTATGCCAAAGCACAATATGAAGTAGTGCGACTATCGCAAAAAAGGAAAAAATACGAGCGAATGGTTGTGTACTAAAGAGTGTAGCAATAGACGAAACAAACAACGGCAACACCCAGAGTAACAACAGTGCTGCGTATACCGCCACCATATCGATAAACAACCGCGATTTACTGACAAACAAAAAATGAAGGAACAATAACACCGCAAACCCAACGAGAATAGTCGTATTTCCTACTGGAAGCGGAAACCACATAGTGTTTTAAGATAATTCCTGACGTAATTCATCAAGTAATTTTTTTGCTTGTTTACTTATTTTTTTTGGCACATCCACAATCACTTTGACAAACAGATCTCCTCGGTCTTCACGATTGACCGTCTTGGTGCCATAGCCTCTCAGACGAATCTGTGTGTGTGACTGTGTTCCCTCTGGAATCTTGATCGTCTTTGTACCATCGAGCGTCTCCACATCTGTCTCACCACCGAGCACTGCCAGTGGGTATGGTATCCGAGTTTCGGTATAGACGTCAAATCCATCACGCTCAAATCGCTTGTCCGATTTCACATGCACCACGATATAGAGATCTCCAGCCTGCCCATTTGCACCAATACTCTCCCCTTTTCCAGAGAGACGAATAGATTGACCATCATCGATACCACCAGGAATTTTGACAGTAAGTTTTGTATCACTGCGTACTACTCCATCGCCACCACAATGCTTACATTTCTTTTTTGGTCGCTTTCCTTGTCCCTGACAATCAGTACACTGTACAGCCACCTGCATCGCACCCAAAATAGTTCGCTGTACCTGTACTGTCTGTCCTCGGCCACCACACGTAGCACAATTCTCAAATCCTGCTCCGGGTTCAGCTCCACTTCCTTCACAAACATCACAAGCATTATTTTTGGTCAACTGTATCTCACGCTCAATACCAAATGCCGCCTCAGAAAATGAAAGTTCTACATCAACTTGTATGTCGTTTCCACGCTTTTGACGGCCACCACGAGATCCACCACCAAAAAAATCACCAAAAATATCCCCTATGTCCCCACCGAAGTTAAAATTAAATCCAGATCCGCCGCCACCGCGAGCCGCACGCATAAAATCATCCCACCCAGCACCACCACCAAAACCGCCCTGCTGTTCAAAATCAGAGCCAAACTGATCGTATTTTTGACGCTTGTCTGTATCGCTCAATACTTGGTATGCTTCGTTGATCTCCTTGAATTTTGTCTCATCACCACCTTGTTTATCTGGATGATATTGATGTGCGAGCTTACGAAAGGATTTCTTTATCTCATCTGCTGAAGCATTTTTTTCAACACCAAGAATTTTGTAATAGTCTTTAGACATAAAGAATCAATACAACGCCGCACCTATTAATAGTGTTCAAACATTGCCTCCATCACCAACGTTACAATCACAAACAACCCGCCAATAATCCAAATCCCATTTGGGTCCATACCGAGCCACCCAGCAACACCAATTGTTAAGAAATATAAGAAAAACATCCCAGTAGCAAGAATAGTACGGCGATGATTTCGTTTGTAGAGATGAAAATGTTCACGCATATAACACTAGTATACCAAGAATTAATTCTCTTCACAATCACCTGTCCAAAGTTTCCTTTAGACAGGCTGAAGTAGAGAAAACTATTATTCTTTTTTATCATCCACCACTTCCCCTTCAACAGGACCTTCATTTTTTGAGTCACCGTTTGGTTGATTTCCTGAACCCTGATCACCGCCCTTTGCTCCCTGCTCCGCAGCGTACATTTTTTGTCCGACTGCTTGGCCAGCTTTACTGAGCACCTCACTCGCAGCCTTGATCGCTTCGAGATCATCTTTATCTTTCACTTCTTTGAGCTTTGTGATAGCATCCTCGACCGCTTTTTTCTCATCATCAGTAATAGCAATGTTTTTCTCAGCGATATCTTTCATCATTTTTTCAGATGTATAGATCATCGTGTCAGCGATATTTCGTGCTTCTACCAGCTCACCTTTTTTCTTGTCCTCATCTGCATGCATCTCTGCATCTTTTTTCATACGCTCAATCTCTTCTTTACTGAGACCTGATGATGCTTCGATACGGATTGATTGTTCTTTGTTTGTGCCTTTATCCTTTGCTTTTACATTGAGAATACCGTTGGCATCGATATCAAAGGTCACTTCAATCTGTGGCACGCCACGTGGCGCCATAGGGATACCATCGAGGTGAAATACCCCAAGCATCTTGTTGTCCGCAGCCATCTGACGCTCACCCTGGAGCACCTTGATCTCGACACTTGGCTGATTGTCTGCTGCTGTACTAAACACTTGTGATTTACTTGTTGGGATTGTGGTATTTCGCTCGATAATCTTGGTACATACTCCACCCATAGTTTCAATACCAAATGAAAGTGGTGTGACATCAAGCAAGAGAATTTCTTTACCAAGATCACCCTGGAGCTGTCCAGCCTGAATTGCAGCACCAATTGCCACCACCTCATCTGGGTTCACACTGACGTTTGGTTTTTTACCAAAGAACTCTTCTACTTTTTTGAGCACGAGTGGCATGCGAGTCATACCACCGACCATCACGATTTCGTTAATCGCACCCTTGTCTACTCCTGAGTCCTCAAGTGCTTTTTTCACTGGCACCATCGTCTTGTCCACCAAATCCATCACCAACTCTTCGAGTTTTGCACGAGAGAGTTTGATGTTGAGATGTTTTGGACCGTCCGCAGTTGATGTGATAAATGGTTCGTTGATTTCAGTTTCCTGTGCTGTTGAGAGCTCAATTTTTGCCTTCTCAGCAGCTTCTTTGATGCGCTGAAGTGAGAGTGGGTCTTTACTGAGATCTACTCCTTCATCTTTTTTGAATGTATCGAGGATATATTGAATCAAGACTTTATCAAAGTCATCTCCTCCGAGGTGTGTATCACCATTTGTGGCGAGTACTTCTACCGTTGATTGGTTCGTTTCTTTGTCATGTGAGATTTCAAGCACTGAGACATCAAATGTACCACCACCTAGATCATAGACCAAAATCTTTTGCTCACCAGTTTTGTCAAATCCGTAAGCAAAGGCTGCAGCAGTTGGCTCGTTGATAATACGAAGCACTTCGAGCCCTGCAATTGCACCTGCATCTTTGGTTGCCTGACGCTGTGAGTCGTCAAAGTACGCTGGCACAGTAATAACAGCCTGAGTAATTTTTTCACCCAAACGTTCTTCTGCATCAGCTTTGAGTTTCTGCAACACCATGGCTGAAATTTCTGGTGCAGTCTTGGCCTCATCACCGAGTTTGACTTTGACGCGATCACCGTCTGCGACCACTTCGTATGGCGCATGTTCCTTGACGTATGTCACCTCTTTGTCACCACTACGGCGACCGATGAGACGTTTGACTGAGTAAAGCGTGTTTTTTGGATTAGTCACTGCCTGACGTTTGGCGAGTTTTCCGACCAATCGTTCACCTGTCTTACTCTGTGCAATCATACTTGGTGTTGTACGATCTCCTTCTTTGTTTTCGAGGACTTTTGGCTGACCACCCTCGATGATGGCCATACAACTGTTTGTTGTTCCGAGGTCAATTCCTAATACTTTTGGCATATATTAATAATTTGTAATTAGTAAATACTAATTTTTAAAGTAATTTCATCATTTCTACACTTCTATCTTCATAACCAAGCTTTTCGTAAAACTGTTTTGCTGATGTATTTGGCAAGAATACTTCGATAAACATCGCACCACATCCTTTTTCTTTTACATATTGTTCCGCTGCCTCAACGAGTTTTTTTCCAACTCCTTTTGCACGATACTCCACGTCCACAAACAACTCCTTTATTTCACCATACTTTTCTACAGACCATTCGATTTTTTCAATATCATTTGTCGTATATATAGAAACAAGAACACATCCTATTACGATACTATCTTCTTGAGCGACAAGAAATATATTCTCTTCGTTCAATTGTGTTATCAACTCTTGTACTTTCAATGATCCATACCGCGGATCCACCTGAATTAACCCCATCGGATCCAAATTAGCAAGATATGTCTGAAAATCCTGAAACAATTGTACAATTCTAGATTTATCTTGTTCTTGATATGGACGAATAGTCATACGTTATTTTATTTCTTCTCTTTCTTCACCACCTTCACACTAATCTTTTTTGGTTCAACCACAGACACTTTTGGACAAGTAATTTTGAGCATTCCATCTTCAAACACTGCTTCTACTTTTTCTTCATCCACTGCAGTAGGAAGTGGAATCTGACGGCGGAAACTACCACTACGAACTTCTTTACGATAGTAGTTTTTTTCTTCTACTTCGTGTTCTTTTTTTGTATCTCCTGAGATACTCAAGAGTCCGTTTTCAACACTGACTTCGACATTGTTTGGGTCAATCCCCGCGAGCGCTGACTCAACCACCACAGCCTCTTTGGTCTCATAGACATTGACCGCTGGCACAAATGCCTGCATGCTGTTTTGACCGACTGTTGCTGGGAGGCGATTCATCACCTCTTCCATCTCTGAGAATGGGTCCCACATTGGGGAGAAACGAATGAGTGACATATGAATAAAAGATTAAGATTGAGATTAAAAAATTTTATGCAGCATCTTTGACACCAAGCCCGAGATCCTCATCTATTTCTAGCTCCGTGTCACTATTATTACGTGTAGCTGCAGGCCTACCAATTATCTCTATTCCTGGATCTGCATCGCGATCTAACTCTTTACCAAGAGAACCCGTTCCAAATACTGCAGTATCAAGATAATCTCGTACAGCTTCTACAGCTTCTAACTGTTCACCAGATAAATCATCAAAATATGAGTGGTCTTTTATTTTTTTATCTATCTCTTCAGCAAGCCTTTCAAGATCAGCACGTACAATTTTTCCTTCATCAACCAATTGACGAATACTGTCCTTATACGAATATGCTGGATTGTTTGCACGGGCATTATCTGTAGCCTCAATAATAAGTGACAACTGTAAATCCTCAAAAGACTGAGACTCAGAACGGGGAAACTCATGTATAATTCCTCTTTCGGCCATATTCATATAATTAGAAGTTAACATAATTAATGTGTAGTATTTGTAATCACCTTCGCCACCTTGATCACCTTTCCTCTCATACTATATCCAGGATCAACCTCACGAATAATATCACCTTCCTGTTTCCCCTCTACACTCTCTTGACCCACTGCCTCGTGCATATTTGGATCAAATTGTTTTCCGCTTGTCTCAATTTTCTCTATATTGTGATTTTTGAGCACTGTCCAAAATTGCTGCATGATGTACTCAATTCCTTTTTTCCAACTCTCAAAATCTTTTTCACCGTTTTTTATCTCATGCGCAAAGGCTTTGCAAAAATTATCATATACAGGAAGAAACTCTTCGAGAATCTGTGCTTCACTGTATGCGACCCACTCAGCTCGACGTGCATTGGTTTCTTTGACCAGATTACTATAGTCCGCCTGCGCACGGAGCCACTTGTCTTTGTAGTCAATATTTTCTTCTGTTGGTTTTGACATTATTTCTTCTTGCACCTCTGATTGCTGTACACCATCTTGATCCAACTGCTCATCAAGAGGTTGTTGTGTTTGTTCATCAGACATATTGTATAAAAAACATTATTGAGAAAGCACTTGTGTTAAATAGTTAATAGTTCCGACCGCTCGCGCATAATCGAGTCGGAGTGGACCAAAGATGAGAAACAGATCATTCTCCCCCATCCGCGTCCCCACCAGACTCGTCGTACTCCCAAGTGGGTTTTGACTCCCGATACAGGTCTGTGGACCCACACTAGTGATACAGTCATACATCTGATCAAGGTTTTGTTCAAAATGATCAAATATCTGTGAAACCGAGATAGTATAACTGTAGTCTTGAAACTCACGCTGAGTAAAGAGCGCCGAAAGTCCAGTATAGTACAGCCGTTCACGACCTCGCACGATAATCACTGCGTCTTGGAGTGATGTGGCGATATACTGTGCCACCTGCTTTTGTGCCTGCTCAACATCGCTACACTGCGCCACGCATCTCGCTATCGCCTCAACTTCCCCACTGCTCGGCGCCTTTGGCTTCATAAGTGTATCGACATAGTATCGATATCCCTGCTCTGTCGGCATACGTCCAGCACTCGTGTGTGGATGAGTCAAAAAGCCTAGATCCTCGAGATCACGAAGCTCATTGCGAATCGTCGCAGCTGAAACATCGAGGTCTTTATTGTCAGTCAAAGACTGAGACCCAACCGGCTCAGCAGTAGCAATAAACTCCTCAATCACGAGGCGTAAAATATGTTGTTGTCGTTCTGATATAGTCATATTAGCACTCATATTATACGAGTGATAAAAGAGGAAGTCAAGGGGGTTATCCACAACAAAAACCCCTCGCATTCACGAGGGATCTCAACTTAGAAAACTCAGCCAACTTCGCAAACTCCGTTACTCTCCAGCCGTATGCTTGTACTCAGAAATGTCACCGATCTCACTCAAGAGCACATTCTCAACATAAATACCACGAGAGTAGAAGATACGTTCCAGCTCATTCTTGAGTTCAGTCTCCACTGCATCACGCTTGGCACCGATCATCTCCTGCATATCAAAGCGGCTAGCAACCATACGAATGCGACTGCGAACCGTAGGACGGATAATCTTGGCGACAAAATCCTCACCGACAGTCTGCCAAATAGATGGGATCTGATGTACATCCAAACGAAGTAAAATCGTTCCCTCTACACCGATACGCTTGCCATCCTGAGTCACCGCCGCGATTGGAATATCACCCATCGCACGTTCGTTAGTAAGAGTAAAATTGCGAGAAATACCGTATTCAAGCGTCTGAGTATTAAAAAGTTTGGCTTTCTGCCAGAAAGGAATCTTGAAGTGAAGTCCTGGAGTATGCACTTTTTTGAGCACGCCACGACCAAGATCGTAGACACATGCCACGTATCCTGGTGGCACTTTGATAAAAAAACCTTTGAGGACGTCGTCCATTACAAAGGAGTACATCAGCTTATCAATAGAATCATCAGACATAAAAGTGGATTAAATACGATAGATAGCATAACATATTTTTACTCTTTTTGCAAGAGCAAAAATACACTTTTTTTCTACATAGAGCAAAATTAGTGATGTTTTTCACCATGTCCATGGCCCGCTGCATGTGCATCTCCTGGCTTTTTTTGAAACAATCCAATACAAGCCTCCAATACTGGATATGTTACAAATGAAAATACCATAGATGTCAGTACAAATAATGATTTTACAATCGGAAGGAGGTATAGCAAGAAAAAGACAAAAAACGGAAATAAAAAGAGATACGTAACATCAGACGCATCGGCTTTAATCTGTTTGTTTTTGTGATACCCCCAATAAATTTCCGTAAACAACCAAGCAAAGATAAGACCGGGCCAAAATACACTATACCGCTGTGCAATATCATATCCAAAAAAGACTGTATTAATCGTTCCGGGAACAGAAACAAACGGGTACAATGTAGCAAGTACTCTTTCTCCGGATACCCCCTGCATAAATACTTGATACAAAAGAAACAGTACCAACAACTGGACCCCAAGTACCACAAATCGAGCCCATGGAGTGATATGTTTTTTACGCAGATGTCGTCGCACTTCCTCTTTCATCATGATGGGATCATTTTTGTATGATTTTTGAATCGCTGCAATCTCAGCAGCCAATGTTTCATTTCTTTTTCTTGCAAAAATCTCAAATACACTAAACGGAAGTAGTCCAACACGGAGGATGCACGTTAACAAAATAATCGCCACACCAAGATTTTCATTGGTACCATGATTATAGAGCCAGATCAAGGCATTAAATGTAGGTTGGTAGAGAAAGGTGTACCAAAATGTTTCGAGCATATATAGGTATAGTGTAGCGTATTTTGATGTGAGAAGCAAGACGCAATGTGAAAAATAAGACTAAGATTGAGATTAAAAATTAAGATTTGATATGATAATACTGTTTGATAATCTTATTCTTATTCTTTTTCCCAATCATTCACATCTTTCAAATATGTATCTTTAATTTTCTCATAATACGCTTTGGCCGCCTCATACTCATTTGGAATCTCACCTTCTAGAATCGCCTCCTCAATCGCCTCTTTGATTTTTCCAATCGTTGGGCCAGGTTTGAGTCCTGAGAGCTGCATAATTTCTTCACCACGAAGTGGAGACTGAAAGGCACGAAGCTTGTCTTTTTCTATCACTTCAATAATTTTCTTTTCGAGAACATCGTAATTTTTCAAGCGCTTCTCGAGCTTGTTTGGATTACCAGTGGTAATATCGCTGCGACATAACTTCAAAAGATCGTCAATCTCGTCACCAAGTGAGACAACCAAACGCCGTACAGCACTGTCGGTAATTGTCGCATCCATCAATGCAATCGGCTGTTGATGCCAGCGAACGAGTTTTGCAACATAGCGTGTATCCGCGATGCTCATCTTCAAACGTTTAGCAACTTCATGAACAATCCGCTTACCAACATGCTCGTGCATATCAAACGCCCACCCACGACCTTTGATAAAACTCTTGGTCTCAGGCTTGCCAATATCATGCATCAGCCCTGCGTAACGCAACAGTGGTTTGTTTGTTCGTGTCGCAAGATTGTCCACCACTTTGAATGTATGTGTCAGATTGTCCTTGTGTCCCTGACCACCGATCTCCTCTACTCCGCTCAGTGCTGGCACTTCAGGCAAGAATTGATCAAAGATGTGTGTCTGATACAGAATCCAAAGCCCGACGGATGGCTGTGTTGTACCAAGTAATTTGAAAAACTCTTCAGCAATACGCTCAGCTGAGATAATAGAGAGACGTTCACGCACATCATACATCGCCTTGAGCGTTGCAGCTTCAATACTAAAATTGAGTTGTGCAGCAAAGCGCGCTGCACGCATAATACGCAGTGGATCCTCTGAAAATGTTTCCATTGGATCTAGCGGTGTACGAAGTATTTTTTCTGCTAAATCTTTCTGTCCGTCATATGGGTCAACTATCTCACCAAGACCATCATTCGTCACACGTTGCGCCATTGCATTGACGGTAAAATCACGTCGAGCCAGATCTTCGAGGAGTGTTCCACTCACCACAATCGGTTTGCGCGATGATGGGTCATAGGCTTCTTTACGTGCACCAGCAAATTCTATCTCAATATCGTCAAATACATAGCGTGCGGTATTAAATTGTTCAAACAATACCAAACTTCCTGACTGCTCCATCACCTCATCAAATGCAGTCGCAAACGCAACACCACCAATATCAGTCTTTCCAGGTACAACCACAAAATCAATATCACGCTTTTTGATAATTGTCTCAACTACTACATCATCTCCACCTTCGATAATATCTTTTTTTTGCGCCGCTATAATTCTGTTTTCTTCTACCACAACTGTTTTTTGTTCAATACCAAGCAAGCGATCACGCACATGACCACCAACAGCGTATACTTCTACATCAAGTTTTTCGGCAAGAGTTGCGATGATTGGAAATAATTCTTTTTCTGTCATACGACTACAGTAACCACAAAATCAAAATCCCCACAACAATTCTATACACCACAAACGGTGTAAAATCAAACTTTTTAATAATTTTCAACAAAAACGAAATCGCAAACATGCCAGAAGTAAACGATGTCAAAAAACCAGTCACAAGCATCATGATAGGTATATCAACTGTTCCCAGTGACACTGCCTCAAAAATTTTAACAGCACCAGCAATCGTAAGTACTGGCACACTCATGAGAAATGAAATATCTGCTACAGCTGTTTTGGACAAACCACGAAACAATCCAGCACTCATCGTAATCCCCGATCGACTTGTACCTGGAATCAATGCCACCGCTTGTGCAATACTCATCGTCGCAATATCCTTCCAAGATACATGTGTTAATTCAGTTGGCACTACTGTACGAGCACGTCGCTGTGCATACCGATCAGCCACATACAGTACGACACCCCAAACAATAAGCGAAATACCAACAATAGTTGCAGATCGATCATTGGTCTCAATCAAATAGCCTGCAATCCCTGCTGGAAACACCGACAGAGCGATATACCAAGCCAATCGACGTTCTGACTCGTTTTCTTTTTGACATGAAAAAGCTGCTTGAGCCAACGAGAGTAGTTTATGACGATAAAACAATACAACGGCACCAAGTGTCCCCATGTGCAGTATCAAATCAAATAGTACCCCTTGATCGGTCCAACCAAATAGGTACGGAAAAAAAATAAGATGCCCAGAGCTAGATACTGGAAGAAATTCTGTGAGCCCCTGAACTAGACCAAGGACGATTGCTTGGATAAAAGTCATATATGGCTATACTAACAAAAAAAAGCGCTTTATTCAAGCGGCTTTTTAATATAGACAATTTTATCCATGTACATCCCCTCTCCTCTTCGCCACCACATAGATAATCAACAAAAGTACAATCTCAGACGTCATAAACACCCCACCAACCAAATCAATCATCCCAACAAAACTGGTTGCAAAAAATAAAAAGATCAAATACGGAATACACGTCACCGCTGCGGTTGCCAGCGGTCGAGACATGTTCATATCCCATGTCAATGAGTCACGCAATGCAAGTCCAGCAACCAAATAACTCGTCCCCATCGCGAGTACTGCAAAAATATTTCCCAGTACCAGCATGACAGGACCGATTGCTTGTCCCAGACCGACTGTGGCAATCTCTGTCGTATATGGACCAGTGACACCAAGTACCACAAAAGTAAACAACGCATAAATAGCAATCACAATCACCGATGAAACCTTTACTGCTTCTATAAAAAACTTTTCTTTGTTTTGTACAAGACTATATACCTCAGGTAGACTCGTTGCTCCATGAAATGCAAATAACAGCACACCATATGGTACCAACACATTATGAAGAGAAACAAATCCAAAATGAGTTGTCTCAATACTTGGAACAAGTGTCGCAGAGATAATAAGCACAACACACAAAATACCAAGACTGAGAAAAAACTCAACAGATTTGATCGTGCGTAGACCAAACAAAATACAGATCGCACCAAGTAAAAAGAATACTGTACTCCACAGTCGAGGATCCCAACCAAACAATGCAGCTAACGATTCACCAACTCCCAAAATATAGACAACCAAAATACCAAACAACATACCGTACATAATAACAGACATCAAATACTTCCCCACAGCACCTAAATATCTATTTGCCAACCCGACAAAATGAAGCTGTTGATTTGTACCAATCACAATACGTGCAATCAATAAATTGACCCCCATCATCAACAACCCAATAAGTACAATACTAAAAAACCCAGGCAACCAACCTACCTGTGCGATGGCATATGGAATACCCAAAATTCCAGCACCAACAGTACCAGAGACAATCAAAGCCACTGCTTGAAATAATGAAATTTGCTGACGAAAAATACCGTGATGTGTAGCGAGTGGAATATTTGTATTCATATACAAATATTATACCACAATATAAACACACTCACCAAAGATGAGTGTGTTTACCTGTGCGCGCCAAGGGATTCGAACCCCTGACCCTCTCGGTGTAAACGAGATGCTCTAACCAACTGAGCTAGGCGCGCATCGAATGGGAATAGTGTATCCCATTTTTTTTATCTTGTCAATATATCTCTGGCTATATCCCAAAACGAACTATTATTGTGTCTCTCCCTCATCCAGTACCACCACTCTGCTCCCCACAAATACACCCGAGACGCACCTACATGGTCCGCATATGCGATATGTTGGGCCATACGTTCTGGAGTCATTGTCTCCTGCTGGCTTTCAAGTGAAGTACCGTTTGGTCCATCTCCCGTAAACCATGGCTCAGCCTGCAATTCGGCAACAAAAAAAGTCTCAGGTGATAGCCCAAACAACTCAGACTTGAGACGATAAAATCCTGGTGGCATCCAATCATAATTCCAAATACGCCCAGATGGAGTACGTACAATACGATAAAGTGTCGTCCCAAATACATCTCCGCCAACAGCAGCTGGATACCATATAGACATTTCACCACTGTCTGTGAGTACCACAGGATGATTCGGATCAATTTGTTTGACCAACGAAACCTCTGCTTCGACGATAGTTTGATCAAATGCTG
Source organism: uncultured bacterium (assembly GCA_937861125.1). Taxonomy (GTDB): domain Bacteria; phylum Patescibacteriota; class Patescibacteriia; order Magasanikbacterales; family UBA922; genus CALMAY01. The sequence continues at coordinate 68,515 of CALMAY010000038.1, read as the reverse complement.
CACACTCTCCAAAAGTAAACGGAATGTACGGCTCATTTTCTATCTGCCAATATTCAAGCGCAGGATGATCCTTGTATCGCTCTACCACAGTACTCACATATGACATCACCTGCTCACGCCTATCATGAACAGATACGTCTTCAGCCCACTGTGGAATGTGACATTCTGGCCACCGTGGTGCTTTTTGCCCTACCACCAGCAATACTTTGGTATTGTTTGCCGCTGCTGCATCAAGCATAAAATCAACATGTTCAAAAAACCATTCTCCTTTTTGAGGTTCTACCTCATCCCACATAGCCGCAAGACGAATATATTTTGGCTGCAAGTCAGTGAGGATATCTCCATATACCAATTTCCAATCAAGTTCCAGATGTAATGCATGCTCATGATTGAAGCTGATACCATACTCTGGCTGAAAATTTTTTTGTGACAACAACCAAGAAATACCATATACAATACTAATAGTACCAACAAAAAAAAGTATAAAATGAAAAATATGACGAACTAGAGAACGAAACATACAGAGCCAAGGCAAACGAGCAAAATAGCAATTGTCTGAACAATGATTTCACGTTTTGTAAAATATTCTTTAAATACTTGCGGACTTATTTTACTAGAGATAAAGACAAGTACAAACATCAATACATACTGCATACCGCTCAATGCATTGACAAGTGTCACGCTCCCAGAAGAGATAGCAGCTTGAATGAGCACTACGCCCAAAACACCCAACACCTTATTGCTTAAGACGATTGCAAATGCATGGCGATGACCAAATGTTTTTTGACTTTCAACACTTACTTTTTTACTCACAGCTGTCTTTTTACCAAACAAAGACTTCCAGACACTTGGGACAAACAATGTAATGACACCCACTAGGGCAATCGTCGCACGTGTCCAGATAAAACCAGTCAAAAACGGATAGAGGTCATAGATATATTTGGCTGCTACATGAGAGATACCAAAACAGACGCCAGCAAGTATCGCCCACAAAAATCCAACATGGAATCCACTGTGTTGTTTACTTTTTTCAAATGAGAGCAGAAGTGAAGCAAACACTAAAATCACTACACCAATTTTTTGGACATCAGTGAGCGATTCTCCGAGCCACAATGCAGAGAGTACAAAGGTAGAGACAGTCACCATCGCACCAATGAACGGAGAAATATGACTCGTCTCTCCATAATGCAGCGCGAGAAACATCGCCCACAACCCAAACCCAAACCCAAGACCAGAGAGCGTTGCAACCCCCCAATCAAATGGTGTATGTAATAATTCTCCACCAAACGGTAGTGCACATAATACAACCGCCAAGAAAATGGTTGAGTAAAATGTATAGACCACTGGCTTCTCGACCGACTTGGTCAAGATAAGCTTATCGAGAATAAAGACAAGCGCAAGACAGACATATCCAACCAATGAAAGAAGAAACCAATGCATAGACTAATAAAAACGTAATAATGAATCGTACGACATAAAATCAAACAATCCATAAAAAAAACCATTCCACACTCCCATCATGTTCGTAGCCATGAGATACCCCATGACGATCAAACTCATGCCACCGATAACCGTAAGCACCCTCTGTACACTGCTGAATCTCTGTAACCATTGTGATATATGCCCAGCGCCAAATGCAGTGAGAATAAACGGCACACTAAACCCAAGAGAAAAAACAGCCAAAAGGAAGCCGCCAGAAACAACCGTTGCGCTAGATGCAGCCAGCAACAAAATAGTCCCCAAAATAGGCCCGACACATGGCGACCATCCGAGCGCCAAAATACCTCCAAATAATATAGCAGCACCTGGTGTGTTTGGATGTATCTGTTTGTATGCAACTAGACGTGAAACAAAAGAAAATGATGGCAGAGAAAACACTCCCAGCAGTGCAAGACCAAACAACATAATTAGTACACCACCAACGCGACTCAGCACCTCTCGATATGGCAATAATACGACACCACCAAGCCCAAACAAAACACCCAAAAAAATAAATACACCACCAAATCCAAGCGAGACAAAACATGCTTGACGCACCATCCGCCATCGAACAGTCCGTTCATTCCACATACGCAAATCAGTATTGCCAGACAAAAATGCCAAATACCCTGGAACAAGTGGTAATGAACAAGGTGCCAAAAACATGAGGATACCAGAGAGAAATGCAAATGGAATAAGTGCGAAAGAAGTCATATCTACAACAAATGCACATCTTCAATTTCACTCTTCTTGCCGTTGAGTACAATATCCGCAATATGATACGCCCCATTTCTCGGTGCATGTAAAAATCCACTCATCGCAGCCTCTGCGAGCCAACCGCTCTCTAGCCAATCAAATAACCACTCATGAGTATATCGTGAATCGTTTTGCTCAAACCCAGCACCAATTGCGTGTAACCAAGCTTTATTATACTCTTCTTGAGAACCGATCGTTGGGGCAATAATGATCGGAAGTCCTAGCCCAGCGTAAAATGACAATTCACTTGGTTTGGTCCACAGCACGTCTGTGGTGAGTAATGCTTCATCAAATTTTTGAAAATAACGGAACTTATCTTCATCATAAATAATACGAACTGTTTGATCATGACGATGATCCAAGCCCAAACGTTTAATTTCTGCTTCATAAAAACTAAACACATCAGCGCGAGATCCGGCAACAAGATTAAGCCTCACAGCACCAGCATCAATGTGCGTCCGCAAACTTTGCAAAATCTCGATTCCCACTTCTCGCTGTGCCCCCGCACCTCCTACTGCAAAGGTAATAGTAAACGGATGCTTGGCCCGCAAATCACAAAATGGCGAACCAAGGTAAAACTGAAGCATTTGCTGGTATTTCTTTTGGTACCGACCATGTGGATCGAGATTGCCTATACGGCACCCAAGTGATGTCTTGAGTGTTTTAACAGTATCAGGTGAACCAATATTTTCTTTTGGCAACGGAAAGCCTGTAATAAAAATCTTTTCTGGACGTACACCATAAAGCTTGAGACGTTCTCGAACACGCTTATTTGGAGCTAAATAAGTGATACGACTCTTTTGCGGATGCAGCGGTGCCCAAGCACGAGAAACATCCGTATCGGTACACAGACAATATATCTCACCCTTGTACCCATGCTCTTCCGCAAAAAATGCTGGGATAAAAAAAGAGGTAATAAGTGGAAGTGGGTCACGATTCAGCTCATCAATCAAGTGTCTTCCCCACCCTTTTTTGATCATGTTATAAATCTGACTCAACTGTATAGTTGGCTTACTCAGATCACGTTTGGGATAAAACACCTCAATCCGCTGAAAATAATCCATAGCACCAAAAATCCAATCACCAACAATTGGCAGACGTTTCATGCGTGAAATCAATTCATACACCCCCTGGCTTCCATTCCATCGTTTAAAATCAATCTCAGGTATACCTGGATATTTATTTGCACAGATAATCATCGCAGAATCATGATCCCATCCTTTTGGAGCACGAGAGATGTCAAACAACGGATGAACAGCACGCTGATGACCGTACCCCATATCGACTGCAACAATATATGCTTTTTTTTGTGACATAATACATGGACAATAGTACAGATAGTATACCATAAAATTAAAAGACATCCCAGAATTACAGGGATGTCTTTTAGTACAAATATTATAATGTTGTATCTGCGGCTGAATTGCCAGTATCATCCGAAACCTGCACACCCTTACATGCAGCTTTAGCCTTTTTAAATACATCCCACGCTACTTTTTTATCTAATTTAAACTCTTTTCGTGCATTTCGAAGATCTATTCGATACTCAGTCCACACATCTTTAATATCAGCTTTACGATATGTCCCTTTTGGTTGCTCCCACGCAGATTTTAATTCAGCGATACGTGTCTCTAATGCTGTTTTTGCAGCAGCGTGATATGAACTCAATGCATCAATAAGTGCAGTATCTCTTGTTTCAATTGCATCTTGAATACATTCCAAACCAGATGCTGTTTCAGTTACTGGTGTTGTAGAGGACGATGTTTCATCAACCGCAAGTGCAGGTGAAGCTAACAATACACCGCCAAGCAAGAATAAACATGCAAACTGTTTCATATATAAAAAATATAGATAAATAAATATGTATATAGTATACCACACAAAACCAGCTCTTCGTACCCCCCTGTGGATAACATAGTAATCTTTACGAAACACTCTTTTTCTGTTAATATAGGCAAAAATATGGCACTTCTTCTCGCCGTCAATGACATTCAAAAAAGCTATGGCGAACGCCCTATCCTCATGGGAGCGACCTTTACCGTCTCTGAACGTCAGAAAATCGGTGTAATCGGGAGAAATGGTGCAGGAAAATCAACCCTCTTTCGCATCATTCTCGGACAAGAAGAAGCTGATAGCGGGACAGTACAACTTCACAACAGTGCTCGACTCGGACACATCGCACAGCACGACGACATGGATCTGAGTGAAACAGCCCTCTCCTATCTAATACGCACATCTAAAAAAGAATCATGGCAGGCGGCCAAACTCGCACATAAATTTGAACTGAACGAAACACATCTCAACTCCCAACTCAAAAACCTCTCTGGGGGGTATCGTATGCGTATCAAACTTGTTGGCATGCTGCTCCAAGATCCCAACGTCCTCTTACTCGACGAGCCAACAAACTTTCTCGACCTCTCTACTATCTTGCTTTTAGGAGATTTTTTGAAACAATACACTGGCAGCTTTCTCCTCATCTCACACGATCGCGCATTCTTGCGTGATGTCTGTACCGAGACACTTGATATTGAGCGTGGTAGAGCGTATTCATACCCCGGACAAATTGATGCATATCTAGAATACAAAAAAGCGCAACTTGAAATGCAAAAAAAATATAATAAAAAAGTTGAGAAAGAACGTGCTCATGTCCAAGAATTTATCGACCGTTTCCGTGCCAAAGCAAGCAAAGCAACACAAGCACAATCAAAGATGAAATATCTTGAAAAACTCAAAACAATTGAAATCGAAGCACCACTACACACCACCCGTATACACGTCCCAAATTGTGAAAATAAAAAAGGAATTGTACTGCGAACAGAAGAACTCAGTATGGGATATACCAAAGAGTCACCTGTGGCAAGTGATATCACGTTTGAAATCCACCGCGGTGAACATGTCGCCATTGTCGGAGACAACGGACAAGGCAAAACAACACTCCTACGTACACTCGCCAAAGACCTCCTCCCACTCTCTGGCACCGCCACATGGCACCCAACTGTTTCTATTGGCTACTATGCTCAGCACATGACTGATCAGCTCAATCCGTTTGATACAGTCCTTGGATATCTCGAACGAGCCGGAAGTATTCATCGAAGCACACAAGATGTACTTGAAATTGCTGGAAATTTTTTGTTCCGTGCAGGAGACATCGAAAAACCCTTGTCAGTACTTAGTGGAGGTGAGAGAGCACGCCTGTGTCTCGCTGGGTTAATGCTTGGAAAAGATCAGGTTCTACTACTGGATGAACCGACCAACCATCTTGATTTTGAAACAGTAGAGTCGCTCGCCCAAGCACTTCACGAAACCAATCGTACCATATTACTCATCAGTCACAATCGTGCCTTTGTAGAAAAAATAGCCACAGGTATCATTGAGGTAAATGATGGATCTGTAAAACGCTATCACCACTCATACGAGGAGTATGTCTATCACCTCGGTGATATCATCGGTCGCAATCGACGACCAGCTATTCCAGAAAAAACAATTCCAGCTCTCGCATCAGATGATGAACGCCCACGACTCAAGGAGGAGATTAAAGAACAGAAAAAGTTGTTACGTGATATTGAAGAAGAAGTTGCTGACCTAGAAAAAGAACAACATAGTATTCATAAATGGTTTCTCAAACATCCCGGTAAGTACTCAATTGAAAAAACAAAGCAACTCCAGATAGTAGAGCTCCTCCTCAAAGAAAAAGAGTCACAATGGTTTGGAGTGCAAGAAAAGCTCGGTGATTTGGAAGCAAAATATGGACGTATATAATAAAAACAAAAACAGCTTTTCAAGGCTGTTTTTGTATTTTATCAAAAACATTTCTACCGACACCCCAACTCATTAAGCTTGGCTCTGGTTGCTGGTCCGATGTAGCCGACAGGGTCAATGCCGTTTGCACTTTGGAAGGCTTTGACTGAGGCGGTGGTGACTGGGCCAAAGAAGCCGGTTGGTGTGACAGTGAAGTAGTTGAGTTTTTGGAGGAGTGTTTGTGCGGTGGTAACGAGTGCTCCTGTCATACCTTGTGTCAGGGTTGTTTGTGTGTTGAGACAACTTGCTGATACTGGTGTGGTTGGTTGCACTGGTGTCGTTCCTGCTGTTGCACAGTTCTTTTCGTGGATCTCTTTGATTTTTTTCAAAGATGTGGTGTAGACATATCCTGAGCCTTTGGTGAGTCCCCATGGAGTGAGGATGTCAGAGGCATATTTCTCTTGCCACTTCACTACTGCGTTGAAGTCTGCTGTTTCATATATTCCATTGACTGGGAGGTTAGTGCCTTCATAGGTATTGAGGAACTGCTCGAGGAGTTTGACGTCGTTTGGATTGTTGGGGGCTCCGAGTTTGACTGGAGTAGTGAGAACAAGGTTAGTAGTGCATTGGAGGCCGTTTTGTGGGATTGGGGTGGTTAGTACTAAAGGAACAATGTCAGATGGTTTTTTATTCACCACATTAGACAACTGAATCGAATCTAAAACCAGAAGAGTACCACCGGTAGCAGAACGAAGCTTTACATACACTGTTTTTTGCCCCTCACCAGCACTAAGTGTATGCTTTGCAGAAGAAGTAAATGGGATATACGTACTATCGCTAAATAGCGGACTATTACTGATTGCCATCTCTACTGCATTTGTTGCATTAATTTTCAAAGAAACAGTTCTACTTGTTGTAGTCTCATCACCATTATTGATAACGAGTGCCCCAGTAGTTGCTGTCGTGTTGTCTGTTGGACGAGGACGAGAAATAGAGACAGAAGACCCACCACCAGAACGAGGACGTGGCTCTTCTTCTCCTTCTTCTTCATCACAATCAAGTGTTGTAAACGAATCTACATTTTCACTCGTCAAGAGAGTTTCACCATACATCAACACTCCGAGTGCACGCACATAGTACGTCGTACCACACTCAAGCACCTCACCATCGTCATCCCCAAAAATCCATTCATATGAACCCAACTCTTCGATAACGACAGGACCAGGTATTGCAACCGCATTTTCAACTGTTGGATCTGAATTTTCACTCACGATAAATCCATACAATGCATACTCACTAAACAATTCCACAGAACCATCGACAACACTTGCATTCAACGTCGCCTGTGTCTGTCCGATACCAGTTGTCTCACCCATAACTAACTCAGGAAATTCGTATAATAACACTTCTGAAACACTATCAGTAGCAACAGGGTTTCCAAATACATCTTGGTATGCGAGTAATATTGTATATGTACCAGTTGGAATAGTGCTTGTCGAAGCAGAAAGCACCTCTTCAACCAAAGAAAGATTCTGATTTGGTATAATCGTAAAGGTGTTTTCCACCTCAGGCGCAGCATCACGCAACTGTAGCACTATTGGATCACCCACTTCTGGTAAGAATGCAATAGTAATACTATTTGACAACGGTGTCTCAGGAAGCACAAAAGTGATATCCATCTCTGCATCTACATCGTGAGAAGAACCATCCTCCGGTGAAAGTAATTCAGGAGTCAATGTTTCAGTATCTTCTCCTACTGTTTGAAATTGTAAAATTGGGTACCCATCATTTACTATGTTTGCCCCCTCAAATGTCCACACTGTTTCAAAATCCCAGCCAGCATCTGTATACATCGATTGTGTCTTCATACGCTCAGTGCTTGTCCCTACAGCAGTGTCGTCACATCCATATCCACACCCCGCAGAAAGACCAGATGTCTCAATATCCCAAAATGCTGCAGTGGAAACGTCTCCACCGCCATAAAGACCTCCAACAGCAGTCGTACCAGATGCGACACCTGTCGCATACACATTGACCATATCAGTATATGCACCAATATACCCAACCAAACCACCGACCTGAACCCCTGAGGTTGATTCAACATTCCCTCGAGCGTATGAATCTGTCACAGACGAATGTTCATACCCATCATACCCAATCATTTGTCCAATCAATCCACCCACATTATCTCCTGTCGCAGTAACATTTCCCAACGCATACGAGCGCTCTACTGTAGTTAAATATGCTTCTCCGATCAAACCTCCAGCTGCAACTACAGACGCAACCACATCACCTGTTGTATACACCTCTGTAAACGTCGATCCATACCCCTCACATCCATCTGCGCCAGAAAAACCACCTACCGCAGCAGCACCAAACACATCTCCAAAAGCTTGTGACCGAGTAAACCGACTCTGACAACCTGAATAACCAGCAAAGCCACCAATATAGTTATCCATACCTGTAACAGTAGAAGAAGCAGTGCTCGACGACACAGAGGAGTTAAATATCTCACCAACAAAACCACCGACATAACTATCACCTATTACCACACCACCTGTCGAAGATACAGAAGAAAGATCATATCCGTAGACACGCCCAGCAAAACCACCTACAGAATCAGAAGAGGTTGCAAAGACAGAACCAGCAGCAGACAGATTTACCCATTCAACGCCATATACATACGGATCCTCCCAATTATATCCACTGTTTTCCACATACCCAGCAAATCCGCCAATGTATGACGGTGAAAACCCATCAACAACAGTCACATCACCTGAGGCAGAAGAGTTTGTAATGAGCGCGTTTCCACTCGCAGCATATCCGATAAATCCACCACACTTTCCACCCTCACACTCCACATCACCGCTCGCAGTAGAACTAGTGATAGTCCCTTCATACATATATCCAACAAATCCACCTGTATTTTCACCAGATTTTGCAATAAATTCACCTTCAGTACGATCTGAATGAACTGACCCCGTTATATCAACATACGACACTGAACCAGTAGACATTTCTCCAATCGCACCACCGATACTAAATCCACCATCCACCGATGCAGAAGAATTAGCATATGTGAGAATACCATCATACATTTTACCAATCAAACCACCAATAATATTTCCACTTCCATGCACCCCACCACCAGACATAGTCACATATGAGATAGTGCTTGTTCCAGTATTTTCCATCATAATACCGGCAATTCCTCCGCCGTAATAACTCAAATATGCTCGCACATGACTATCGAATATAGTCACATCAGAAATCGACGTATCTTCCATGGTACCTACAACGCCACCCACATTTGACTCGCCAACAATGTCTGCTGCAACTAAATCAAAATCTTCAATTGTTGCGCCAGCAGTATAGCCAAATAAACCAACATTATCTTGTTCTTTTCGAAATATCCACAAATCATTAATCGTATATCCATCTCCATCAAACACGCCAGTAAACGGATCTCCGTCGGACCCAATTGGCTCAAAACCATAGTATCCATTGTTTGATACTGCCCCATATACACCAGGAATATCATTGTAACTATCAGGAATCAACTCTCCATCCACCACCCCATCTACCCACTCAGCTGTATTTTCATTCCACCCTTCTGTCTCCAAACAATCGATATCACTTCCCAACACAAAATGTGCATCCAGCACCGTGTTCATCAACTGAAGTTGTGTGCAATTTGTAATAACATATGGATCACCTTCAACACCAGTACCACTAGCAAATGTAGGTTCAGTATAAGCAAATAACCAAGGATAGTTAGACATGGAATCAAGATTCCAAATGTCTGTAGTATTCCAAGTTAACATCGGCTCAACACCACCCAATTTCCAATATGTCGTCGGATCTCCAGGTGTAATCATCGTACACCCAGCCCATGTTTCTTCTGCTAAACCACTACATTCACTCATACCAGTCATCGTTGCATCCCAGTACGTGTTTGTCGTAGAAAGAAAAGATGGATTATCACCTCCAAAATCCCCTACACCACCAACCACACCTCCAATATAACTAGACCCAGTAATGATACCAGCTGCAAATGCATTTTCTATACTCGAACCACTTGAAAATACTCTTCCAACCAAACCACCGACAGTGTTATTTCCAGTTACACTCCCTGACGCATACGCATTTACAATACTAGACCCAATCGCATTTCCGACCAAACCACCAACATTGTTATATGCATTTACATCCATCTGTGAATACGAATTGAGTATCTCTGCTGTCGTCATATACCCAACTAATCCTCCAACATTACCAACACCCCACCCAGCCGTAAAAGAACCAAATGTGTATGACTGTTCTATAGCAGGCAAATCACCCTCATAATTTCCAGATACCTCACCAACCAACCCACCACTTTGTGATGTGGCATCAATACTTCCTTCAAATGAGCCTCCAACAATACGAGAGTTGTTCATCTGTCCGACCAACCCTCCAGTAGTATTTGCACTCTGGATGTTATTTGATGCGCTTACATTAATAATCAGCGTATTGACTGCTTTTCCAGCCAGAGAACCCACAAAACTTCCCCCATACAACACATCAGTACCTCCAGGTCCCTGTTCCCACCCAGCTACAATATGTAGATCTCTAATTGTTGCACCATTAAGATACCCAAACAACCCGAGGTAATTTTGGTCATCGATTTCTGCTGGTACATTTTTTTGATAACTAATTGTATACCCATCTCCATCAAACACACCAGTAAACCCGCCAAACCCAGCGTCCAAATCAGATCCATCCATCACACGAGCAAGTGGAAAATTTTCAGCACCACACCCAATATAATCACCCAAACGATAGTGTGCTGCTAAATCATTATCAACTTCTGCGAGCTGTTCACAGGTCATGATAATATACGGATCTTCCGCAGTACCAGATCCTGATCCAGAAAAGGCAAATACCTGCTGATATGCATACAACACTGCGCCTGTCACAATAAAAAAAGACAGGACAACAAGTGTACTGCGCAAAATATGTCTCGGGTTTACTCCAGTCAACCAAGAAAATGGTGTGTACATAAAAAACTGCTATCTTAAAAACAAAGATGGATAATAAAATTATTTATCTGTAGAAGTATAACACAGTTTTATACTTTACAATATGTTTTTGTGGATAACTTATCCTATCTTTTTATTGTGCATGTAGCAAAAACCCTATACAAATATACAGAGTTTTACATTCATCTTATTTTATATCCAATATACCAAAAATCATGTCCGTACACATCCTCCTACCACAGAATAAAAATAACTTATACTACCACAACAAATACTCAGACAAAAAAACAAAAAAGTAGCAACTAAGCTACTTTTTTGTTTTTGGCAGGCGCTGTAGGAATCGAACCTACGCATACGGTTTTGGAGACCGTAGTACTACCATTATACGAAGCGCCCTTCGACGAGCTCAGTACGAGCCCATATTCAAAATCCCCTTTCGGGGATTTTATTGTAACTTACTTTGTCTCTTTGTGCAAGACGTGCGCTTTGCAGACTTTGCAGTATTTACTGAGCTCGAGACGATTGCGGAGTTTTTTCTTGTTTTTTGTGGAGAAATAACGAGGCATTTTGCAAGTCGTACACTCCATTTTGATCATGTTATCTTGTGACATACACGTGGAAAAATTAAAAAGCTAAACAGAGAAAATCAAATCAATATGTGCCTTAGTATAGCAAAAACAGCTCTATCTGTCAAGCCCTACCTCTCCCTTTTGTTTTTTGTATCTTTTTAGGCTCTATTGTCAAGAAAAAGAGTACATACAGGACTGCCCCAACCGTATCCATCACCAAATCAAGAAGTGTATCTCCTATACCCGGTTGCCAAACACTAGCAAAGAGCACATCATGAAGATACTCATGTATCTCCCACACCACCCCCACACAGACCGTCATTGCAATGAGGTACACCATATACACGCCCACCGGTTCAATACGCACCTTCCACCTAACACTACATTGACGATAGAACTGATCAAGAGTAAATGCAGTAGCAAGCCCACCCAACGTATGCATAAGCGGACTCATCCAAACAAACAACTCAAACGCAGGATAAATATATGTAAAATACAACCCTATCAGATATACTCCTACCATGAACGAACAAATTTGTACTGTACGTATTATTTGATTCCACATATGTTTTTCAATCGTTGTATATTTTCCATATCTGACCCATCGTCTCCAAATCCAGGCACCTCCATCACAAGCGGAAGATTCTTCATTTTTGGATGCAACGCAATTGCTTTTAACCCTTTGGTCCCAATCAACCCCTCGCCAATGTTTTCATGACGATCAGTAAATGTTCCGGCAGCGACTTTGGAATCATTGAAGTGAATACAGACGACATTCTCCCACCCAAATGATGTGTCACAACGAGAGACAAACGAATCCACTGTTTTGTCCGTCACACTCTCACCGAGTTCGTTCGCCGCAAACGCATGTGCAGTATCCAGACACACTTTAATACGCGAATTGTTGGCGAGACGAAACATCTCACCGATTTCTTCTGGTGTATTCCCGAGCTTACCTCCCCCACCAGAGGAATTTTCCATAATCAAAAAACTTTTCCCTGGTACTTTTTGAAGTACCTTGTTCATTGCTTCTGCGGTACGTGCAATTCCCTCTTCTTTTGTTCCACCTTTAGCAATGGACCCCAGATGAAAAACAAGCCCAACAATCCCAAGTGTTTCGCAAATTGAGAGATGTGCCACCAAACTTTGTATCCCAGCGTTTTGTGTTTTTTTATCCGCTGATGCGAGATTAACCAAATACGCTGCATGTGCAAAGACGGGACCAAGCTTTGTCTCTTTTTGTGCTTGTTTGAATTGTGAGACAATCTCTTCTGTTGGCACCTTGACCTGAAATGCACGCGGTGAAGAAACAAAAATCTGCAACGCTTGAGCACCGATATCTGAAGCGTTTTTGAAACAGTTATGAAGTCCGCCAGCTGCGGAGACATGAGCACCAATGATAGGCATAGTAGTACTTAGGATGATTTGTGGGTAATCACATTGGTAATAACACCATCTGACATAATAATTTCTCGCTGCGCAAGGGCCGCAAACTCTGGCTCGTGTGTCACCATCACAATCGTCTGTCCCTGCGTATGAAGATCCAAAAATGTATCCAAAATTGCTCGAGATGTTTCAGAATCCAAATTGGCTGTTGGCTCATCTGCAAAGACAATCTTTGGACTATGTGCAATCGCACGCGCAATCGAAACACGCTGTTGCTGTCCACCAGACATCTGACTCGGTAAATTGTTTGCACGATCGAGTAATCGCACTCGTTGCAGTGCATCTTTGGCTTTTTGCTCCGCGACACCATATACATCACCCTGCATGAGCAGTGGTACCAAAATATTTTCCAACGCTGTCAATGATGGAATCAGTGCATAATCCTGAAACACATATCCAAGCACAGAAAGACGCATCACCGTCCGCTGATCACTAGAGAGTCCAATCGTCTCAATCCCATCTATCTGTACAGATCCACTGCTCGGATGATCGAGTAAACCAAGCTGATACAGCAGTGTACTTTTACCAGAACCAGACCGTCCAGTGATTGCCACAAATTCACCCTCTGCAATAGACAAAGAAACATCCTTGAGCGCATGCACATCGAGCACCCCCGTATGATACACTTTTGTCAGTTGTTTTGCTTCAATAATATTCATATTATCTCCCCAAAATAGCATCGAGCGTGTTTTGACGCACAACAATTTTTGCTGGTAAAAATCCTGCAATCACTGTCGCAATCAAAAGCAATCCTGCACGAAGCAGTGTCCCACCCATTGTTGCAACCAAGATACCATCACTGAACGGGAAATCAATTGGATGCTCGGCAAAAAATGGTTTGAGTACTCCAAACACGAGACACATACCAATCGCAATACCCGCCCCTGCATAAAATAACGATTGAAACATATATGACCACTGAATCGCAGTGGAGGTAATACCGATACCCTTGAGAATACCAATAAATCGACGGCGTGTAATCGCGTTGACAAAAATCACAATGAAAATAGTGATCGAAGCGACTGCCAACCCGATAGACCCAATCGCATTTCCCAAAATAGCAAACGTTGCAGTGATATCCTGAAGGAATTTTGGTTGAGCCTCTTCTGCAGTACGAACGAGTGCTCCATCAGGACCAGAGAGTGACCGCAGTGTGTCCAAAATTGGTACGAGATCAGTGCCAGGCTCCACCATGATCGCAATCTCATCCGCATTGGTCGCACGTCGATTAATCAGTTGACGTAACTCACCCTCATTCATAAAAATACGCAAGTCAATTTCACTCAGTTTGCTATCCAAAATACCTTTCACAACAAACTCATTGACTGTGTCTCCAATAGTAACCCGAACAGTGTCACCAATAGTAACTTCATCAAGCACCTGAATATCAGGTGAGGTAATTTGATTATATTTATACAACAAATCTGCACCCATCAAAATAGATCCAGTCTCACCTGGTTCGAGATATTCACCTTCTGCAATTTCAGACGACAGCCCTGTCACGATATCTTCATCCACAGGAGAAATACCGGCTACCGAAGCATTGGCTGTATCTCGCGTCTCATCCGCCTGCACTTGTCGTTTATAATTCGCCTCGATTTTGGCACTACTGAGATATCGTTCAGTCACACCAATCACACCCTCTGTCGCCCGAGCAGTACTTGCCAACAGCCGACTATCTTCAATATACACCTTGCTCAATGGTTCTGTGATAAAAATATCACTCGTGTACTGTCGTTTATTTGCATCAACCGACCCCTGGATAAGTCCAACCAAAATTCCAGACACCACCACAAGATTGAGAAAAGTCAGTGTCATCACAGAGATGATAAGCAATGTCGTCCAACGACTCGCCCGAGCCAAATCACGTGTAGCCAAAAACCACCCTACAGAGAGGGAGGTAAAAAATGATGGTTGTGATTGTACTTTTTGAGAAGACATACAGATAAGAGTATAGCACGCTCAAAGACATAAGTGAAAGCCCCACTTTCGGATACGAAGAGCGGGGCTTACTTGAGCCATTGTCGGGGATCGAACCCGAGACCTTGTCCTTACCATGGACACGCTCTACCAACTGAGCTACAACGGCATGTATTTTGTGTACGAGAGTATACAAAAAATGCGTCGTTTTGTCAACCGCTTCTTTCTCACTTTTGACACTGTGGGCAATAGTGTGTCCCACGTCCAGCCGAGTATGTTTTTACTATTGGTGTTTTGCATTTTTTACACGGTTTTCCTGCTCGGCCATAGACACGCAAAAATGGGAGAAATCCACCCTTGTTTCCATCACCATCGACAAAATGGTTGAATGTGGTACCACGTTTTTCTATCCCCAACCGAATCACCTTATCTGTCGCCTTCCATAACTGATCAATCTCTTTTTTGGTCAATGTATTGGATCGACGCATTGGAAGAATATGTGCAAGGAAACAAGCCTCGTCTGCATAAATATTTCCCACCCCTGCAATCAATGTTTGATTGAGTAACACTGCTTTTACCGGAGCAGTTCGTCGTACAAAAATATGTTGAAATGCTTCTTTGGTAAATGCAACTGTACCTGGCTCAATACCATACATCTGTTTTACTCGAATCAATTCTTTCTCATCTGCAAGTGCGAGATAGGCAAACAATCGCATGTCATTGAAAAACAACTCAGAGCCATCAGTAAAATGAATCACCGCACGAGTATGTTTATTTGGAAGTGATTGGATAGATTCTGATAGCGAATGTCCACCAGCAATCACCATCTTTTGGTCACGATAGATCAACTGCCCCGTCATCTTGAGATGTATGAGTATAGACTCATCTCCGCTCCGGAGCTGTACTATCAATAATTTTCCCACTCTTTGTACGTCAGCAATACTATTTCCCACCAGTACTTTTTTTAATCGCGCATGGGTAGGACGAATCACTTTTGTGTTACCCAAAGTTAGACGGTCAACTGTCTTGTGTACAATATGTTTTTGTAAATCACGACGAACGGTTTCTACCTCTGGTAATTCTGGCATATGTTTGTTACAATCAATCCATATCATACACAATCATTCCTCTTTATGAAAGCCCCTGATTTTACCCTCCCAGACCAAGATGGGACCCTCCATTCACTCAGTGACTACAATGGAAAGAAAGTATTGCTCTACTTCTACCCAAAGGACGACACACCTGGATGCACCAAAGAAGCCTGCGGATTCAGAGACAGTCTCAATGATCTACAGGGTAAAGGGGTGCAGGTTATCGGTGTTAGCTGTGATGATGTTGCGTCACACAAAAAATTTGCAGAGAAATTCCATCTCAACTTCCCCCTCCTCGCTGATACAGACCGAACTATCGTCGCTGCATACGGTGTATGGAAAGAAAAAAGTTTATACGGAAGACTTTTTCATGGTATCAATCGAGAATCATTTCTCATTGATGAATCAGGTAATATTCTTAAACATTACACCAAAGTCAAAGCAGAAGAGCACCCGACAGAAGTACTCAAAGATATCCAAGCACTCTCATAATAAAAAACTCGCACTAGCTGTGCGAGTTTTTTACTTTAAAATATCTCTTATTTTTTTTCTTCACAGCCACATGAGCCACCACAACAGCCTTCTTCTTCTTTTTCACCTTCTGCTGATTTACAGCACGCACTACCTGCACATGCGCCGCCTTTGCACATGCCACATTTACAGCCAACGATAGCCACCACAGCACTTGCACCAACAACAATATATACCAATGCCTCAAGCCACTCAATACTTCCAAAAATCATACGTACCACATTCCAATCACTACCTCCTACAAAATAACCAACTCCTATAAGTCCCCAGTTGATCGCTCCTACAAGCACCAGCCATTGAGCTGCGCAGGCGAGCATACATGATTTCCCTTTACACATTGTTTTGCACATATAGACACATATTATGAATAATATCCCCTCACCCCTATAGTGTAGAACAAAACAAAAAAAGATACAAGATAAAAAAACAAAACAACCTTATGAAAGGTTGTTTATTTGTGGGCCGGGCAGGATTCGAACCTGCGAAGGCGTACGCCAGCAGATTTACAGTCTGCCCTATTTGACCGCTCTAGAACCGACCCTATTTACTTTGGAGCCATCTGCGAGAATCGAACTCGCGACCCACGGTTTACAAAACCGTTGCTCTACCAGCTGAGCTAAGATGGCATTAAAACTATACTAATGCTGAAATTTTTTCTTTAAAAAGAACTAACTTTTGATTTTCTGGGTTGACCATTCGAAGCTGTTGCAGTGCCTCAGTAGCAACATCGGCTTCGCGGCATAGTATAGCAGTTTCTACCAAACTGTCAAGATACTTTGGATTTTGTGGCTCAAGCGACACAGCCTGCTTTATCGCCTCAAGAGCTGTCTGTGGCTGAGCTAACGCAAGAAACGCTTCAGAAAGCTTGAAAAAACGAGGAGAAAGTTGTGGATTGATCAAAACAGCCTGCTGATATGCTTCTACTGCCTCTTCGTATTTTTTCTCTTCCATAGCAATGTCTCCCAACATAACATAAGTGCCATCATCTTGCGGTTCCAGATGCAGCACGAACTGATATGTCTCTTTGGCCTCTTTGAGCTGATCCTGCTCATAGTACACCTTGGCCAAACCACGATAGGCTTCTATATTTTTTGGTGATGTACGCAAGATTGCAATATATGCCTCTTCTGCTTTTTGCCACTCTTTTGCAGAAGCAAAGCGATGTGCACCCTCAAGAACCTGTGCAAGTTCAGTAGGATCTACTGCAGCAGCTGCAGCTTTAGCAGCTTTTCGCTTTGAACGAACCATATCTTTCTCAATGCGAGAGATATAACTACGCATTGCCACACGAAATTGTTGATATGATTCAACAACTGGTATCAATTGTTTTTTGATTCTCTCCTGAAGAGACTGCGCCTGTAATTCAATACGCTTGGCCAAGATTTCCTCTTTCTTGCGCTGTTCTTTGACTTCTGGAATCGAATCAACATTAAGCAATGACACCTGACGCCATTTTTTGGACAAGACAAAACCAACCAAACTGGCCGAAACAAGAAATAAAATGACAGGTCCAATAAAACTCATAAGACTTATATCTTACACCAACTGCCCAACTTTTTCAACCAACGAAGTAAATGTAGCACTATCAACACTCGCATGACCAACAAGTACCCCATCGATACCAGGTGTAGTCACATACTCCTCTACATTATCCACACTGACACTCCCACCATAGAGTACCGGTACGTTGTCAACTCCAAACTCAGTGCAGATTGCACGAATTGCATTATGACGCTCCAATGCGTCTACTGCTGGGCAAGGTGTTCCATTTCCACCAGTTGAGATCGCCCAGACTGGCTCGTATGCTATCAACCAGTTCTTTTCTTTGATCCCATTCACACCTTCCAACACTGGAATCAGCTGACGGCGCAGACGATACTCGATCTTGTTTTCTTCTACATCCTCTTTGGTCTCACCGATACATAGTACAGGTGTAATTCCCTCATCCAGACATGCCTGCATCTTTTTGACTGTCGCCTCAGTATCTTCACCAAAGATATGACGACGTTCTGAGTGTCCAACCAAAGCATAGGTGGCACCCGCCTGTGCAAACACATGTGCAGATACTTCACCAGTGTATGCACCCAATGGTGTGTAGCCGACGTTTTGCACACCCACAGCAATCTCACCCTCACTCAACATACCAGCGACACGAGAAAAAGAAAGAGTAGATGGAAAAACAGCAACACGCAATTGTTCTGTATCGAATGTTAGTGCTGATAATGACTGTGCTAATACACCTGATTGTTCATCGGTGAGATAGAGCTTCCAGTTTCCAAAGATATATTTCATACAAATAATGTATAGTCTAAAATACAATATCTTTCTCGTCTGTTGGCCCAATTACTGCGACTCGCATTTGATTCATCTTAAAAATTGTCTTGGCTACTTTTTTGATATCTTCATTACTGACTTCATCCATTTTTGCGGATACCTCTTGTGGCGTCTCAATCTTGTTTGCAAAGAGACTTTCCTGTGCAAACCAATTAGCACGGAAACTAGAATCCTCAAGTGCAAGTGCAAGTGCACCACGAGAATGTGACTTGGCATCACGGAGCTCTTGTGGTGTCACACCTTTATCAATGATTTTTTGGATTTCGTCTTGGATGACTGCAATTGCTTTGTTGAGATTCTTTGGATCAAGTCCTGCACGCACATAACTGTAGCCAATATCACTATAGGTTTCACGACGAGAACGTACCATATAGGCCAAGCCACGACGTTCACGAACTTGGATAAAGAGACGAGAGCACATCGACCCACCCAAAATAGTATGCAAAACTGCTGCTGCAGGATTACGATCATCGTTGTAATTAAATGCTGGGAAGCCAAGCATGAGCTGTGTTTGATCTACCTGTTTTTGTACTACTTTGATTCGGTCTGATTTTGCTGTTGCTCCAAACACTGCTTCTTTTTTAGCATGAGACGTTTTTCCTGTTGACGTCACATTACCAAAATACTGTTCTACCCAACCACGAACTTTTTCATCAATATTTCCTGCCAAGACAATCACCATATTATCTGGCTGGTAATATTTTTCTTTATATGCCAGCACATCATTTCGATCAAAACTCATCACATGTTTTTCTGTCCCTGCAATATCTCGCCCCATTGGACAGCCAGCAAACATGACTTCCTCAAACACATTGTCGATACTCATCAGTGGATTGTCACGATACATCTTGATCTCTTCGCATATCACTGTTTTTTCACGTTCCATTTCTTTTGGATCAAATTTGGAGTGAAACAACATGTCTGAAAGAATATCAATCGCAGTACGTGCATGTGACGTATCTGCTTTGATGTAATATCCTGTATATTCTTTGCCAGTAAATGCATTGTACTCAGCACCCAGACGATCAATCTCGCGAGTAAGTGTCAACGTATTTTTTCGTTTCTCAGTTCCTTTGAACATGAGGTGTTCAATATAGTGAGAAACACCAGACATTTTTTCCGTTTCAAAACGTGAACCGACTGGAAACATGACTTGTGTTGTCAAAGACATTGTCCCCTCTTGTGGGATGAGGATGACGCGAGTTTTGTTTGGGAGAGTGTACTGAGTGAACATATGTATTGAAAGCTAAAGAGGCTTAAAATGCTTAGGAGGCTTACACGGCAAACTATACGATCTGTTTTTGTAAATAAGAAACCAACTCTGCAATCGCAATACGTTCCTGTTTCATACTATCACGTTCACGCACTGTTACAGCATTGTCATTGAGTGTGTCAAAATCTATCGTCACACAAAACGGTGTACCAATCTCATCCTGACGGCGATAGCGTTTTCCGATTGACTGTGTTTCATCGTATGTGACTGCAAACTGCTTTGCCAGTGTCTGCACAATCTCACGAGATACTCCTGAGAGTTCATCTTTTTTTGAAAGAGGTAATACTGCAATTTGATATGGCGCAACACGTTTCGCGAGACCAAGCATCACACGCACTTCTCCATCTTCATCCTGAGCCGCTTCCTCCTGATATGAATCAAGGAGTACTGCAAGCGCCACACGATCACACCCAAATGATGGCTCCATGACATGTGGAATAAATTTACGCTGAGGATCCTGTGGATCAGTATAGCGCAAATCCTCACCACTAAATTCCATGTGCTGTTTGAGATCAAAATCAGTGCGATACGCTGCCGCAGCACAGAGCTCTCCCCAACCCCATGGGAATTTGTACTCCACATCTACTGTACCTTTAGAATAATGCGACAACTCATCTGGATCGTGATCACGGAAGCGAAGATTTTCTTCACGAATCCCAAGTGTCTTGGTCAAAAATTGCCAGGTATCATTTTTCCAATTTTCATATACCACTTTCCAATCAGTGTTTTCTGGATCAAAGAAATACTCAATTTCCATTTGTTCAAATTCGCGAGTACGGAACGTAAAGTTTCCTGGAGTAATTTCATTGCGAAATGCTTTTCCGATCTGTGCGATTCCAAATGGCAATTTCAGACGCTGTGTTTGAGAGACATTTTTGAAATTCACAAAAATACCCTGTGCAGTCTCAGGACGCAGATAGATATCAGCACCCTCACCGTCAATAACACCTTGCTTTGTTTTGAACATGAGGTTGAATCGTTTTGCTTCGGTCCAGTTTACTTTGCCACACGCTGGACACGGTACGGATTCGCTCATCAGACGTGGACTTACATCCTCGAGTTTGATTCCAGCCACCTCTTCAACAAACAATTTTTCTTCGAGTAATTTATCACCACGAAAACGCTGTTTGCATTCTTTACAATCAACCAACGGATCAGTAAATGACCCCACATGTCCAGACGCTTCCCACACACGAGGATTCATGAGGATCGCAGCATCAAGTCCGACCATATCCATGCGCTCACGCACAAAGGTCTGCCACCAAAGTTTTTTGATATTGTTTTTGAGTTCAACTCCAAGTGGACCGTAATCCCAAGAGTTGGCCAGACCACCATAGATCTCACTCCCCGGAAAGATAAACCCACGACGCTTCGCCAGTGACACAATTGTGTCGAGTGTTGTGTTTGTCATATACACTAAGTATAACGTAAGAAAACAAATAAAAAAAGACAGCTACAAACTGTCTCGGGTCCCTGAGCAAACAAAGTGCGTCGAAGGGAGGTTCCACCCGAGTTTCTCGATACAGATCGAGACACTCTTGAAACATCTATTCACTCGGCAGGTGCCACCCTGCGTCATCATGAATACATTCATAGTACTCAATGTAGCGAAAAAAGTCAAGATAGAGGCTTGATTTTCTCCTCGCATACAGGTAGTATAGACATACTATGGATACACATGCCGTTCTTACTGCCTTTGGACTTACAGCACTTGCTGGTCTCTCTACGGGTATCGGAAGTCTTATTGCGATATACTCAAAACAATTTAGCCATCGCTTTCTCGCCCTTTCACTTGGTTTCTCTGCTGGGGTCATGTTGTATGTTTCATTTATTGAAATATTTCAAAAAGCACGTATATCTCTCGTCGAAGTACATGGCGATGCACTTGGATACCTGTACACAACTCTTGCTTTTTTTGGTGGGATTGCACTTGCAGCATTGATTGATAAACTCGTTCCTATCTCAGATACCCCTGATGAGCTCAATACGATTACCGAACTTGGTACTCATCCCACAAAACCAAAAACACACCACCTCTACCGAATGGGCATGTTTTCTGCGATTGCTATTGGTATTCACAATTTTCCAGAAGGTCTTGCAACATTTATGGCAGCTATTGCCGATCCATTTCTTGGTATCAGTATTGCCGTCGCTATTGCGATTCACAATATTCCAGAAGGAATTGCTGTCGCTATCCCAATATACTATGCGACCAAAAGCCGAGTACAAGCATTTACTTGGTCTTTTTTGTCTGGACTCTCTGAACCAGTTGGCGCGGCTATTGGATTCTTTTTGCTCCGCAACATTTTTAGTGAAAGTCTGTTTGGTATTATTTTTGCCGGTGTTGCAGGAATTATGGTATATATTTCACTCGACGAACTTATCCCTGCAGCCGAAGAATTTGGTGAACACCACATTGTTCTTTATGGGCTCATTTCTGGAATGATGTTGATGGCCGGAAGTTTGCTTTTATTTTTATAACAATACTCTATGGCATCACAACATATTGAGCAATTCAAAGCCCACGTCATTGAAGCCTCACAAAATCCAGACTTCATTCACCACGAATGGTTTATCACCTACCACCTCAACATTGTTGAAAAGATAGCTCTTGAGCTCTGTGATAAATATCCAACAGCAGATCGCGACCTCGTGCATACGCTCGTCTGGCTTCATGATTATGGCAAGATTCTTGATTTTGCCAATCAATACGAAACAACACTCACAAAGGGAAAAGAAAAACTACTAGAATATGGCTTTGATGAATCATTTGCACAGCGCGCAATAGAGTATGTCGATATCATGGATAAAAAAATAGATCTCTGGAGCGATGCGACACCCATTGAAATAAAAATTATCTCCTCCGCAGATGGCTGTGCACATTTAATCGGACCATTCTTTTCACTCTGGTGGTACGAAAATCCAGGCACACATTTCACCGAGCTCATGCAGGGTAATGTTAAAAAGGCAATGAAAGATTGGGATAAAAAAATTGTGCTCCCTGAGGCGCGAGCTGCTTTTGCAGCACGTCACAACTTTCTTTTGGAGCAAAGCGGACAAATACCAACAACACTTATTACAAATACCTAAACATACTATGTCACTCACACAAACACAAGCAGAAACACTTCTTCACACATACAGCGAAGCATGGACAACACAAGACACACCAAAAATCTTGAGCATCTTTACAGAAGATGGAACATACCATGAACGTGTTCTCAGAGAACCAATGCGCGGACATAGTGAAATCGCCGCCTACTGGAATAGCAAGGTATGTACAGAACAATCCAACATCGAATTCAAACTTCTCACCTACTACACTATAGAGGATACACTCATCGCTGAATGGGAAGCCTGGTTTGACAACAATACCGACCACGTTCGCGTCCACATGAAAGAAGTGGCGATTATGGAAATCAGAGATGAAAAAATTGCATCTCTGCGAGAATACTGGCAGTCCGAGAAAAGTCCTTTGCTATAATAAAAACACCCCGATATATATGGGGTGTTTTTATTTTGATTCTAATACCAGAGTAATAGGCCCATCATTTGTCAGCGATACATCCATGTGTGCACCAAACTCCCCTGTCTGTACCTCAACCACCTTTTCTCGCATGTACGAAACGAAGTGTTCATAGAGTGGTTTTGCCACATCGGGCTTGGCAGCATCTGTAAAGCTCGGTCGCGTCCCTTTCGAACAATCACCATACAGTGTAAATTGTGACACTATCAAAATACTTCCACCAACTTCAATAATATTTTTCTCCATAAACGTATCACTCCCAAGATCAGCAAACAGTCGTAACTTCAATATTTTTTCGGCTAAATACTCAACATCTTTGTGAGTATCAGTATGCGTCACACCAAGCAAAAGAACAAAACCGTGGGCAATGTCGCCAACGGTTTTTTGATTCACAGTTACCTGTGCGCGTGTAACTTTTTGCAGTACACAACGCATATCGTTACACAGTCAAAATCTCTTTTTCTTTTTCTTCGCCAATTGCTCGTGTCATTTCATTGAACTCTTTGGTCATTTTTTCGATATCATCAAAATGCTTAAACTTTTCATCCTCAGACAACAACTTCTCATCTACCGCATTACCAATCTCTGTACGTGCATCTTCACGTACCTGACGAATTGATACCCGTGCTTCTTCTAGTTTGCGATTGAGTACTTTAATAAGCTCCTGACGACGATCCGCAGTAAGGTCTGGAAGTGAAATACGAATCACCTTTCCATCATTGACCGGGTTAAACCCAAGGTTACCAGCACGAATACCAGAATCAATCGCCTGCATCTGTGATTTGTCCCATGGCTCTACCTGCAATGTTTTTGCATCCAAAATACTAATAGAAGCTAGTGCTTTCAGTGGCTGACGCATACCATACGCTTCGATAGAAACGTCCTCAACAATAGCTGGAGTAGCACGACCGGTACGAAGTGTCGCAACCTCTTTTTTTAAATGATCAATAGCGTTCTGCATCTGTTCTTTAAATACGGATAACATGCTCATATAATATATAATTCATTATTTTTTAGGTGGAATTGAAAACCCAACAAAGACGATACTATCATCTTCTGGATGAACACGCAAGAAGGTAGGTATCTGCCCACTTGGAAGCTTGCGCGTGCTCCAAGACTGACCACCATCATCGGTTTTATAAAATGTAGTACGGCCATTTTGAAATGTCGTATAATACATCTCTTTTTCATTTTGAGCACTCATACCAAATGCATAGATTGGAACACTCCCAGGAGGTGTAACTAATTTCAACCCTTCCCAACTATCTCCTCCATTTGTTGTTTTGAGAATTCCATATTCAGAAACCCAAAAGAGGGTTGATTGTTGTTTTGGATGTACGACCAATCGACGAAAATTTGTTGCTTTTGAAAACTTTTTAATTGGGTCAATCAAATGGGTCCACGTCTCCCCACTATCTACTGATCGATACAATCCATCAGTGAGTGTGGCAAGATATAATATTTTTGGATCCACAGAATCAGCCACGAGATGAGTAATACGTGCTTTTTTGGTAAATTGTTTCAACATTGTCCAACTCGCACCACCATCATTTGAAACAAGCAATTCTCCATTTGCTTTTCCTAAATATACACGATTATTTTTGATTCTATCCACATAGACTGTTGCAATGCGTGCGATATCACGATCTTCACGATATACTTCAGTCCAGTTACGACTACAATCTGTTGTTTTGTATAGCTTACTACCATTTGTCACATACACCGTACACGTATCTGCCGGATCAACTGATATACTGTATACAATCCCAGTATTCAACGGCGCTTTAGCATGTTGCCACGTCGTACCGTCATCATAACTATAAAAAAATCCCTCACCTCGAGATGCCCAGTAAAGTGCTTTTGGATCACTTGGATCTTCAAACATACGATACACACTCACGCCATCAAGTTGCGTTACTCCTTTGAGGGTGGGCATTGCGGAAGACTGCTTCCAGTTATCCCCTTTATCTGCAGAAACAAACATACCTGCTGGACCAGTTGTCTTGGTCTGTTTATCAACAGATAAACATCCAGCACCTAACAGTGGTAATGCACAGATGATAGCAAGGAAAAGATAACGACGCATACACAATATAAAAGCTAAAAAACAAATTGTTCAAGAGTAAGTTGTTTATTTGTATTTGTTCTCAATGTTTCTAATAATTTTGGATAACCACACACATAGTCTAACACCGCCGTATCAATTGTACCCGTACGAATTATCTCTGTACGAACATATTGCATATCTGCCACACACCAGCAGGCAATTCGCTCAGAAAGCGACACTATCTCATCGTCAGTCACATCTTGGACTACTTGTATTTTCTCATACAACGGTGCATGACGCAAGCGTTCACTCTGTATACGACACCCATTGATCTGTGTATACACATCAAAAGAGCTTGCACACCCAAACGCAACACCAACACGCCCATCCGCACATGACGCATACATATGTGCGTCATCTAAAGATGTACCACGTGTGACAAGTGCCTGAATTATTTCCTCTCTCCCTACAGTCGTACACTGAAGTATCTGACATCGAGAACGGATAGTCTGTGGCAATAGCGATTCAAATGGAGTTACTAACAAAAACAATGTTTTCTTGGGTGGCTCTTCAATAGACTTCAATAACGCATTGGCCGCTTCATCTGTCAATGTGTGCGCATCATCGATAAGCACCACCAATCCACGTCCATGCACAGATGTATGGGAAAGAAATTCTTTACAACTCCGAACTACTTCTATTTTTATCTTGCCATTTTCTTTGTCTTCGGGGGATAACTCAAACATATCTGGGTGCATACGCAGCTGTACTGAGGTCGTACCCAAATACTGAGCCGCAACCTCACATGCTATCGTGTGTTTTCCAATATGTGCTGGCCCCACCAAACAATATGCATGACCAAGTTGACCGTTTTGTAACAAACGCTCAAACAAAGAAACAATATGTGTATTACCAATAATATGTTCCATACAACACTATGTTACCACGTTCGTCAAAACCTGTAACGTTTCTACTGCGGTACGCTCCCAGATATACGTTTTCACATACTCCGGACCATCTTGCTTTACATGTACGAGAAATGCAGTATCGGTACATACAGTAGCCATAGCCCGCGCAATCGCTTCAGTATCTGACGCCGAAACGCGCACCACACAGTCACCACCCAACTCAGACAGTGACCCAGAATCACTCACAATCACAGGCACGCCATATGACAAAGACTCTAGCACATTGAGTCCAAACCCTTCGTACAAACTCGGATACACACAAACAGTCGCACCAGTATAGAGCGCTTGTACTTTCTCTTGTTCTATCCAACCCTCTTTGAGAATGATGTCATTTTTGTATGGATGGTTTTGAAACAGCTGCTCAATCTCCTCATACCCCACACCACGTTTTCCTACCAACACCAACTGAACACACGATGTGTTCAGACGACGAAACACTTCGTACGCCCGCAAAATCCCTTGAACATTTTTCTTACTCTCTAATCTCCCGACGAACAAAAAGTACGGCACAATAATATTCAATTCAGACAACACTGTTTTCACCGCCTCTGGAGAAGCGACACAATGTTGCTGGGTATCGACAGCGAGTGGGACCATCGTAACACGTGCAGTACTCACTGGTATCAATTGTTCTAAATCTTTTTTGGTCGCGAGAGATGGCACAATAACTGCTTTGGCTCGCTTCAACGCAAATCGTGCACTCGTAATCGTATACCATCGTTGTGCAAAAGAATATGTTTGTGGTAAATGCATCGCAGCAACATCATGAATTGTCATCACCATCGGTATACGACAAAATAATGGAAGAACATGAGACGGAACAAAAAGCACATCCACAGGATGTCGCCATAATTCGTACGACAATCGAGTATGTGTCCACGCATATTTCAAAGGATGACGTAGTACTCTTACTTCTACACAATCTGGCAATGGAAAAAAATCGGCGACCAACGGACGATCGACATACAAACGAAAGGTAACACCTGACGGACACAACAAAGCAAGCTGTTTTACCAAATGAAAAACATACCAGGCCACCCCGGTACGTTCTATGGTGTTTGCGGTGTACATTGCAATACCAATCACCATATGATTCTCTCTAACGTGTCGCCAAAATACTACGTTTATAACTATCCAAATTCTCCAGAGCAATACCAGTCCCTTTGGCCACACAGAGCAGCGGCTCATCCGCCACATAACAGGCTACACCAGTCGCCTGAGAGACAAGCTCATCAAGATTGCGCAGTTGACTACTTCCTCCACTCATCACAATCCCCTTTTCCATTACATCAGCAGAGAGCTCTGGTGGTGTACGATGGAGCACGTCTTTGATCGCATCAATTAACCCTTCCAAATCATGTTGTAGCGCCTCAGTAATATCATTACTTGAAATAGTCATTGTACGAGGTAATCCGGAAATCATATCACGCCCCTTGACCTCCATGGTCAGTGATTTATCCATATACATAGCTGAACCCACTTTGATCTTTACTTCTTCAGCCGTACGTTCACCGATTGCTAGACCATATTTTCGACGAATATACTCACCAATCGACGCATCAAGTCTTGTCCCCCCAATACGAACAGATCCACTTGTCACAATGCCACCGAGTGAAATGACAGCAATCTCAGCGGTACCACCACCAATATCAATAATCATATTTCCCGACGCAGATCCAATCGGAATATCTGCTCCAATCGCCGCCACAATCGGTTCTTTGATAATATAGGCTGCTCGTGCACCCGCAGCCATTGCTGCTTCCATCACCGCACGACGCTCTGTACTAGTAATACCACCAGGAACAGCTACCATTACCTCAGGACGAAAGAGGCGCACACCACCAAGTGCTTTGTTGATAAAATACCGCAACATTGCCTCAGTCGTACGATAGTTGGCGATCACACCATCTTTGAGTGGACGCTCAGCAATAATCATATCGGGAGTACGACCAATCATATCCTTTGCCTCAACACCTACCGCCAACACTTTTTTATCTTCTTTAGAAATTGCTACCACCGACGGTTCATTGATCACAATACCGCGCTTTGGTACATAGACCAGCACGTTGGTGGTTCCCAAATCAATTGCAACTTTTTTGATTAACATATGCAGTTTAAAAGCCAACCTGTACCTCCCTACTTACCCGAAGATCGGTAGTATATTGGTATCGAGCATCCCCCCACTTATCTTTTGTTTCACCTGGGGTTGCTGTCTGTATCTTTGTATCAAATTGTAGGTCGAGCGTCAAACCATGTGCTTCTGTACCAAGTTGCTTTTGAACAAAAAGTGTATACGGTTTTGTGATCAC
Organism: uncultured bacterium; assembly: GCA_937861125.1. Taxonomy (GTDB): domain Bacteria; phylum Patescibacteriota; class Patescibacteriia; order Magasanikbacterales; family UBA922; genus CALMAY01. The sequence continues at coordinate 39,507 of CALMAY010000038.1, read as the reverse complement.
CTGTTTTGGAAGAGAATACTCAAATGTCAACGTTCCAGTCTGTTTTGGTTCCAAAAAATAATAATACCCAAACCATTGTTTTCCCAATTCAACGCCTCCTGAAACTTTCTTCATATCTACGTCTTTTTGCTCCCCTCCATTGAGTGTTGTATAGACTCGTTTGATCTGCGCACCTTGCGGCACAAATACACGTGCGTATGTCAAATACCGTGTCGTCTTCCAATCAAAATCTTTTGTATGTACATAGTGCATTGTTGCTGTACCAATCCATTCTTTTGAATTCTTGTCTTGATGTAATGCATATATGAGCGAACGTTTAATTGCTTGATCTGTCTTGAGTGCAGCTAGATTAGCATCTACCCACATCAGTGCATCACCACCTGATGACAGCACGCGTCCAGCAATTTGTTGTGCTTCAAATTGAGACTGTAATACATCATCAACACTATAGAGCACTACATGTCCCTCACGCGCACGAACACTTAATGTAGATACCAACTTTGGCGCCAACCCAATCGGATCATCCGTAATACGCTGAATAATCTCAGCAGATAATATATCAATCATACGTTTTCTATCTTGCCAAGGAATATTACGATCGGCATACCCAAATGACGTATCATACTGCAATACATCAATCGCATTTTGTGCGGTAAATGTCTGACCCTCTACCTCAAGCGGTCCTATATCCGCCAATACATCTTCAAGTACACTCGCAGTAATTGCCACCACCATATCAATTTCACCCGCATACGGCCCATCTTCTTGTGTATACAAACGCAATATATCTGGCACTGCCACACGAAAATCAGGAGACCAATTTGCATCACGACTATACCAATATGGCACATCTAGATACTCCAAAATAGGTTGGGGTGGTTTTTGAGCAGTAGACGGGAGTGTACGCCAATCAAGTTGTTCGGTCCCCTGTACGGAAAGCAATTCAAATGATCCTTTGTAAACACGTATCACAGCAAATGATCCAATGAATCCACCAGTAGGTCGCAACTCCGTATTGTTTTGAAATAAAACAAGATATGTCTTTGGTGCCTCAAGTCCCAATAAGTCTGGAAGTAAATCAAAAAACACTTTTTTATCTTCTGGAAGGTTATCGCGTATAAAGTTGCGTGCTGTCTCACTTTTGAGCACTTCTGCTGGTGTCAATTGACGCATCATTGTATATGCACCATATACACCCAGTGATACGAGTGTCAAAACAAAACAGATAATTGCAACAATAATATATCGTGTGTGTCTCATACAAATCTAAGAAGAAATAGCTCGTTTTTTTTGTGACACATTAAATCCGAGATATTTCCCTCGCATCAAATGTGTCGCAGCATCAATACCCGGAATAGCACTGACAAACAAAATTGATATTGGTAACAAAAGCCATTGTAATAACATAAATATATATTTATGAAGTGGGTGTGATGCAGGTCGTGGTGGAAGCAGCGGTAAACTTAAAATTGCCGAGAGAAACATACCCATCATTGACAACGACATCAAAAAACCCAGCACATGTGGCGCATTAAACCACAATGCACTCTGACGAACCTCTTCACCAGAAACCCACAGTGGTAGACGTCCGACAACAGTAATAAGAATCGCAACGATACACCACGACCATTTTCCTTCCCATTCCAAAAAGAGATATTTCATCTTTTTCCACAATGGAATAGCACTACCCTTTTTACGAAATTCCCAAAGTAAGAAAGGCACATGCTCTACACCCCATGCCCAACGACGCTGTTGAAGATACAAGTTTTTGATACTTTGCCACCAGCTATCATCACGAACCGTATCCATAGATACAGGTGAATACATTGGCGTCACTTCATAGTCACCATTATACGCCAAAAAACATTGATAAAAAATACGTGAATCTTCGGAGACGATTCTTTTTTCATGAAATCCCGCATCCACAAGCGCTCGAAAACTCATCGAATGCGAAGAAAAGGTAACTAAACCATCTTGACGAGCAAGTGACATCATCGTCCAAAATGTGGTTCCAAACGCCATAATACGCAACACCGCAGGAGATTCCCACATATTATTATTATAAAGCGCAATTGGTTGATACGAACTCCGCGTTGGACGTGGATGTGTACAATACAGATACGTCAAATATGAAAAATAAGATACGTGACACACGGTATCAATATCAAACAATGTCACAATCACATCGTCATATGACCAGCCTTTCTCATCGATATAATGTTTCATCTGTGTCTCACTGTAATGCAGATTAGAGCCTTTTCCAGGAATTTCATCAGAGAGATTGGCAGGATGCATAGTGAGTACAATATCAGCAAATGCACCTCGAAAGGTATCACATATCTGTGCATAGATCATACGACAATGTTCTTCTTTTCTTGCTTCCCCAGCCACCACAATCGTAAATACCTGTGGATCATAGACACTTGCAACCAAACTATCCATCGCTGTTTTAATAACCCCCCATTCTTCATTATATAACGTCAAAAAGACCACATGTTTTTTGGTCTCATATCCAGGTGCACTCACACGCATTTTTTTAGTCCAATCAATTGCTTTTGCTCGAGTAAAACGACGCCACGCAATTGTAAGATATAACACATAGTTGAGTACTTTAAGTACCCAATAGACATCAAACAATAAAATGAAATAAATCATTGCTACCGGATGCACAATACTCAATACCAAGGCAAGTACAAGAGACCCCCAGATAGAAAGACCTGGCAATATTTCATACAAACGATACCGTTGATACTCAGTGATCATATATTATGAACGTATATTTGGAAGACCGCTATATGTCGCTACTACATACCCACCCGTTGCATTTCGAAACAACGTACATAACGCATCAAACGAGCAAATGGTTTGTGTATTCATTGTAACAACGGGGACACCGTACACAAAATGAAATACATTACCACAGAGCACTGCCAACCGACTTGAGGTAAAACTCCCCTCTCCTGTCAGCGCACACACGCCAGATACCTGACGAGGCTCAATATGCTCACGTGTAAAAAATGTATGAATCGCCATAAGTAATTCCACCTGACGACCACTCTGTTCGTATATTCGTATGTCTATCGCAGAACAGACAAGTGAGAGTGCTATCTGTTCTTTTTTGGTACAATCAATGACCAAATACATATATACTAGACATCAAGTTCTTTGACAATAAAAATATGTTCTGCCTCAAGAATCGAAAACAAGAATTTGTCCATCATATGACGTCTATCTACAAACTCCTGTCTTGTCATCGTCGTATAGCGTATACTTGACCCAAACCTTGCTTCATAATTTTCAATACTTTTAGCAACTCGCTGTGGCTTGATATCTCCAACAATCAACATATCCACTGGTGCATGTTTGTCTCCCGTAAAAACACCAGTAATAAGAAGTATATCAATCGTACCCCCTTTTTCTCGCAACTCTTTCAGCAGCGCCTGTTCATCCACAATTTGAGAACGTAAAATCAACGCACGAAGCTCGTTGTAAAGAATATGATCCATGTTGACAACATAATACTTCCGCAGTGCCGCTCCCGCTTCACCAGCTGCAAGCGCTGCGGTCAAATCTGCTTCTTTTTCAATCAACAAACCCAGCGACGTCAGCGATTCAATTTCGCGACGAACCGCATTGATTTGTGTATCCAAAAGTCGTGTCAATTCACGTACGTACAGCGCTTTTTGTGGTTCACGAAAGAAAATACGCAGCATATCTGCGCGAGTCTTTGAACCAAATAAGTGTTCAAGCATATATTCGGTTGTTTTTTTTGTATACTTGCAGTATACTAGGAAGTATCCAAAAAGGCAACTATACCCCCTATGTCTGGGTTTCCACAAATTCAAGAATTTTTTGTTGAAGGACGCAATCGAAAAACGTCTCATGTTTTGCTTCATATTAGTGAACCATCCACTGCTACAGAAATACCAAAAGGTTCATTATTTGCATTGATTGAAATTACGGGTGGAACCACAGAACAAATTGAAGAATTACAACAATGTATCGATGATATAGAATCCCGATACTACAGTGAAGATACTGATAACCCTGAAATACTATTTGAACACATCCTTGAACAGATGAACCGTAAAAGTCACCACATGCTTTCAGATGGAACGGTAGATGCGGTTGTAGGTGTGATGATTGGTGGTACTATCTTATTATCGTATCACGGCGCTCCGATTGCATACGTATTTTACCAACACAAACAAGAATACAAACACCTCTCCATTATCAATGAAGCAGATGATACACCCACACAACTATTTTCTTCTGTCCTCTCTGGGAGTATACACATGCACGATTACTTTTTTGTTGGTACACCATCTGTTGGGCGTTATTTTTCAGAAGATAGAATCCAAAAAATTATTACTGCTCGCGATGTAATGAGCGGATCTACCCATCTCCAGCGTGTCCTAGCCAACCTACGTAGTGACATCTCATTTGGTGGTATTGTATCCAAAATTATCTCTGTACACGATTTACCAAAAACAGGAAAAATTCCACCTCATCTCAAACAAAAAGGAGACTCTATTAATGAACTTGTAGAAACACAGGACAACACAGCAGAAACACTCAACCCATCACTGCTTCAAAGTGCAAAAAGTCTCTTTTCATTTCATCCGCAACAGCCAATATCACCAACAAACACACAACTCTCAGTAGAACCAGATACAACAACGGTTCCCTTTATCGTCTCTTTGTTACGTGGTATTGGTACCGTCCTTTTGACCGCCTCAAGCATGTTGCTGGCGCTATTAGAACGAATCTTGGTAGGTATCAAAGAACTTATTGTCATCGTCTGGTTTTTGATTACAAATCAAAAGAATAGACGAACTGAAATTATTCACACACTCACGAGAAGCATTGAGGGGAAAAAACGATCATTTGTCCATCTTCCACTTATCAGTAAAGTACTGCTTATTGGGACCATACTCGCTATTACTATATTTATCAGTAGCATAGTCATCTATAGTGCCAACAAAAAACAAGTAGCACAAAAACAAGCATACACCCTCTCGATACGTGACATCCAAAGTACCTATGAAAAAGCACAAGCACAGTTTACATACAACGATCGAAGCGGTGCGCTCAATTTGCTGACAACAGCACAAACAAAGGCAAAAGAACTTCCTACTGATACAGACGAACAAAGACAGACACGCCAATCTTTTCTCAATTCTATCGCCATTCTTTTGGATCAAGTCCGTAATATTACTATCGTTTCCCCTACTGTACTTGCTACCATTGCAAGTACAGCAGAAAAACCAGCCACCCCTACCCGCCTCGCTCGTATCCAAAATACCCTCATTGCATATGGTACCAATGACTCAACACATTATGTATTACCAATAGTAGGCGGGTCAGTGGATACACGCAATCATTCTTCACTCCCCCCACTCTTACGTGCCAACACACCAAAAGAAAATGATACAATTGTTTTCCTCGGAGATGCACAAAGTATCGGCACACTTGATCCAACCAACCAAACCATTTCACAAAAAACCATCGTCTATCCGACAACAGATGCAGCACCAAATGACATCGCGCTATACAACCGCAGAGCCTACATACTAGACGCAAAAAATAATCAAATCTATAAACATAACCCAACTGCCACAGGCTATGACAAAGGCACGCCATGGATCCAATCACAGCGCGAAGGATCTACACTAGCTGACGCAGTCTCGATTGCTATTGATGGTGATGTCTATATACTCACGGCATCAGGAGAAATCAAAAAATTTGTTGCAGGAGTTGAAGAAGCATTTTCTATTACCGGACTTGACCCAGCATTGAGCAATCCAACAGAACTATTTACCTACACTGACGTCAACTATCTCTACATTTTAGAGCCAACCAATAAACGTATTGTTGTACTAGACAAGACAGGAAAACTGGTCAAACAATATACCGCAGCAGAGTGGAAAAATCCAACAGGCATGAGTGTGGATGAAAAAAACAAAACTGTGTACATTTTGGATTCCAATGTGGTGTACTCTTTTTCATTATAAGGCTTAAAAGGATTAAAATGCTCAGGAGGCTTAGAATGCTCACAAGGCTCATGACGATACAAAAACCCTGTACCATAGGTACAGGGTTTTTATTATCTAGAGAATGAGAGATCCTTCGACTACATCCCGCCACGGCGGGATTTCGCTCAGGATCACTCTTGAAATAACACTGCGTGTTATTTCAAGGTGACTTTACCACCTGCTTCTTCGATTTTCTTTTTCATTTCTTCAGCGTCTGCTTTTGCTACGCCTTCTTTAACTGCTTTTGGAGCACCATCAACGAGAGCTTTTGCATCAGCAAGTCCAAGACCTGTGATTTCTTTTACTGCTTTGATGACATTGATTTTGTTGTCACCTGCTTCAGTGAGCTCAACAGTAAATGAAGATTTCTCTTCTGCTGCTGGAGCTGCTGCACCTGCTGCTGGAGCTGCCATCATCATGGCTGGAGCTGCTGCTGATACACCAAATTTCTCTTCAAGCACTTTTACGAGCTCTGAGAGATCAAGTACTGACATCTTTTCGATTTCAGAGACAAGAGAAGCAAACTTCTCTGGTACGACTACGTCTGACATATATTTTTGAATTACAAGTTAATAATTTGAAAAGTAAACAAGTTATGCTGCTTTCTGACTCTTGACTGCATCGAGGACTGTGACCAATCCACGGATGTTGCCAGCGAGAACGTTGACAAATCCAGATACTGGAGCGTTCAATGTTCCAACCAGCTGACCAAGAAGCTGTTGCTTACTTGGAAGAGCTGCGAGTGCTTTTGCCTGCTGTGCGTCGATAAGTGATCCTTCGAGGACACCACCAAAGAAGACAAGTTTGTCATTCTTTTTGGCGAAGTCACCTGCAATTTTAGCCGCAGTAACTTCATCACTCATACCTGCAATCACAGCCACAGAACCATCAAAAGATTTGGTGTCGACAGTACTGCCAATGTTGGCAAGTGCCATACGCACCAATGTCTTTTTACTTGCGATAAACACCGCGTCGTTTTCACGACATGCTTTACGCAACTCATCAGTCTGTGGAATCGTCAAACCTTGGTAATTGACAAAGACAATGCCTTTGGCTTTTTTCATGGTTTGTTCGAGCACCACTGCTGCTTGTTCTTTTTGTGCACGTGTTTTTGCCATAGAAAGTATTTAACAACGGTCTATTTGCCTGAAATACAGGGAAATAAAAAACCGTGGCAAAACCACAGTAAAACGATAAATCTTCGACCAAATCCCCTATGTATAGGGAGAGTAGATTCACCTCGGTAGCGTATTTAATCCGCTTTGGGCGGAAGCTACTGTCTGTGGTTATGAGGATAGAATACAGGATATCTCTATATCTGTCAAGGGGGTTGACGAACGACCAAAAACCAGTTATACTGTCACTGTTTTCACAATTCAACTCATGGCGCCATCGTCTAGTGGTTAGGACATTAGGTTTTTCACCCTCGCGGGTGACCACCCGTAGGGTGGCATCCTTGACAAGACTATGTTTTATACATACGTTTTACAATCCACTATAGACAAAACCACCTATATCGGATACACTGAAGACCTACGAAAAAGACTTGTGGAACACAATAGTGGTAAAACCAAATCAATTCGTTCAAAAATTCCATACCAACTCGTCTACTACGAAGCATACGTATCAGGAACGCTTGCACGAAAAAGAGAGTATCAGCTCAAAACCAACAGTAGTGAAAAAGAAAAATTATACAGACGCATTTTTGAATAATGCACATGGCGCCATCGTCTAGTGGTTAGGACATTAGGTTTTCATCCTGAGAACAGGGGTTCGATTCCCCTTGGCGCTACCAAAAAGATCTCATATACATGAGGTCTTTTTTTTGTTATGATGTAGACTATAGTAACCCCCTCCTATGGAATACCACACGATCAAAGAAACAGCCAATATACATATATTCCGCAACCTTTCAGGTGACGCACCGACATTTGTAAAACACGCCAAGACAGCGGCAGGTATTGTAGAAAACACCCGCGAGTTTCACAACCAAACATTTCTCTACCACTACACCCAAGGGAAAGAGGTGGGATTTGATTTTCTCCTGCCTACATTTGATGGCACCTCTCTCGTCTACCCCGATATCAGCACCACACATGACTGGCTCGCAGCGGACATACAGACGGCAGCAGATGCGCAAGCATTCGAGAGTTACAGACAGGAAATGTTTACGTTTTTGAAATGGTGTCTAGACATCCCCTACAGTGATATTCCAACAGAGATCAGAGATGATAGCGACGAGAGACGTCAGCTCAATTGGCCGCGTTTTGAGACAGATGTGACGTACCTTTTGGAACACACGCTTATCACTCAGACACAAGCAGAACAGCTCCACACATATCTCAAGCGACATTTTGATACTCGTGCATTTCAGCACCACGATCTCGTCCCATGGCATATAGCAAAAGACAAGCAGACAGGAAGACTGACACTTGTGGACAGCGGATGGAGTGGTTGGTCATTTAGATATTATGACATTGTGTACTACACACTCCAGATGGTTGGGCAGGCAGACAATATCGATGAAGCATATGCGTGTTGGGATTTTGCAAAAAAAGAATTTGCACATGACCCACACTACATGGAAATTATCTCAACACCACTGAGTTATCGCGGTGTTCGTTTTGCCGCAGAACTCCATCGTCAAAACAAACTAGACACTGCGCAGCAGATACTCTCTACCATGTGGTCACTATTTCAACGATAATATATGGAACTTTTTACCATTACCATCCTCCTCGCTATCTTTGGCACCTTCGCCTATGCTGGATACAAGGGCGCGCCATGGGTACCAACACGCAAAGATGATGTATCAGCAATTATTGACGCACTAAAACTAAACAAAGATTCTGTCTTTTGTGATATCGGTTGTGGTGACGGACGACTCACTATCGCTGCCGCAGAGCGAGGTGCTCGTGCCACAGGACTAGAGATCTCTCTCCTCCCCTACATCATCGCACACATACGACGACTGTTTTCACCTGCACGCAGTCGAGTACAGATCAGATACAAAAATCTCTGGCACACCGATCTCTCTGACACCACACACGTCTATTTTTTCCTCATGCCCGAGATGTTTCCCAAACTTATGGAGAAGTTGAAAAAAGAGCTCAAACCTGGCAGTATAGTACTCTCCTATGTTTGGCCACTCCCACAGTGGGTACCAACAGAGGTGATCAAACGGGAGAAGCAACCGACACTCTATCTCTATACGATATGATCAATAAAGCACCCTACTATATCCTCGGCATCGAATCATCCTGCGACGACACTAGCGCCGCTGTGTTAGCATTTCACGCAGATGGCACAGCGGAAGTAGTAGCACAAAAAACTGCGAGCCAGATTGATATTCACAAAGCATACGGTGGCGTGGTTCCAGAACTTGCTGGGCGCAAACATGCGGAGAATATTATGCCGGTGATTGAGGAAGTATTGGGTGAAGTTCGAAGCCAAAAGTGCGAAGCCAAAAGTACACCATTTGTACCAGATGCTATTGCGGTGACGGCTGGACCAGGACTTTTGACTGGGTTACTTGTTGGTGTTGAGACTGCCAAGACACTTTCGTATCTATGGAATGTTCCGCTTATTCGTGTAAACCACATAGAAGGCCACATTTACTCAGTATTACTCAACGAACAAAAAGGTAATCTAAAATCTGAAATCACAAATCTAAAATTTCCAACGCTCTGTTTGATTGTCAGTGGTGGACATACCGAACTCATCCTGATGAAAGACCATGGTGTCTACGAACTCATCGGCAAGACGCGCGACGATGCAGCCGGAGAGTGCTTTGATAAAGTCGCCAAACTCCTTGATCTCGAATATCCTGGTGGACCAAAAATTTCTGCACTCGCAAAAACTGGACGCACAGATGCGATACCGTTTCCACGTCCGATGCTCAAAGAGCCAAACTATGATTTTAGTTTTGCAGGACTCAAGACATCGGCACTCTACTGGCTGCGCGATCACGTCATCTTGAGCGAAACGCAACGAAGTGAAGTGAAGTCGAAAGATCCCAGCTTCATACGACAAATGCTCGGGATTCTTCGACTCCGCTCACCTCAGGCTCGCTCCGCTCAGAATGACGTAGTGGGCGTAACCAAAGAAGATTTCTGTGCCAGTTTTGAAACCGCCATCGTCGATGTCCTCACCCAAAAAACACTCAGAGCAATCAAACAATATAACCCAAAGACTGTCATCCTCGCTGGTGGTGTGAGTGCTAACCAAAAACTTCGTGAAACGTTGTCATTAGAAATTAGTAATTTGAAATTAGATATTTTGTTTCTCACCTGTCCTCGCGAATACTCGATGGACAATGCAGCCATGATCGCAGTAGCAGGCTATGCACATGCACAGAAACATGATTTTTCATCATGGGATACGATTACACCGGATCCGAATTGGCATATTTATGAATACTAAGTATATTGTTAATCAAAGATTAATAAAAGATTATTATGTAATAATCCATGCATAGAAACTCCATACTCAGAAAAAAATTTATTATTTATAATATAACTATATGGAACGAGAAAGACCGATACAACTAGAAGTTAGCCGAGAAAAACAAGAAAAAATAAACGAAGCTCTATACGACTTATATCATTACCAAAATGAATATGGCATAATTCAACATAACTTAAATCGTTTTAAACGTACAGGGCAGGAAAAATATTGGGACGCAATAAAAGATCAACCTAGAACTGTAAGAAAATTCTTTGAAGACATAAACCAAAAATATATAGAATCAATAACAGATCCAGACCGTAAAATATCGGATCTTCAATATATAGCACGTAGAGTAACAAATCTAGATGAAATACCTGAAGAAGTAACTTATATAGACCAAATTGCTTTAAAAATTAGAGAAGCTATTACCAAAAAAGATATCCATACCATCGAAGAATTAATTAGAGAAGCGGGTGAATATATTGCCACCGTTAATAAATTGAAGGGTACTCGTCACCTAAACAGATAAAAACGCCAATATTATCGACAGTTTCAAATGGTATTCAAGTCAAAACAATGCCAAAGAACTTGAGTATTGCACGAGAAATGCTGATGCTATTTTCAAATTCAAACCAAAATCTTTTAATGACAAAATATTTGATGAATTGAAAAGTTGGCAAGAACATTCACCAATTTAATTAAAAATTTCCGACACTCCCCACCCCCACCACATTCTCAATTTCTTGTTTCAAAGCTTCTGACGGCTCCACCAAAATATCTGTGCGCAACACATTTGACCCAACACGAATATAGACACGAGTCCGTCCTGGATTGCGCATAAATGTGCCTTTGAGTTTCTCGGCTGCCATTGATACTTGCTCTTGAGTCATCTCAATTTCGAGTCGTGCTTCTACGGGTGCTGCGGCTGGTGCAGGTGCAGGCATATTGCCACCGACTGCGAGCTGACTTGCGACAGCTGGTGCTGACTCAGGTGTTAGGACAAATGCTTTTTCAACAAACACTTTGTTGTCCCCTTCTTCTTTTGGTGTTTTTCCTACAACACAGACCACTGCTCCCGCTTTCCAGATCTCCTGTGTTTGTTCAAATGTTTTTGGGAACACCAAAATCTCGAGCGTTCCACTGCGATCCTGCATCGTTGCAAACATCATAATCTTTCCACTCTTGGTAATTTTCTTGGTCACAGTATCAAGCACACCACCGATAATCACCCACCCATCACGTGGTTGAGACTCCACCTGCGAAAGCGGTGTCAGTGCAGAACCAAACATCGGTTCATACGGTGCAAACGGATGTGATGAGACATAGAGTCCAAGTAGGTTTTTCTCCCACGTCAGCTTTTGATCCATCGTCGCATCTGGTGCTGGTTTCATCGAGAGTTTGTTGTCGAGTGAAATTGAAGTACCACTAAAGAGTGAGAACTGCTGTGTCTCTCCCTCTTCACGAATACGACGCACGTATCCAAGCAGATGTTCAATGTTACCCATCAGCACCCCACGATCATATCCAAATCCATCCAGTGCTCCTGTCTGAATCAATGCTTCCAGTGATTTTTTGTTTAAGTCTTTATCATTAACGCGTTCGAGAAGATCCTCGAGTGTTTTATATGGTCCATTCTTTTTTCGCTCCATATAGATCACCTCTGAGATATGTTCACCGAGATTTTTGATCGCAGAGAGACCAAACCGAATACGCCCAGGCTCACCATGTTTACTCACCATCGCAAAGCTACGGAAACTTTCATTGATATCTGGTGGAAGCACATCGATCTTGAGACGTGAACATTCAAACACCACAGCCGCAATCTTTTCTGCATCACCCGCTTCAGCCTGCATCACCGCTGTCATATATTGCACTGGATAGTGCGCCTTCATGTATGATGTCTGATACGCGACGATACCATAGCTCGCAGCATGCGCTTTGTTGAATCCATACGCTGCAAACGGTTCGATCTGACGCCAGAGCTCATCAATAATATCGGTACTGAGGTTACCAAAGTTTTTACAGCCGTCATAAAACTTTTGTTTTTGTTTTGCCATTTCTTCTGGAATCTTTTTTCCCATCGCTTTACGGAATTTATCTGCTTCCTCCCAGTTGTATCCAGCGAGCTTGATAGAGGTCAACAACACATCGTCTTGGTAGACAAGCAAACCAAACGACGCTTTGAGATACTCCTCCATTCTAGGATCTAGATATGTCACAGTACTCGGATTGTGTTTACGGCGAATATACTCTGGGATAGCATCCATCGGACCCGGACGATACAGCGCCACCATCGCCATGATATCATCAATCGTTGATGGTCGCAGCTCCTTGAGCCAACGAGTCATACCACTTCCACCAAGCTGAAAGGTTCCTTCGGTTTCACCACGTGAGAGCATCTCAAATGTCGGTCTATCATCAAAAGGCAGATTATAAATATCAATTTTGTCTCCTGTGGTTTTTTCTACAATCTCAACCGCTTTTCCTAAAATAGACAAGTTGCGAATACCCAAAAAGTCCATCTTGAGCACCCCCGCTGCTTCTACCGCATGCATTTCATATTGTGTCGTCAGACGTGTTCCCCCCGTTTCATACTGCACTGGTGTAAAGTCTGTCAGTTTGGTTGGTGAAATCACCACACCCGCAGCGTGGATAGAGGTATGACGCGCACACCCTTCTACTTTTTGTGCCAAATCCAAAAGACGTTTCACATCTTCATTACTATCATACAATTTTTTGAGATCTGGCTCTTCTTTGAGTGCACGCTCAATCGTCATTGGGAAACCCTGCGCACCCTGCGGAATCAACTTGGCCACCTGATCACAGAATCCATATCCAAGTCCCAGCGCACGTCCTACATCACGTACACTCGCACGCGCCGCCATGGTTCCAAACGTAATAATCTGCGCCACACGATCAGCGCCGTATTTGTCCGTCACATATTTGATCATGTCATCACGTCTGTCGTCAGCAAAGTCAGTATCAATATCCGGAGGTGATGGACGAAATGGATTCAAAAAGCGTTCAAACGGCAACTTGAATCGAATCGGATCCACCGTCGTAATTCCCATTACATACGACACAACTGAACCAGCAGCTGATCCACGCGTCGTCTCCACAATACCATTACTCTTGGCATACTTCACATAGTCTGCCACACAGATAAAGTACGGTGAGTACCCTTTGGTTTTGATAATATCGAGCTCATAGGCAATACGCTCCTTGATCTCATCTGTCACTGGATTGTATTTGGTCGGTGCCAGTGTGTATGCAAAATCGGCAAGTGCTTCATCCGCATTTTTGCCTGGTGGCAAATCAATTGGTGCAAAGTGCCATTTGTTGAGCTCAATGACAATGTTGATACGATTAGCAATGGTCTGTGTATTCTCAATCGCTTTTTGAATATGACGAAAACGTGAAGTGATATCTGCCTCAGTATTGAGTGAGCGATCCACTTGACGATAATCCACTCGATTTGGATCAGCTACTTTGTGACCATCGCGAATACAGGTCAATACATCCTGCGCGTGTGTATCATCTGGGTTGAGATAGTGCACATCACGTGTCACGACGCACTCAAGTCCTACGTCCTCACCCAACTGAATCAATTTTGTATTGACATCAATCTGTCCTGGAATCGCCGGATGATCCTGAAGTTCCAAAAAGAAATACTCCGCACCGAGCAGCTCTTTGTACCAGAGTGCCACTTTTTTGGCCTCCACATATTTATCTGCACGAAGCAATTGTGGAATCTCACCCGCAATAGTTCCTGACAAAACAATAACACCATCTTTGTATTTTTGTAATAATTCTTTATCAATACGTGGTTTGCCGTGCTTATTTCCCTCGAGACATCCCGCTGATGACAACTCAATGAGATTACGATAGCCATGATAATTTTCAGCCAATAGTGTCAGATGAAAATACGCTGGATTATCATCGTCACGTCGCCCCGCAGCGACATACGCTTCAAACCCAATGATCGGTTTTATCTCTTCTTTGAGACAAGTTTCATAAAACTCAATCGCACCATACATCGTCGCATAATCCGTCAGTGCAATCGCAGAAAACCCCTTTTTCTTTGCATCTTTAACCAGCGCCTTGATAGTCGCGAGACCAGTCAAAAGCGAATAGTGAGAGTGAACGTGTAAATGGGTAAATGCCATACAAATATGGCTCTATAGTAGCGGAAAACTGGGGGGAAAGCAACACTCAACAATTTGACATTTTTCTCACTATCATCTATACTTACATTACTTTTGGGATTCTCCCACCGATCCAGGGCTTCGGCTCTGGTGATGATTAGAAAGCTCGAGCAATGCCTCGAGTTTTTGTTTTACCCGAGAAAAATCTGTATCATCAAGTGTGGCAAAACGACGTTGAAAACGACTAGTACTAAACATTCGTATTTGATACAAAAGAGCGTACCGTTTTTCTCCACGTACTGTTATATCGATAAACCAAGATCCAACTTTTTCTTGGGTTGAAAGAGGGATGCCAATAAAACTTTCTGCTGATAATTTTTTAAGTACCAAAACCGGTCTTTGGTAATTTTCGCCTTTTCCACAAGATTCTACTCTTACATTTAATCCTACGGAACACCACCAAATATCGCCCGTCTTGAACAGAAACTTTTCTGATACTTCTTCCAATTTTTTCTTCTTAGCATTCCACGTATCAAAATCTTTTTTCATACAAAATTACAATGATATATATCTGGCATTTTTTATACCCAAAACATTTATCACTAAACTATTTATATATTATATCTCTACAAAAAAGAGGTACAATTTGTACCTCCCAGCAATATGAAACAAAAAAATAATAATTATCGTCGTTTTGTTGCTTTTTTTGCGCTCTTTTCACCAGTTCGTTTTTCAAGTGCCGCTCCCATTTTTTGAACAATAAATTTCTCTACTAGTGTCGATGCAAGTGAACTTACAAGCCCCATGTGTCCATTCATCACTTCCATTTTTTTCTTGACCACATTGACTGCTTCGTTGAGCATCTCGAGTTTCTCTGTCACATTTTCTACAATCAGATTCGCGTTGCGAACAAAGCGAGCTGCTTGGAACAACAACCAACACAGGAACACTGTAAACCACAGCGCACAGACGGATAAAATAATGTAGAGTAGATCTTGACTTGATTCAAATAACATACGAGCCTCCAGCTAAATGAGTAATAAGTAATAAGTAATTGGTTGTATCCTTGTATCTTTTCCTTTTTTTCTTTTCATACATAGTATACCACAAAAACACAACACGCGCATGTTGTATATATGTTGATAACTTTTTTTACACACAATTGTCCTGCTCGCATGAAATAAAACACTGTGCTACAGTGTAGTATACAAGACGTATCAGTCCTATGCCTGACATCCAATCACGAGATACAGACGAATCAATTGCCAAAGCAGTGCAGGATGGACGCACTGACTTGTTTCACATACTCGTGACACGTTATGAACAACGACTACTCCGATACGGACACACATTTTTACGCAGTCACGAAGACATCGAAGATATCACCCAAAATATTTTCATCAAAGTCTATATCAACATCAAAAGCTTCAAAACAACAGAACGATTTTCACCGTGGATTTATCGTATCGCACACAACGAGTTCGTCAATGCCGCGCGCAAGCGCCGAGATATTCCATTGTTTTCGTTTGATATCGATACCATGTTTCCACAGCTCAAAGAAAAAAGTATCACCGAAGAACTCGATCGTGATATACTCAAAGCACAATTAACAGAGTACCTGACCCAGATAGATATTAAATACCGTGAACCGCTTGTTCTGTTTTACTTTGATGATCTCCCCTATACTGATATCGCTGATGTGCTCCGCCTCCCTGTCTCGACGGTCGGTGTACGCATCTCACGCGGTAAAGCACAATTAAAAAAGATCATCTCAGAGCAAACCAAACTCATATGACACACGACAGTGACAACTCAACCCTCTCAACTCGCATCACAGAGATCCTTACACAAACCACCCCATCAATCCGTCCTCGATGGTACTTTGTGCTTCTGGGTGCGTTGATGACAACTGGCGCACTCCTCCTTGTTTGTCTCACGTTGTTTTTGATGAGCTTTATCTTTTTTATTCTCAATAGTGAGTCGATCACCTTTGTCCCGACATTTGGCATTGCCGGAGCACTCGCCATTATTTTTTCTCTGCCGTGGATTATTATCCTCTTGGTGATTATTTTTGTGATTGTACTTGAGATGTTTTTGAGACACATTTCATTTGTCTATAGACGACCACTGATCTACTCGCTCGCAGCAGTCAGTATCATCACTGTCTTTGGTGGATTTCTAGTAGCAAGGACAACACTTTATGAAACACTGATAGAACACGCAGCAGCATCAAACATCCCTCTGATGAAACCACTCTATACTCACTACCACAACAAACCACCAAGCGATAAACTGACATGGGGTCGTATCACTAATACCACAACAGATGGCTTTGTTCTCGAGCATCCAAAGCGCCCACCACTCTTTATCATCGTCACAGAGCAGACACAACTCACCCCAAACACTCGTATTATTCCGGGTGAAATTATCTCTGTCTTTGGTGTTCGACATGGTGACACCATCGAAGCTATGGGGATTCATCGACTTCCAAAACAACGAGAAGAAAAATTTAAACCGATGAAATAAAACAGTGCGATGATATGTAGTATAGATGTTCTAGAACAACACAGTCTATTCATCTATCATGTACTTATATGAAACGTACTCACATGGCAGCACTCGCTGCACTTCCTATTCTTGGCCTCTCATTTGTCGGCGCTGGTGTCGCATCAGCTCATGGTCCTGGGAGTGGATTTGGATTTGGGGGCATGATGCGCCCGAACTTCTGCGCCGAGGATTTTGCCGCACACCAAACACAAATGTTTGCAGAGCAAGCAGAGCTTCTGGGTATCTCAGTAGATGAGATCAAAGAAGCATGGGCAAATGGCACATCATTCAAAGACCTTGCAGAAGAAAAAGGAATCACAGAAGAACAGATCAAAGCAAAAATGAAAGCAGCTGCTGATGCACGTATCAAAGCAGAACTCTCTGCACTAGTAGAAAAGGGTACCATCACCCAAGCACAGGCAGATAAACGCTACGCCACCATCACAAGTAAGATGGCAGATATGCCAGAGAAACGCATGATGAAACATGCACGTCAGTTTGGTGAAAGAATGGCAGACAAAGCGACAAATACAAATCAATAATATACTCTCATCATATAAAAAACATCCTCGTGACAAACCGAGGATGTTTTTATTGCACACTTTATCTAATCTCCAATTTTAAGAAGCACATCATCTTGTAAATACACTGGCATTTCCCAATCAGGATGATTGGTCCAAGGATGGTACACCCATTTTTCTAAACCACCACCCATTGGAGTTATCTTACTTGGACTTCCAAATGCATACAATACCCTTTCACGTGACCAACCCTGTAGATCTGTACCGACGTGACCAATGAGACTTCCTTGTCGTGCCTTTTGCATATCAGCAATCTTTTTTTCACGATTCCTCTTGATATACATCTCATCTGTCACCCAAAAATCAATACTCCAAAATGGAACTTGCTGATGACTTGTTATTGTTGTTTTCGGCACAAATGGATCTGGCCCAAGATCCAACACGCGACCTCTCCCGGCTATGATAATGTGTCCCAAAAAACCAAACCCGATATAGAGCACTATCGTCGGGATACTTATTACCACATGAACAGTTTTTACAGACTTTATGATTCTCAAATATAAAATCCAGAAAAAATACAGTACATGCAGACCACTTACAAACAGGAAGAAAGAGACAATACCTATAGTATTTCCGAGAATGTCATCGTGCAAATTCTCACCAATCATGTGATATAACAACATTGTCACGACAGCAAATACGATTGGCAACAATACAAGAAAAATAGACTTATATTTCATATACATAACATCATACCAGATTACATAGCCACACACCATTCCAACTTTTCTTCTCTCGTAAGTTTTTTCAAGCGACATTCTTCTTTACTTGCGCTACTTCTGTCTGAAAACTCTTTGGCACAGAGTAGCTGCACCGGCCGGCGACCGCGCGTATAGCTCGCACCGCGCACCGAAGTGTTGTGCTCCGCTACGCGTCGAGCGATGTCAGTCGTAATACCAGTATAGAATGTCCCGTCAGCACACTGGAGCATGTAGACATAATACATAGGTCTATTTCACCGCCAACATCGTCGTTACCAATGCCACCATCTGATCTTTTTTCTTTGGATCACTTTCAGCAATCAGCAATGTGAGCGCAGTGAGTGCTGCTGTATTGATCTGACGCACTCCCTTTGCTTTTGCTTTGTGCAAAAACCACATAAAGGTAAACGCACCAGAGCGTTTATTTCCATCACTAAAGGGATGATTTTTGACCATAAAGTACAGGAGGTTTGCCGCTTTTTCCTCAACACTTGGATACACCGCTGTCCCACCAAACGATTGCATCACATTTCCGACAATTCCCTCGATACTTCCCTTCTGACGCTCCTGAGCAAACAACTCACTCGCTTCTTTTTTCTTCATCAACTCAGTACGCAATTCACCAATCGCATTGAGCAATTCAACAGTACTCAACTGGACTGATTTTTTTGTACTTCCAATTGACTTCAACGTCTCTTTGTCATATGCATCGAGTGATACCCAGGTCGTAGAAAACTCTCGTACCAATTCAAGCACCGCCTTTGGGTCCAGTGTCATGTGCTCTGGGAGCAATGCTTCGATATCAGCAATTGATTTGAGGAACGCATCATAATTCTTGGCAACTTGTTTTTTATTGATGGTGTATCCTTTGGTAATATGCTCTTTGAGCGTCTTGGTTGCCCATTGGCGGAACTCAATTGCACGTGCAGAGTTGGTTCTATACCCTACAGATAAAATAATATCAAGCGAATAGAGTGATACAGGTTTGTCTGAATTTGCAATGTGCATTTTTTGCACATTGCTTTTTTCACTAACTTCTTTCACAGACAGCACATTTTTAATGTGCTTTGTAACTACAGAGCGCTCAACATCAAAAATAGCTGCGATCTCAGCCTGTGTCGCCCATACTGTCTCATGCGCAAAATCACCCCGCAGCTCAATCGCTCCAGATTTTGTTTGATAGAGTACCACTCCGTTTTGTTGTCTCTTTTTCATATATCTATAAGTATACACCTATAGGAGACGAAAAAACAGGACATTTGTTACCATTACATCTGCGCCTCCGCCAACAAATTATTGAGATCCAATCTCTCTGTCTTTATCTCCACCATTCCATCATTACTCACCTGCCATTGCTCTTTGGGTCGATCGACATAAAGCTCTACCCCATTGTTGTCTGGATCACGCAGATAGATCGCCTCTGATACCCCATGATCCGCCGCGCCCTCGAGCTGATACCCAGCATCGATCAATCGTTTGAGTACAATCGCCAGTGATTTCCGATCAGGATACAAAAACGCAACATGATACATTCCTGTATATCCTGGTGGTGCACTCGGCGCCCCGACACCGTTCCACGTATTGAGTCCGATATGGTGGTGATACCCGCCCGCAGAGAGAAAGACTGCCGAGTCACCATACCGTGATGTCACCGTAAACCCAAGCAGGTCACGATAAAACCAGAGCGCACGCTCGAGATCCGCGACCGTGAGATGAATATGTCCGACGACTGGATGTAGTTGTGGATTCATACAATGCTAATACACATTCTTTCCTGCATTCTTTTTGGCACGCACACAGAGCTGTTTGAGGACTTTCATATCGACATCGGCCAGTGTCTTGATATACAGACACCCGACTCCCCGCTTGTGTGGTCCGAGTTTCTCGAGTAGATCAGCAAACTCATCGAGGTTGCAGGTGAGGTACAGCGATATCGCCGCTTTGCGTGATGAAAATCCCATCATGATCCAGTCCACGGCTCGACCGCTCGCATAGGTCATAGAGACACTGCCATATCCGACTAGACTCTCACCCCACATCACGGGTTTAGATCCACTGACTTCGCGCATCAGTGTGTCGATTGCCTTGCACTCTTTTTTTCGGATTGGATCGGTGATGGCACTCAGATATGCACTCACACTTGCTTTGGTTGGTACGGTTTTGATAGTTGCCATATATTTATTCAAGAACAGCACGTAATATCTTTTTCCACCAAACATTATTTCTTTTTTTATGTTCTTCTTTTTTTAGTTGTGCAGCATATGCAATAGAGTCAGCAAGTTGCTCCAAGTGCTGATCTACTATCATGTTTGGAATATGTAGCGTAAGAAATCTATCATTTTTAAATGACCAATACATTCGGTTTAAATCACGAACCATAGTCTCTGGATCAATATAATGTGTCAATCCATTTACCTCAATATCAATATATGACTTGGGAATAGAAATATCCACATGTTTATGCCCATCCCATTCTTCTATTTCACAATCCACTCCTCTTTTTTGCAACGCATGAAATAGATTAGTCACTTGTGGTGTAATTTGACGCATAGAACACTAAATTAAATCTGACAAATCCGCTGACTGAGCAATATTAAAATTAACCCCAATCGCCTCAAAATGCTTCTTCGCACAATCAATTTTTCGCAACTCATCCCACGTCAAATCATGCTCCACATTATCATATCCAAATTTCGTCTCGCGAACCAGGTACAGCTTGTCCCCTTCTGCTGTTTTCCAGACAATCGCCCAATCGGGAATATATTTTCCCAGTGGCGTATCCACTTCAAAACCACGTGGTAGTTTTGTATATACCTTCACTCGCTGACTTATCTCCAAACTTTCTGCAAATTTCCTCTCTCCTACACTATCAAACACAACATGATCAAACGCTGAACGTTCACTTTTGATACTTCTACTTGGTAGTGCCTCAAAATCATCAAATAACATTTTGATTTCCCACATCTCCCCAGTCGGAATATACTTCAACCCCTCATTCACCAGCAAATTATTCAACTCAGTCTTAATAACAAGAACTAAACTACGGACATACTCTTCCGGACTATCAAAAATTAAATCGAGACTATCTGTTTGAGAGAGTATTTTAAATACCGTCTGACGAGTAATACCTGTCTCACGTGAGACACGATCTACTACATTAGGAATATGCACTGCTCTATCAATTTTATATCCACCTGATGTTGCTTCGCGCACACGACCAATCTGTCCTTTGGTATCAAAAGATATTTGCCCTTTTTCCACCGTCACTGTAATACCACGAAGTGATAAATCATTCATCTTTTCTACTGCCTGCTGTACCAATTTTTCTGTCAGCACCTCCAGACTAAACGTCGTCCGCTTACTAATGCGTTTCCACAATTCTTTGAACTCTTCAGAATCAATATGTTTGGTGGTTTTGACAGTAATTTTTTGCTCTTTAGCATTTTGTGTACCTACTTCTCCAGTGTAGCCTGCATCCGCGAACTCTTGTTGTAGCCCAGACGCATATTCTTCATAACTTGCATTGGCGACAACGGTCAAAATAGAAACCTCTGGGTCATAGACACGGTCACCATTGATATCGACTGGTAAACGCAATCCACGCCCAATCTCTTGGCGTTTTGTCATGATTGATTGTGTCTCGCGCAGCGTACAAATTTGAAAGATGTTTGGATTGTCCCAACCTTCTTTGAGTGCGGAGTGAGAAAAGATAAAAGAAACAGGTTCGGCAAAAGAGAGCAACCGTTCTTTTTCTTTCATGATCAGGTCATAGGCCTCTTTATCTTCTTTACTACTACCACTTGTACTATCTTTGTATTCCACTACTCCTTTGACTTTTTTACTGGCAAAATACCCTTTGTGGACAGTATGGACATCTACCTGTTTGAACTGCTCGTAATTCTTTTGCAATTTGGTAAACTCTTCAACAAACAGTGTGCGCAACAAACTATCGCTTGGCACATAATTATCTACCCGATCAATAAAAAAGAGAGACAACACTTTGATACGTTCGCCAATCTCGCGCTGTTTGTCAAAATGCGCTTTGATGGTTTCACGAATTTGCGTACGAAATATCACCTCTTTGTTGTCGCTAATAGTGTCCACTTGATAAAAATTACCGTCGGAGAGCTCCACACGTCCGTGACGTGCGTCCACGTTTTGGACAACGAGGTCTTTGTATTTGTCATTCTTTTTTGACTTTCGGTAGAGATCGTCCCCCGTCGCAATGATCATCTCTGTTTGAACATAACTATCGTCTGCACGTTTGACTTCCAACACCACTTGAGCAGAGGGATCTTTTCCTTTTTGGGTATTGATTGATTGCACACGAAAATGAAAGGCGCCTGCGTCACTCTCTTTGACGCCGTAGACTGAGATTTTTTTGACCAAGCCTTTGCGGTAGGCGTCTACGGGTGTGAGGCGGTAGACGAGGTTGTGGATTTCGCGGTGGGTGGCACTGTAGCGGAGTTTGAAAAGTGGGTTGAGATCAGAGATTGATGATTTGGCTAGATCGGTTTCCATGTTTTGTGGTTCGTCCATAATTACCACAGGACGAGTTTTGGCAATCAAATCAATCGGGCGCTCGCCATGAAAACGGTCTGGTGTATCGCGCATGACTCTGTCGTCACTGTTGAACGACTGGATGGTCATGACCATAATCTGAATGTCGTTAGATTGGACAAAATCGCGTACACGGTTGAGTTTGTCTGAGTCATAGGCAAAGGAGCCAAAGCCGATGTTGTAGATCTCACGAAAGTGCTCTTTGGTTTGTTCAATGGTTTTGAGAACGCCTTCGCGGATGGCGACGGATGGAACGAGGATGATAAACTTTTTGAGGTTGTATTTGGCATTGAGTTCTAGGATGGTTCGGAGGTAGACATACGTCTTACCAGTTCCCGTCTCCATCTCAACAGAAAAATCCAGAGATTCCAACTCAGATATCGGTTCGATGTTTTGATTTTTTTGTATCGCTTGTAGATTCTTGAGTATTCGCTGATCATCAATTTCTAATCCATTTTGGACGACGGCTTCTAGAGTTTGAAGGATGAGGGTTTCGTTTGGGTTGGCGGTGTAGGTGTTGTTTTTTCCGGTATCAAAAATACTCACGACGGCATTTATGGCATCAAGTTGGTAGTCTAGGTTTTTGGTGAATTGAAATTTCATATCTCTACAACCAGCTCTTCACAATTAATATCTGAAATACACTTACCTCTAAGTAACGCAACAGGAAATGTAATAAAAAATGCGTACCTATAACTCAATTCTTCTTTATACAATTTTAATTTTTTCCGATCAATATTCTCTCTATTACCCCCCCTAGTAGCATCTTTCTTTGCTTCAATAATAAGTAAATTACTATTTTTATCTTTACGAATATGCACTATTATATCAGGAAAGACAGTACTCGCTTCGTCATCATTGGCAGAAATATTACCAAGCTCAGAATTTAAATTTTCAAGTTTCTTTTGCCAATTATCAGGATTACATCCAGTGCGATTGTACTCACAATCGACACTATATTCTGAATATGAGGATTCTTTAACACTCTCTTCAACATACTGCGCAAATTTATGAGTCATGCTTCTCTCATTAGCATCCAGATGTAATAAGTCCATATCTTTAGTTATGAACTTTTCCATCGCTTTAATTACGATATTTTTTATAATAGCATGTTCATCTGGCATATTCTATATTTTAGTAGGATTTTTTACCTCAGGAACTTGCAAATATTTACTAAAAAATAATACTTCTTTTCCTTCCCTTGGCTCATATGCAATATGAACAAAGGCATAATTTTTCTTTTGTACATTTTTACTTTTATACAAACTTTGTATCTGTGGCACATTATCGTACGATACAATCCAATGCGCATTTTTAATTGCTTTAATTTTTTCACTTACCTCTTTGTGATCATTCGGCTCATACGCATTCATATACAGAGATTGTCCTTTCAAAAAATAGGGCGGATCAAAGTAAAAAATAACGTTTTTACTTTTTGTCTTTTTTTGAATTTTATCGACCAAACTAAGTGCGTCAAGATTTTCTAAATGTATTTTATTTTTATATGCCCCAATGAGCTTTATTCGTTCAATCAATTCTTCTTTATTAAATCGACAATCCATCTTATAATTACCTTTTTGCTCTAAACCACCGATAATACCACCATTGATAATACCCGACCGATTCGTCCTATTGAGAAAAAAAGTTGAAAAGCCCAATTCTAGTAAATTAAATTCACTCTTATTTTCTTGAACTATTTTTTGTTTTTTCCAGTTATCAATAGTCAATTCCGCTGTTTCAATCATCTCACAAAACTTCTTATTATGGTTTAGAACAGAATGCCAAAAGGCATAAATAGAACGATCATAATCGTTTATCGTTATTTCTTTTACATACCCATTTATGAGTAGATATAGAGCAACAGACGCGCCACCTGCATAGGGCTCCACATAGTGTCCATTTATACTATTCTTTTCACACACCAAAGCTACAAATTTTGCTAATTTGTTTTTTCCACCTGGATATCGCAATGGTGAGTAAAACTTCATAACTATTTTTTGATAATTTTTGGATTCAAAATTACTTTAAAAAATGATTCTAACTTAGACCATGCGGTTCTGACGTCTGATTCATTTGAGGCATAATCTTTATTATGGTTAATCTTATTCATTCTTTCTAAAGAATAAGATTCATTCCAGTTTGTCTTTATATCTTTAAGATTATCAAGAACATCTTCATTTTTAATAATCTTACTACTAATTACATGAGTTAACATCTCACTTAGCTTTGGCCTATGTTGATCACTTTTCTTTACATTAGTATATTCACCGATTTGTTCTAAGTATTCAGCAAGACTGCACTCTAAAAAAGTTCTTAGTAAATCATGAGTTGCATTAGGAAAGGACTTTACGTCGATATTTTTAAGTTCATCATATAGCAATCTTAATGAAGAATTTTTCAATTTGAACGGAACAACAGAGGAAGTAAACAACCCAAATGGTTTTCTATCACTTCTTTCTGTTTTCTGAACAATTGACAGAGGTGGCTCCAAGAAGCTGGACTGTCCAGACTGCAAACCACCTTGTAACTTTTTTTGTTCATAAGAATACTCCTGCGAATTTAAAAAGGAGGGATCTAAAGTTTTAAAAAATTTAGACCTGTTTACAGTTGGATACTGAGCACTAGCAAAAAAAATCGAATCATCTTTATAAATCTCCAACAAAACTTTTTTTAGCTTTTTTTGAAAAGTCTCTTCATTGTTAATTACTAAAATACATTTTTCTTGGTGAAACACATATCCAAGAAATCTTTCGCCTTCTTCATTTATAACTGTCTTTTGAAATTTATCCGTTCTAAAATCCTTATCGTTATAAACTCTCTCATTTAAATTACCCAAATCTATATTATCTTTTGCATAATTAAACAACTGAATAGTTGTTAAACCTTTTTTAATTCTTTCAGATTTAATACCAAGAGACTCTGACAAATCAAATAAGGTACTTTTTTGTTTTAAAAGACGATCTTGAAAATATCTATACTGTCTCAGCGGCTTCCACTTTTTAACAGCTTCGCCGTCCAAATGTAATATAGACATTTCTTCTTCTGCATCTTTTCTAGATGGATAGACGACAGCTGTTAAATTCAAAATTTCCTCTTTTTTTATTTTAGAGAGCTGTTTTATACGTTCGAAGTCTGAGTTACTTATAACACTTGGAACAAATCTTTTGAACTTATCTGGTTCATTAAGAATTTTAACTGCTAATAACCTCCTATTACCATCAATAACAACATTTTTACCATTTTCACACACAACCATTGAAACAGAGACAGCAGCATATCCTTTTATTGCGATACTTTCAACTAAATCAACTATATTTTCATCTAATAATTCTTCCACCACATCATCTAATTTTTGTTTTGATCCGGTTTTTGTCCGCGGGTTACTCAAATCAAGATTCAAATTATTAATCTCAATTGGTTGGTATGTTTTTTTCCAATTACCATTCATATACTATATCGTCTTAACATTCCCCACTCTCCCCACATTCACCTTCCCTGTATCATCCAATGCACTATCAAAACAGACAAACGTATCACTCGCTGACAATTTCAATTTCTCCACCTGCTCTTTGGTGACTTTTTTTGCAAATGTGACAACCAACTTTTTGTCACCATCGGTCACGACCCATAGCGACAAATCGCCTTTTTCTTGCACTACCGATGCATTGAGATCAAATCCTTCTTTGACCAGAATCTCAAAGACAACAGATCGTTCATCATATTCATCCACCAATGGATGTTCAACAAACAATTTTGATTGTTCCAACAATGTTTCTTCGTCAGTGACTGTATTCCAAACACGATAATTTGACGCAGAGAGTTTGTATGATTTAAAACCAACATCTCCCTTGCCGATCTTCTCACCAGCACGACGAATACGCTCACGAGAAATTTCTGCAATTGTTTTATATCCAGCTTTATACGCTTCACTCTCCTCGTCCGTCGTTTCTGGCAACTGTACACAAATCCATTTTCTGTTTCCACCATCCTCAGCGTTCAAATCCATAACAGCATGAGCTGTTGTACCAGAACCTGCAAAAAAGTCTAGAATAATTTCATTTTTATTATTTGTAGTTGAAAGACTAATTAACCTTTTAATAAGCCGAACTGGTTTTGGTGTATCAAAAATAATTCCATCAAAAATATTTTTTAACTCCACCGTTGCCTCTTGATTATCCCCAACCTCATCTCTAAAAAAGATAGTGGAAGGAACGATTCCCTGTTGCACCTCTGATAAAAATCTTTTTAGGGACGGAATAGAGTCACCATTTTTACCAAAATAAACTCTTCCATCCCGTATTAATTCCTCTACCTTTTCTCTACTAAATCTCCAACACCTACCGACCGGCGGATGAATATATTTTTCTGAAGAAATCATTATAGGGTAATCATATATCTTAGCATACGTCTTTGCGAGCATATCACTAGACTTCCACGGACCTCTCGGATCATTATCTGAGTTGGTGTAACGTGCATTCTGCTCTTCAGTTCTTTCTAGTAAATTAAGATCAAAACCGATAGAAGTATTTTTATTTTCTTTAACCAACTTTGCATAGCAAATTATATAATCGTGCATCTCAGAAAAATATGTAGCATCATTCTGAGGGCTGTATTTTTTCTGCCAAATAATCTGAGCAACAAAATTCTCCTCCCCAAAAATCTCATCCATAATCAGGCGCAAATTATGCACCTCGTTATCATCAATCGAGATAAAAATTACCCCATCCTCACGGAGCAAATTCTTTGCCAAAAACAGCCGCGGATACATCATCGTCAACCAATCACTATGATAGCGTCCGTTCTTTTCCGTATTCGCCATCATCTTGACCCCACCCTGCGTCTGCCCCGTCTGCTCATAATAATCCGCCACGCCCTGAGTAAAGTTGTCTTTGTAAACAAAATCCTTGCCTGTATTGTACGGCGGATCAATATAGATCATCTTGATCTTTTCACGATAGTGTTTTTGAAGTAATTTCAGCACCTCTAAATTATCACCCTCGATAAAAACATTTTCTGTCTTGTCCCACTCTTTACTTTCCTCTGGCTGTGGCGTGAGCGTCCCAGTCGCAAGCGTACGAAAGGCACGAAAAGCATTACTCTTGCCCGCCCAGTTAAGACCATATTTCTCCATACCCGAGGACACATGCTGTTCATCAAAAAAAGCCTTGAGCGCATCAAAATCAATCGTGTCTTCTTTGACGAATTGTGGAAAGACAGCGCGCAGAGCATCCAACTGGCTATTGAGCACCTGTTCAGAGGTTTTAGAGACTGATTTCTTCATACAAAGATTGAAATATGTACCTATATTGTACTCTGCTGGGCACACTTCGTCAAACCAAAAATAATGCTGGTTTTAGCATTATTTTATTCCCCAATGACTCCATTGTAACTATTTGAAGACTTTCTTGGGCATATGTTATACCCTATTTTTTGTAACACCAATCTTCCAAACCCCTCTTTCCATAAATGCCTCAATAGTCTGACGCTTTGCCTTATTGATCAAATTCGCATGGGAGAGTTTGTATTCTTTGGCATAATCAGCCAAATCCATAATCACTTTGTTTTCCAAATAAGCAAGCCGTTTATGATAACTGTTGGTGAGCGCTTTGGCCACAATCATCTCCATAATCTTTGTCTTTCCCTGCGTCTGAAACTCTCGAAACGCATCATAATACTGAGATCTGTCAATAAATTTGATATTGATAGGCACATACCCACCGCGCATCAACAAATAGTTGTTGAGCACCCGTCCAATCCGTCCATTACCATCCACAAATGGATGTACATACTCAAACCCCAAATGAAACTTCGCAATCCGTTTGACAATCGACTCCGAGGTGTTTGCAAAATACTCTGTCAACACTTTTTGTAGACGATCCTCCACTTCAAGCGGATTTGGCGCAATATGATCCCCTACCCGCACCCATTCATTTTTATTTCTAAATCTACCAGCAATCTCATCACGAATATTTGCAATCAACATCTTGTGCAATGACAAAATAATATCAAAATCAAGCTCACTCTCCTTTGACTTATTTTCAATATATGTCACCACACGAGCCAGATTCTTTGCCTCAAAAATCTCCCGTTCCGATATAAATCGATCAAGCTCTACTTGCAAAAGAATCTTGTCGGTCTCGTCCAGTGACAGCGTGCTATTTTCAATCGCATTGGAGTTATACACCTGCTCAGAGACTTCTGCCTCAGCAATCATACGCAAAAGAGACTCCTTGCCGACAACAGCCTGGTAATATCTCTGGCGTAATTCCTGGATATGATTGTACACTTTGTGTCTATTTGCCATATATGTACAGTATAGCAACATTTAACGATATAGTCAAGTAATATCGTTAAAATAGTACAAAAAATCTATGATTTTAACGATATTGACCCCTTTCTACGTATTGAATATCCCCTTTTCCTTCATGCTCGCCCACCCTTTTTTCGTCACAATCACATGATCTGCCACCTCAATCCCAAGCAACACCCCCGCATCCTTCAACCGTTTTGTTACCTTCTGATCCTCTACAGACGGCTCTAGATTTCCAGATGGATGATTGTGTGCCAATATCACACTCGACGCAGTCAGACGAACCGCCGGCTCAAACACCTCGCGCGGATGAACCAGAGACTCATCCAAAATACCCACAGAGATAATACTTTTCTCAATCAAACGACTCTGCGTATCGAGATAGAGCACCACAAAGTGCTCTTTCTTTACCTCCCGAATATCCGCACAGAGATTCCACACATCTTTTGGTGTCAGCACTTCCACATGTTCAGTAGATGAAAAACGATTACCCAATTCCAACACAGCGAGCATCTGCAGCGCCTTTGCCTTTCCCAACCCCTTGATACTCAGTAAATCCTCCAGAGTAATATGATGCAATCCTTTCTTTTTTGTCTTTTGTAATACTTTCTTGGACAACTCTAAAACATTGAGTCCCGCAATCCCAGAACCGAGCACAATTGCAAGCAACTCAAAATCTTGCAATTTGTTTGTACCATATTTTTCCAATTTTTCTCGCGGCAAGTCTACTTTTGCGAGCTGTTTTAGTTTCATACTGTATATATAATATCTGTTGGAACCAGTGAATTATATAAACCCATCAAATTCGAAGGATTTAATAAAATTTTATATATAGAAACATCTTCTTACCAATCATTTTACCATCACAAAATTTCCTCGTCAAAAAACCCGCTCAATCAAGCGGATTTTTTCTTTTTCTCTCCCTCTGCCTGCCCCATAAACAACACCACCTGCTCATCAATCCAAATATGATGCAGCGCCACCGGACGTCGTAGGATGAGCCCCTCAAAGGTCGTACAGCGTGAGAGGGCGACATAGAGCTGTCCAGGTGCAAATGTCCCACGTCCAATGTCGAGCACCACTCGGTCAAAGGTCTTGCCCTGCGCCTTGTGAATCGTCACGGCCCAGGCGAGACGCAGTGGGTACTGGGTAAAGGAGCCGATACTTTCGGACTCGACCGAGTTGGATTTTTTGTTGTAGTGAAACTCGTACATGTCCCAAGTGTGCGGCATCACGATCACCTCGATTCCATCTTGGAGTCTGATTTTTATCTTTGTCAGTGGTGGTGCACTGGTCGTCGCTGGTTGTGGAGCCTCTCCCCATGCGTGCGAGAGTGCGGCAAGCGCAGCACTGTCCCCCACCTGCTCCTCCTCGATAGAGACGACGACTCCCATCGTGCCGTTGATCCACCGACCACTCATATCATTGTTTTGCATCATCACCTGTGCACCGACTTTGAGTCGCAGTGTCTCATCCGCTGGATATGCCTTTTTTTCAAAATCTCCCTCGACCTGCGCACCAAAGAGATACTCTTTCCCCTCGAGTGCCTCAAGCATGGTTGCATTCATCTCGTCAGCCATACTGTTGGTCGTCATCAGGGAAATCTCCATACTTTCGTGCGTGGAGCGATATGATGGATCGTGTCGAGTGTTGAGCTGAGTTATGTGTTCTTTGGTGACTGTGTTGTTGCGGATGAGGTTGAGCAGATGGACAAAGTCCGTGTCTCGCTGGCGATATACTTTTTGCAGTTCAATACGTATGATGGCAAGTGGCGTGACATCAAAAAGCTGCGCGGGTGGTGAAATCACATGCGCAGAAAAAAAGTACGGACTACTATAGAGTCCACCAGGACCAAAGAGCTCTTTCTCACTCTCTGAGACCACTGGCGGGAGCTGGTAGAGGTCACCGATAAAAACCATCTGAATCCCACCAAACGGACGTTTCTTGTCCGGACCAAATTTGCGCAAAAAGATATCAATACAATCAAGCAGATCCGCGCGCACCATCGAGATCTCATCAATCACAATCGTCTGCAGTTTTTTGTAGAGCTCTGGTTTTTTTGGCTGTAAACTTTTTACTTTTTTGAGTGTCGTATCTGGTTTGAATCCAAAAAAAGAGTGGATCGTCTGCCCCGCCACATTGACCGCAGCGACACCTGTTGGTGCGAGTACCACTACCTTTTTCTTTGTATACAACCGAAACTGACGCAGCAATGTCGACTTGCCCGTCCCCGCTCGTCCAGTGAGAAAGATATGTTCGTCTGAGTGTTCGAGTAGCTCCAGTGCACGCGCAAACTCAGGATTGAAATCGAGTGTCAGGAGACTACTTTCTACAAATTGTTCACCGGAGGCACTCGACATATAAATAAAAATAAAAATCCGGACTTATCCACAGACTATTGAAAAAAATCAATATATATGTTACTATGTACTTACAAAGACCTGTATTTCGAACTGTCACCGGACGGTGGCGTGACTGCGACAAGCAGTATAGAAACGTGGTTGGAAATAACTCCTTTCGGAGTTATTTTTTATTCTAATGAAATTGCCACTCATCACTAACTCTTTTACGAAGTATCTCTTTAAGCTCAACACCATCCTGTCTTTCTTGGGACCGTTTTACAGTACCAGCTATCATATCAGCCATCTGCACCATGACATTATTTTTTGAATCAACCATTTTTAAATCAACAAAAACTTGTTTAGTACTTGTATTTAATTGTTGTCTCAAGTATGCTTCAAAACTTTTTCTAAAAACCCTATCACCACTACCATCTATTTTAATTCGTGCATTTTTAATAGAATCTTTATTATACTGTAACAAATTTTTGATAAAATAACTATAAAAAGATTCTTTTGTACTTTTCAATTCATTACTCCTGATGAGTGTTTTATCAACCACAATAGACCGTACTTTAAACTCAAACGGAGCGATTGTTTTTAAAAACTCCAAACGAACATCGTGTCTTGATTTAAAAAATTTAAACTCATATGTGTCTGGAAAAGACAGTTTTCTACGCAACTCCTTAATTGCAACGGCTGTTTTTTCTATCTCAAGCTCATCTTCAAAAATAACTGCAGTAATAACAAAAAATCGAGAAGATCCTCTATCTAATTTAAATCCAGGATCTCCAGAGTCATCGATAAAAACAATCATAGACATTACCGCACCTCGATAGCAAACTCTTTTTGAAGTGCTGCAATTACCGCTGCGTGTGCATCGTCAATTTCTTTGGTCTCAAGCGTCTTCTCATCTGATCGATATGTGAGACGATATCCCACACTCTTTTTACCCTCCTCCACTCCTTTACCTTGGTACACATCAAAGAGCATAGCAGAGCGAATCAGTGGATGAACGCGTGAGATAGTGCGAATAAGTTGATCATGTGTCGTCGATGTACTCACAACAAAGGCGATATCACGAGTCACCGTCGGATATGCTGGGAGTGGTGTGTAGCCACTACTGACAGTCGGTGCAGTGAGGAGAAGTGAGAGATTGACCTCTGCGACTGCTGTACGCCAGTTGAGTCCAAAGCGTGATTGATATGTCGGATGCAGTTCTCCCATCGTACCGATACAGATGTTGCCGACATAGACACTTGCACTACGCCCACCGTGCAGATGTGCATGTGGTGTTGCGACGACGCGGAGTTTGTATCCACGTGATGAGAGTGTCTGTCGAAGCATTTCAAAGACAGCGGTGTATGGTGACTCGTCACCGAGTGCTGTCGTCGCGATGAGGAGATGTGTGTCTTGTTTTGGGAGTGTCGATGTCTCTGTCGTATCTGCGAAATCTCCTGTCTCTTCTTTAACAAACACTTTGCCGATCTCAAAGAGACGCAGATTACTACTACGATGTTGATTGTCTGCGAGTGTCTGCAGCATGTTTGGCAGCAGTGTGCGACGAATCAGCGGACGATCTTTGGCAATCGGGTTGGCCAGTGCGAGATATGTGTTTGGGTCTTCATCAAGCATCGTGACACTCGACTCAGAGACAAACGAATAGAGCAAACATTCACTCGCACGGTGTGTGTAGATCAATGTGTCGCGCACATCGCGAGTGAGTGTGTAGAGAGACTCCTGTACTGGTGGTGCGATGGAGAGGTCTGGGAGTGTCGCACTGATATGTTCGTATCCATACACACGAGCAATCTCCTCCACTAAATCTTCAAAGATGCGCACATCTTTGGTCGCGCGCCATGATGGCACGGTCACTTCCCAGCCCGCTTTGTGTTTGCCAATGTCAAACCCAAGTGCAGTGAGAATACGTTTCATCTCTGCGTCATCAATTGACGCACCCAGCAACATCCGTGCACGATCAGTTGAAAAGATAATTGTTGTCTCCCCTTTCATTTTTGGCGCAGAGTCAACCACACGACTGACAACAGTAGCGTTTGGTGAGACCTGCTGTACCAACTCGACGATACGCTCCAGCGCGACAAGTGTGTTGTGAGGATCTTGGCTTTTTTCAAAACGAGTCGAAGCGTCACTACGCAGACCCAGTGCAGTTGAGGTTGTACGAATACTCATCGGATCAAAGGTCGCTGACTCAATCACAATGCGCGTCGTCGATTCACTCACACCACTGTGCATTCCACCCATGATACCTGCGATCGCGAGAGGTTTTTCACTATCAGCAATCACCAGCATCTCTGGTGTCAGCTTATATGTTTTTTCATCCAATGCTTCTAGTGTCTCCCCCGCTTTTGCACGTCGGACAACCACTTCGTATTTTGGATTTTGGATTTTGGATTTTGGATTTTCAAGACGCAACGCGTCGAAGATGTGCGTTGGTTGTCCAAGTTCAAACATGATGTAGTTGGAAACATCCACAATATTGTTGATACTACGAAGTCCAATACGCTCAATGCGAGATCGGAGCCACTCAGGTGACGGACCCACAGTTACGTTGTCCATCACTATGGCCGTATATCGTGGACACAATACTGCATCCTCGACATCCACAGAGAGATCGACTGCTTTTCCAGACTTTATCTCTTTTGTTTTGTATGGATTGAGTGGGAGACCAAACACCGCCGCCACTTCACGTGCGACGCCATAATGACCAAAGAGATCAGGACGGTTGGAAAGCGCTTTGTTGTCCATCTCAAATACAACATCATCGAGTCTGAGTAACTGTGCAAGTGGTGTGCCAACCACCTGGATTCCCGCCTTCGCGGGAATGACACTACCCAAATCAACAATTTCTTTTTCACTCTGTTTTGGAAACATCGAAGAGAGACCAATCTCATCCGCACCACAAATCATTCCCATACTTTTCTCACCACGAATCGCAGTTTCTACGAGCGTCACTGGTTCACCCTCACCATGCCAGAGCACGCGTGCCCCAACTTTCGCGACAGCGACATACTGTCCCACTTCGAGATTGCTTCCGCCACACACGATCGGCAATATTTCATTTCCGACATTCACCTGACAACAGCGAAGTTTATCTGCGTTTGGATGTGCGTTGATTGCGTCAATTTTTCCAACAACAACATTATCTAGGTATGGATTGCTCTGTACAACTCCCTCTACCTCCGCTACCCGATAGGTCAACTCACGTGCGATATCCTGCGCACTGAGTGTATCTGGAATCTGTACAAACTCTTTGA
This sequence comes from uncultured bacterium, assembly GCA_937861125.1. Taxonomy (GTDB): domain Bacteria; phylum Patescibacteriota; class Patescibacteriia; order Magasanikbacterales; family UBA922; genus CALMAY01. The sequence goes on along the minus strand of CALMAY010000038.1, from coordinate 4,565 downwards.
GCCAAGAAAACGAAATATTCATATTAGAATTGTTCAAGGAAACGAACATCTCCACTGAGGAAACTTCTCACATCATCAATACCGTATTTGAGCATCGCAAATCGGTTGAGTCCAAACCCAAAGGCAAATGCGCTGTAGACATCAGGATCTACTCCCGCTTCGCGCAAGACATTTGGATGTGTCATGCCCGCACCAAAAATCTCAAGCCAACCAGTCTGTTTACACACACCACATCCTTTTCCTTTGCAAAGGAAACAGGTTACTTCCCCATTGACTCCTGGCTCCACAAATGGATAAAACTTTGGACGCAGACGCAGCTGTGTGTCAGGTCCATAGAGATGTTTAGCAACGACCTCAAGCACTCCCTTCATGTGGCTCAAAGATATGTCTTTGTCTACAACCAGTCCTTCAATTTGATAGAACGTGTGTTCATGACGCGCATCAGTCGCTTCGTTTCGAAATACACGACCAGGCGCAATCATTCGCAGTGGTACACCATACTGTCGCATCGCACGCACCTGCATCGTACTTGTCTGTGTTCTCATCAACAAACTTTCACTTGTTTGTTCCTGATCACTGTTTACTGATTTCTGATCTCTGATATAGAGTGTATCTTGCATGTCGCGTGCAGGATGGTTTGGTGGCACATTAACCGATTCAAAATTGTAATAATCACTATCAAGCTCTGGTCCGTCCACCACTTTGAATCCCATAGAGATAAAGAGGTCCTCAATTTCTTCACTCATTTTGGTAATCGGATGTTTGTGTCCATAGAGCTGTGCAAGAATCATCGGCTGTGTCACATCGATCTGCTCGTTGGTAATCTGCGCACCAATGGACTGCTCCGAGAGTGTTGCACGCAGTGTCGCGAGGCGTGTTTCAAATGTTGTTTTGATCTCATTGAGTGCTGCACCCGCAACCTTGCGTTCTTCGTCTGAGAGATCTTTGAGCGCCTTCATCGCAGTGGTGAGCGCACCACTTTTGCGAGAAAAGAAAAACTGCTCGACATCATCGAGTGAGTCAATACTTTTGATCTGTGCGACTTTTTCTTCAAACTGTTTTTTGAGATCTTCGAGGAGGGACATATCAAAAAATGACTAAAAGCGTCGTTCTCCACCTCGTTCGTTATCTTCTCTTTGTACAACCTCCTCTATAAATGGTTTAAAATCCCCCTCTAAATACACTCTCGCATTTTCAATACCAGAAACATTTTTTTCTAACTCAACCAAACGTTTTCTTGCTTCATGATACACTTCCTCTAAAAAATCACTAACCGACCAATCCGCACCTTCACTTTCATAACGCTGTGCAATTTCATCTACAGCGTTATGTAATGCCGCATCAAATGCATTTTTACTTTCTCTATAAATAGTCAAAAAATCCACATAATTTCTCCTTCCAAGTAATTCTTGTATGTATTGCTGTGCTTTTTGTACTGTTTGTTGCGTTGACATATATGTAATAATGAAAAAATAATTAATTCATTCTTCTTTTACTTACTTCTGAAGATGTTGGTATTGTTGCTTGATCTCCTTCTCTTAATGGTTCAATGGAAGGATACCAAGTATCAAGATAATTTATAAACATAGTTTCTAATGCTTTATGATCAACTTCTCGCAACATCTGAAACATAGGTACATTTTCATACCAAGCCTCTAAAGCTCGTGCCCGAAAATCTCCTATATGTTTTTTTGCTTTTTCAAAAGAATCAAGCAAATCCTGAGCAATCATTCCCTCCGTAGTGGTAGGATTTTCTACTCTTACCACCTCTATATTTTTTTCATTTGGTTCAACAATATACCGCACAAAAATACCTTTTTGTCTTAATACTTCAGTAATAAGTTCAACAAATTGTTGCATCTCATGTCCATTTGGACTCATTGTTGTATCGATAGTCATACAATTAAAATAATTTAACAATATCTTTCCACGTCACCACCACAATCAAAATCATCAACAATACAAATCCAGCAGTATGTGCCATCTGTTCAAATCGCATTGAGACTTTTTTTCGTGTTACCATTTCAACGAGAACAAAGAGTGCACGTCCACCATCGAGTGCTGGAATTGGAAGGATATTCATCGCTGCAAGCGAGAGTGAGATCATCGCAGTGACATTGAGCAGATAGGCAAAGCCCATACGTGCAGAATCACCAACAATCCCTGCAATTCCGACAGGCCCCGCTACATCAAAACTTGCACCAGCTCCTGTGACCAATCCAACAATCAAAATCCAAAGTGATACAAAGATATTGATCAGACCAAATATCGCCGCAACAAATCCTTTCCACAGTGACGTGAAAAATGGATACTGCACAATCCCAATATCAGAGAGTACTACCCCAACACGTGGTATCGAATCACTATTCACAAGTACTTCTGGAACGACAATTATCTCTCGAACTTCGCCAGCACTATCTCTCACTGAAAGCGCAACTGAACCATCTGTGTCCATACCAATCATTTCTCGAGCTTGGTCTGCAGTCTTACTTGGCACATCATTGACACCCACAATAGATTCACCCATCTTGATACCAGCTTTTTGAGCTGGAGAATTTGGCTGCACTTGTGTCACTAATACCTTTTTATCGCTCACCCGCAACAGTTCACTCTCTGCCATACCAGTAATATCAGTCGGCAGCCCCGTCATAAATCCAACAGAGAGGACCAACGCTGCAAAAATAATATTCATCACCACACCCGCACAGAGAATCACCAAACGTTTCCAAGCTTTTTGTGCACCAAAGCTGTCTGGTTCATTGGCACGTTCACCATTTTCCCCTTTGATACGGACAAATCCGCCCAGTGGGAGCCAGTGGACCGCATAGAGTGTGCTTGGATACTGTTCATCTGGTTCATCCCCCGCAATCGTATTTTTCATCGTTTCCTTGCCTTTTCCCCACACAAAGCGAAATTTTCCGCTCACTGGGTCCTTGTACCAACCAAACGCACGGGGTGGAAAGCCGAGTGCAAACTCATATACTTTGACCCCAAACGCTCGAGCCGCAGCAAAATGACCAGCTTCGTGAACGAGAACAAGGAGTGAGAGAACGATGAGAAAGATAATAAGTGTCATAATACAGATAAAAAGTCTTTACAAACTAGAGATAGTATCGCATAATATAGAGTGAAAAACAAGAGCCACTATGACTACACTCATTACCCCACCGTGATACCCGGTATCGCCCAAAAAACATACGTATTAACTTATTTATTTTTATTATCTATCGTATATGACAACAGTACTTATTATCCTCGCAGTCGTCCTCGGTGTTCTCGCACTGTGGCTCATTGCTCTCTACAACGGTCTCGTCATCCTTCGCAACCGTGTGAAGGAAGGTTGGTCTGATATCGATGTCCAACTCAAACGTCGCCATGACCTCATCCCAAACCTCCTCAACAGTGTCAAAGGATACATGACTCACGAGCGTGAGATTCTTGAAAACGTAACAAAATTCCGCAGTCAAGCTATGGACGCTCAGGCCAGTGGTGACAACGCAGCACTCGGCAAAGCAGAAAGTGCACTTGGAAGTGCCCTTGGTGGACTCCGTGTTGCATTTGAAGCCTATCCAGATCTCAAAGCAAACACCAACGTCGCTCAACTCATGGATGAGCTCAGTGACACAGAAAACAAAATCCAAGCATCACGCCGCTTTTACAACAGTATGGTGCGTGACTTCAATACAAAAATTGAGAAATTCCCAAACAACCTCCTCGCTGGTATCATGAAATTTACTGCATTTACTTTCTTTGAAGTAGAAGATGCAAGTGAGCGAAAGAATATCGAGGTGAAATTCTAAGTCACGTATGTATTCACAGATTACGAGTAATAAACGCAAAACCTCCCTCCTCATGGTCGTCTTCTTTGCACTCGTGATGGCGTTGGGCTGGTTTATTGGTGTCTATCTTGGATACGGATATGGTATCTTTCTCTTTGCTGTCCTCTACTCGATGATCTCCTCTGTCGTCTCCTATTTTGGCGGTGCCAAGGTCGCACTCATGAGTACTGGTGCACGTGAGATACAAAAAGAAGACAATCCCTATCTCTATCGCATGGTAGAAAATCTCTGTATCAGCCAAGGAATGCCAATGCCAAAAGTACACATCATCGACTCCCCAGCTTTAAACGCTTTTGCTACAGGAAGGAACCCAGAGCACTCACACATCGCAGTGACGAGTGGACTCATCGCAGCACTTGAGAACGAAGAACTCGAAGGAGTCCTCGCGCACGAACTCTCACACATCAAAAACTACGACATCCTTGTCATGACTGTCGCCGTTGTTTTGGTTGGTACTATTGCCCTCGTTGCTGATCTGATTGGTCGTATGTTTCTCTTTGGCGGTAGCAACAGTGAGGATCGCAAGATTCATCCTGCACTCCTCGTCATTGGACTACTCGCTATTATCATCTCCCCTCTCGTCGCTGAGATGATGAAGCTCGCTATCTCACGACGTCGCGAATATCTCGCAGATGCTTCAGCGGCACTGATGACTCGCTACCCAGAAGGACTCGCTCGTGCGCTTGAGAAAATTAGCAATAGCCACACACCACTCGAACACGCTAG